>DAITAP010000165.1:838-3908 GCA_036824225.1 Caproicibacter sp. | reverse complement strand
AAGCGGATCAGAGCATTCCCATCCGCGATATGCTGAAAGAGCTCCACGTAAGGCGCTCGGAAAAAAAATATTTCTTCTCGGCGCTTGATGATCTCGAGCGGGACAAGAAAATTTTAGTCAGCAAGAAAAAGCGAATCCACCTCCCGCAGAAGAACGGCACGGTGGAAGCAACCGTCATTTCTCTTTCGAGAGGTTTTGCGTTTGCCCGGCCGGAAGACGGCGGGCAGGATATTTTTATTCACGGCGACAAGTTAAAGAACGCCTTCATCGGGGACCGGGTCCAGCTTTTCCATATGGAGGAAGGACCCAAAGGGATCAGCGCCGAAGTCTCGAAGATTGTGGAAAAGGGAAAGCGCCTGGTAACGGGGACGGTAAAAAAGTTCGGACCATATCTTATGATGGATCCGGATATTGCCATCCGCTACAGCATTCCGATTTCGAAGAAAAGTGTAACCAGAGTCAAAGAGGGAGACAAGATCCAGGCTAATATCCGGCAGCTGCCTTATCCGATGGATTTAGAGGCGGATGTCGTCAAGGTCTACGGAAAGGCGGGGAGTGCCAGAATCTGCACATACGCTATCCTGGATCAGAACGGCATCAAAACCGATTTTTCGCCGGAGGCGCTTGCGGAAGCGGAAAAAGCGGCGTCCAGACCGATTACGGAGGCGGATCGGAAAGGCCGGCTTGATTTAAGGGATCTTCCGATCTGCACCATTGACGGAGCGGATTCGAAGGATCTGGACGACGCAATTTCTGTGGAACGGATTCCGGAGGGTTTCCGTCTCGGCGTGCATATTGCGGACGTTTCCCATTATGTCGCCGAAGGCGGTCCGCTTGATATGGAAGCGCTCAGCCGCGGTACGTCCGTTTATTTTGCGGACCGGGTGGTGCCGATGCTGCCAAAGGCGCTTTCCAACGGCGCCTGTTCTCTGAACGCGGGGGAAGACAAACTGGCGTTTTCCGCTATTGTGGATTTGGATTCTTCGGGGCAGATTCTTTCCTATCAATTTCGCAAGAGCGTGATTTGTTCCAAAGTTCGCGGCGTCTATTCCGAAGTGAACAGCCTGTTTGACGGGACGGCGGGAGAAGAGATCCGGAAAAAATACGCTCCGGTTCTCGATTCCCTCCGCCTCTCCCGGGAACTGGCGGGAATCCTAAAAATCCAGTTTAAAAAAGCGGGCGTCGTCGACCTGGAGAGCACGGAATCCGTATTCACCATAGACAACAATGGCGTCTGCGTAGACGTGCAGCCGCGTAAAAGCGGGGAAGCGGAGCAGATGATCGAGTATTTGATGATCACCGCCAACCAGGCGGCGGCTAAGCTCGCAAAGAAAGAGAATCTCCCGTTTGTTTACCGCATCCATGAACCGCCGGCGCCGGACCGGGTACAGACGCTGATCCAGCTGGTGGATGCGGTGGGCCTGAACTCGAAACCGCTTAAGGGGAAAGAAATAAAACCTGCCGATTTTGCCGATATCCTCAGTCAGGCGGAAAAAACTCCCGCAAAAAAAGTGATTTCCCATCAGCTGCTGCGGACCATGATGAAAGCCCGCTATGACGTGAAGCCGGTCGGGCATTTTGGCCTTGCGCTGGCGGATTACTGTCATTTCACTTCGCCGATACGTCGCTATCCGGACACGGCTATCCATCGCATCCTTTCGGCAGCCCTGCCGGGAGGGGACAAAAAGAAGCTTTATGACCACTACGCGCCTTTTGCCGCCGAGGCGGCAAAGATGTCCTCCGATGCGGAAGTCCGGGCCATGACCGCGGAAAGGAGCGCGGAGGACTGCTATATGGCGGAATACATGACCCAGCATATCGGGGAAGTTTACGACGGCGTTATCAGTGGAGTCACTCAGCACGGTGTCTTCGTGGAACTGGAAAACACCGTGGAGGGGTTTGTCCCGATGGAAACTTTCCCAGATGCCGAAGAGTATCAGTTTGACGGCGTCCTCTCGCAGAGAAACACCCACACCGGGACACGTCTGACCATTGGAGATCCGCTGCGCGTCCGTGTCGCTTCCTCGGATGTGGCAAGCGGGAGAATCGACTTTTTCTATGTGGCAGGGGACAAAAATTAATTGGAAAATCCCTGTATATTGTCTGGAATAAATGCCCATCCTACTAACATAAATATTTACCGGAAGGCGGAATTGTTAGTATGGAATCTGTAGTGAGGCTTTTATTGCAGAATGACTGCAAGTCTGAAAAAACGGAGGCTGTAAAAGAAAGGCTGCTCTCTGAAATCCAGGAAGTCGTGCGGCAGCTTGCATGCAACGAACGCTGGTTTCAGCAGGAATGTGAAAGCGATCTCATAGAAGCCTGTATTTACCAGAGAGCGGAACTGCAGGCCCGTTACCGTTACCTTTTGAACCTCGCCAGGCAATATAACCTGAACTGCGCCGCTTTTCAAATTTAAAGCTGGTGGAATGCCGTCATGCAGGACTGGACTGTGATTCTCTGTATTTTCGGCGTTTTTCTTCTGCTGGTCCTGATTCAGATTGGAATGAAATCCAGACGCCCCGTCCGGCATGCAGTCGGAGGGGTGCTCACGGGGTTCTGCGCGCTTGCGGCTGTGAACCTGTCCGGAATGATAACCGGGGTAAGCCTGCCCATCAGTCCCCTGACGATCGGCGTATCCGGAGTGGCAGGAATCCCGGGTGTGACGATGATGCTCATCCTGAATCTGATTTTCCGGTAGAGAAAACGGACCCGGCCCCGATTGCCCAGCATGTTCTGAAAAAACGCGCTTTCCCGCGCGGCCGGCGGACAGAAAAGCAGGGAAGAGGCGCTCCAGCCTTTCACGGGCCGGAGCGCCTCTTCCCTGCTTTTGCCATTTTCCGGACTATTTTACTTCAACCTTATGGCCTTTCGGCTGTTCTTTTTCAATTTTCGGAAGCTTCAGTTCCAAAACGCCGTTTTTGTAGGCAGCGGAAATTTTATCGGCGTCGATTCCCTCAATGTCAAAACTGCGGCTTAAAGCGCCGTATCTTCTCTCCCTGCGGACAAATCCCTTTTTGTCTTCCTTGTTCTCTTCCTTATGTTCGGCGGAAACCGTCAGCTGATCGCC
>DAITAP010000165.1:0-828 GCA_036824225.1 Caproicibacter sp. | reverse complement strand
ATGTTGATATCTTCCTTGTTGAACCCCGGCATATCGGCCTTCATCAGATAACTGTCACCCTGGTCGATGATATCCGTGCGGCAGGGGGCGTAATCATTTCCAAGCCCCCCGAAAAAGCTGTCGTTCATCATCCGGTCGAACGTGTCGAAAATAGAGCTGTTTCTGTGTTCGAAAGGAATTAAGTCAAACATCTTCATACCCCCATTTAATTTTTTGTTTCCGGGAAGCGCCTTCCGTTCCTTTCAACGCCTCCAGTATAGGCATCAAATATGAATGAGCTTTTGACGCAATATGAATAATCTGTAAATTTTAGCACTCTATGATTAAGAGTGCTAAAATCTTTTTTTCATCCAGTCAAAAGTATTCCCTGCGGAATCCGGAATATCCGCAGGGAAATCAGTTTCCAGTTTATGGTATACTGTCAGGTCCCGGTTTTTAAGGCGCCGGCCGAAGATTCTTCCGCAAACTGCCGGCGGTACAGCTCATGGTAATATCCGCGCTTTTTCAGGAGCTGCCCGTGGGTGCCCTGTTCGATAATCCGGCCGTCCCGGACGACAAGGATCCAGTCGGCGCGGCGGACGGTGGAGAGCCTGTGGGCGATGAGAAAGGAAGTGCGGCCTTTGAGGAGGTGGGCGATGGCCGCTTGAATCAACTGTTCGGTCTGCGTGTCGATGGAGGAAGTCGCCTCGTCCAGGATGAAGATGCGCGGATCCGCGAGAACGGCGCGGGCAAAGGAGACGAGCTGTTTTTCTCCCGTGGAGAGCAGGTCGCCGCCCTCTCCGACGTCGGTTTCATAGCCCTTTTCCATTCTGGCCGCGACCAGGTCGG
>DAITAP010000164.1:1289-3909 GCA_036824225.1 Caproicibacter sp. | reverse complement strand
GCTTGCGGTCTATAACCGGCTGATGCGCGCCGCGGGGTTCGAGGTCCTGGACGTTGGGTAAGCCGGTCATCGGCCTCACCGGTCCGACGGGAGCCGGAAAATCGACCGTCGCCGCCGCGCTGAAAAGGCTCGGGTGCGCCGTCGTCGACGCCGATCAAATCGCCCGGGAAATTGTCGGGCGGGGTGAATGCCTGCGGCGCCTGAAAAAAGCCTTTGGGGAAGATATCGCCCCAGAAGGGAACTTAGACCGGCAGATTCTTGCGCGGCGCGCCTTCTCGGATTCGGAATCGACGGCTCTTTTGAATTCGATTACGCACCCCGCCGTCATCGCGGAAGCGAAAAAGCGCATCGGGGAATTAGAGAGAAGCGGCTGCCGGGCTGTAGTGCTGGATGCCCCTCTCCTTTTTGAAAGCGGAACGCAGGACCTCTGCAGCGCCGTCATCGCGGTTGTCGCCCCCTATCAGGTGCGGATGAGGCGGATCATGGACCGCGACCGGATTTTGGAAGACGCTGCCCGGGAACGCATGAGCGCCCAGCACAGTCCGGAATATTACCTTGCGCGCTCCGATTATTTTCTGGACGGGAGCCATGACCGGAAAACCGTGGAAAGAAATACTGCTTTCCTGCTCGAAAAAATAACGGGGGATGCCGGATGAAACAGGTTTTTTCGAGGAAATCCGCAGCCGCTCTCCTTCTTCTGGGACTTCTCCTTGTCGGAGCGGTCTTTGGAATACGGTGGGCCCACACCCTGTTTCTCAAGCGGATGTATCCCTGCAGATATGGACCGATCGTGAGACGGGAAGCGTCCGAAAGCGGCCTGGATCCGGAACTTGTCTACGCGGTAATCCGGGCAGAAAGCAATTTTGACCCGGACGCGAAGTCCCGCGCGGGGGCAATCGGACTGATGCAGCTGACGCCCGCAACTTTCGAGTGGCTTCGGCGCGGGGAAAAAAGCGCGGCCGCCTATACGGACTTCGACCTTTACCGTCCCGATGTCAATGTCCGGTATGGATGCCGTTTTCTTTCCCTGCTCCTCAAAAAGTACCGCGTCCGCCGGACGGCCCTCTGCGCCTATAACGCGGGGATGGGAAACGTCAACGCCTGGCTTAAAGACCCTTCCCTGTCCAGCGACGGGCAGAACCTCGAGACAATCCCGTACGCTGAAACGCGCGGCTACGCGGACGCCGTCGAGAAAAACTACCGGCTGTATCGGAAGTTATATGATTCCGCTGCCACCGGATAAATCCGCGGACCGGATCCCCTCTCCAGAAAGCCTTCGGTCAAAACGGGGCCTTAAAATCCCCGCGGCCGGCAAAAAGCCTCCTTGTGGGGAAACACAAGGAACGAAAACGCGCCCCGGTTTTATCGATATGACCGGGCCCAAATCTGGACAGCCGCAGGGAAAAAAGATATACTGAAAGGAACAGGCGGACTTTAAAAGAAACAGGTGCGCGGACAGGCGGGCGCGAAGCCCCAGGGTTCCATAAATTTTCCGATATTTCCGACGTTTCCTTCCGTGCGGGAGCGCGTCAATAAAAAAGGAGTTGTCGAGCATGCCAGAAGACGAAGCAGTCAAGAAACTGTCCAAAAAGCTGCTGATCGACCGGAGAAACGGTTGTCAAAAAGAATCGGAGAAAATTCTGAAGGCCTCCGATTCCTATTGCGAGAGCTATAAAAAATTTCTCAACACGGCAAAAACGGAGCGCGAAATCACCTCCTATGCGGTGGAGCAGGCCGAAAAGAACGGCTTTGTGCCGTTTCAGCCCGGCAAAAAGTACTCGGCCGGCGACAGGATCTATTACAATAACCGCGGCAAGGCCGTCATCCTTGCGGTAATCGGCAGGGAAGGATGCAAAAACGGCGTGCGCATCGCCGCTTCCCACATCGATTCCCCCCGTCTGGACCTGAAGCCCAACCCGTTGTACGAAAAGGGCGGGCTATCCCTTTTCAAGACCCATTATTACGGCGGAATCAAAAAATATCAGTGGACGGCTATCCCGCTTTCGATGCACGGGCGTTTCGTCCGCAAGGACGGGCGGCAAATCGACGTAAATATCGGAGAAAAGGATGGCGAACCGCAGTTCTGCGTCACCGATCTTCTGATTCACCTCGCGAACGAGCAGATGAAAAAGACGCTCGGAGAAGGCGTCAAGGGAGAAGATCTCAACATTGTGAATGGAAGCCGCCCGCTTCAGGTAAGCGAGGGCAGCGATCTTATCAAGCTGAACATCATGAAAATCCTCAATGAAAAATACGGCATTACGGAAGAGGATTTCGTTTCTTCCGACATTGAGTTTGTACCGGCTTTCCGGGCCGTGGACGTCGGGTTCGACCGCAGCATGCTGGGGGCCTACGGCCACGACGACCGCGTCTGCGCCTATCCCGCCCTGACGGCTGTTCTGGACACGAAGACGCCGAAGAACACCGTGCTGACCGTTCTCGCGGATCGCGAGGAAATCGGCAGCGTCGGCAACACGGGACTGAATTCTCAGTTTCTCCGCTACTTTGTCGCGGACCTTTCGCAGGCGGAGGGCCTCAAGGCGCGCCATGTGCTCAGCCGTTCCAAGTGTCTGTCGGCCGACGTGACGGCGGCATTTGACCCGACGTACTCCGATGTCTT
>DAITAP010000164.1:0-1279 GCA_036824225.1 Caproicibacter sp. | reverse complement strand
TCTTTGATCCGAACAATTCCGTCTATCTGAACGGCGGAGTCGGCGTGGCAAAATACACGGGCGCGCGCGGAAAAAGCGGATGCAGCGAAGCTTCCGCCGAACTGGTCGCGGAGATCCGAAGCCTGTTTGAAAAGAGCGGCGTTCTCTGGCAGACCGGTGAACTGGGCCGCGTCGACGCCGGAGGCGGCGGCACCGTAGCCCTTTATATCGCGGGGCTGAATGTCGACGTCCTGGACATCGGCGTACCCGTGCTTTCCATGCACTCCCCCTTCGAGCTGGTTTCCAAACTGGACGTTTACATGACCTACAAGGGTATTCGCGCTTTTTACGAAGCCTGAAAAGAGCATCGCTTTCCCCGCCCGGGACCACCGGACGGGGAATTTTTTTAAACTTCTTTTTAGAACTTCTTTAAAGTGCCGCGCAGTTGGGATATAATGAGAGACAGGAAGTATGGTTGGACGGATTTTCTGGATGAAAAACGGGAAGGCAGTGATTTCCATGGCCGCCAAATATACCGTGTCCCTTTCCAAAGTAATGAAAGAACTTTCTCTGCGCGTCATCAGCATGCCCTGTGATCCGGACAAGATCCTGATTTCCTCCCCGGACGTAAACCGCCCCGGGCTGGAACTGAACGGGTTTTTCGACTACTACGACAGACACCGTATCCTGATCTTCGGGAATGCCGAGACCGCTTTTCTGAACGCCACCCCCTCAAGGCAGAGGTCAATCGTCCTCGAAGCCTTGTTTTCCCGCAAGCCGCCTGCCGCGATTATCGCGCGCAGCCTGCAGCCGGTGCCGGAACTCCTGGAAGCGACAAAAAATAACGGCGTTCCTCTTCTGGGGACTTCGGAAACAACCTCGAGCCTTGTCGCGAGCCTCGTGTCCTATATGAATGTGGAGCTCGCGCCCCGCATTACCCGCCACGGCGTGCTCGTCGAGGTTTACGGCGAGGGAATCCTCCTCGTCGGCGACAGCGGCGTCGGGAAAAGCGAGACCGCTATCGAGCTTATCAAGCGCGGGCACCGGCTGATTGCGGACGATGCCGTTGTCATCCGCCGCGTTTCCAACAAATCGCTGGTCGGGGAAGCCCCGGACAATATCAAACATTTTATCGAACTGCGCGGGATAGGGATTATCAACGCGCGCAGGATCTTCGGAATGGGCGCCGTCAAGCTGACGGAAAAAATTGACATGGTCATCAACCTCGAAATCTGGGATAATCAGAAGGTCTATGACCGGATGGGCCTGGATAACGAGTTTACCGAAATTCTGGGAATCA
>DAITAP010000163.1:0-4093 GCA_036824225.1 Caproicibacter sp. | reverse complement strand
GAGCAGCGGCCCGTTTTGGGTCAGAAAATGCAAATGTCCATGCAGCTTTTACAGATGAACGCCATGGAGCTTGACACGCACCTGCGCAATCTGGCCCTTGAAAATCCGCTGATCGATATTAAGCCGCCGGAATCAGGGATCGAATGCTCGCTGCGGGCTGTACCGACCGGCAGCCGGTCAAAGTCGAAGCAGGACGGCGATGCCCCGGAGTTTCTGCGCCCCGCACAGAATTACGAGTCGCTCCGGGATTCGATCCGGGAGCAGATCGCCGGACTTCGCGTCCCCGAAATGATGCGCAGGGAGCTGTCCTATCTGTCGGGGGAAATGGACGAGCGGGGGTATCTTCCGCCGGACTGCATCCAGCCGTCGATTTTTTGCAGCTCCCGGGAAAGGTATGAAAACGCCGTCAAGGTGTTCCAGTCTCTTGAGCCGGCCGGCGTCGGCGCCCGCAGCCTTTCGGAGTGCCTATGCATCCAGCTTCGCCGGAAGGGCTGCGAGGACGACCTGCCATATACAATCTGCGGCGGCTACCTGGACCGGCTGGCAAAGGGGCAGCTCAACCATATTTCGAAGGCTCTGGGCGTGCCGATTCGGCGCGTAGCCGAGGCGAAGGAAATCATCGCCGGTCTGGAGCCACGCCCTTCCAACGGGTTTAGCGACGGGGAAGAGATCCCATACGTACTGCCGGACGTGGAGATCATAGAACGGGAAGAGGGCTTTACACTCGTCACAGCGGACAAATATCTCCCGACCTGTACAATAGACGCCTATTACTCCGAGATGGCCGAGAGCGAACGGCTATCAGACGAGGAGAGGGAATATTTCCGCGAAAAGCTGGCGCAGGCCAAATGGGCTATCGATTGCGTGCGCCGCCGCAGGGACACGCTGGTTTCCTGCGCCGAAGCCATCGTTCGGGCTCAGTCCCGGTTTTTCAGGGACGGCCATTCGCCCCTGCGCCCCCTTACCATGACGGCGCTTGCGGAAACCCTCGGCGTATCCACCGTTTCCAGGGCGGTGAACGGAAAATACCTGCTCTGCCGATGGGGAACATTCCCTTTTTCCGACTTCTTTGCGCCGGAAATCCACAGCGGGAACGGCGGAACCAGCTTTGACGCCATTTCCGAAATTAAGACGATCATCGCCGATGAGAACACGGGCAAGCCGTTTAGCGACCGGAAGATCGCGGAAATGCTGGCGCAAAAGGGCCTGAAGGTCTCCAGGCGAACCATAGCAAAATACCGTGAGCGCGAAATGATCCCGCCGGCTTCCGCCAGGCGCTCGGGCCGGCGCTGAGACCGGTTCGCTTCTTCATTTGCCGATAAAACGGGAAGGTGCCTTTATCCCAATAAAAGGCCCTTCCCCTTTGCCGTCGGAAATGTAATTTAAATCGCGTGGGTTATGTCTTTTTCCCAAACTTCTCCTCGGCCATTTCATCGAGGAATTTGTATGTATCCGGCATGGCCGGCGTAACTTTAATGCCGGCGATCGGCCACGGATACCGGCCAATCCCGCTCTTGTGGGTTGCCGTCAGTCCCTCCACAAGGTCGTCGACTCTGGAGCCGTGGAGGGAGAAAATCATTTCATCGTCTGCCGTCAGGGCAAATACCTTTTCCCCTCCTCCCGGAACGGTGAAGCTGAAACCTTTTTTCAGGTAAGGCGCCACAATCTCGGAAATGCAGGCGCACCGTCCCGAAGCCGTTGACGTGACAGGCTCGCTGGTGCAGTATGCAGCGCCCTGGATCAGTCTGGCCGCCTGTCCGGGGTTTACATAGATCATGACCACATCGGGTTCAAACTCCGCCTTGTCCAGCGGCGCGAGGATAATTCTGTCATACATCCCTTCGGGAAGGCGAGGCAGCAGGGCTTCGGCTTTTTTTGCCCCTTCGAGCGTTTTTGCGTAGATGGGATAAATGATTTCGCCTTCCCGCTGCTTTTCCGTATAAGGGATTGCCCCAAAATACGCAAGCTGCGGTCCGCAGGCACGAACCCCATGACCCATCCGAATTTTCTCACGATGGCATACCCCTGACACAGCGTGAGCTTGCATCCCAGGGCAGTCGGGCGGCGAACTTTCATCGGATAAGGCTCATCCTTCAGGAATTTGAGCGCAACCGGAAAGGTAAGCGGCCGGATATAGGTGGCTAACGCCTGGCTGAGCTTTTCGGCTTGTGAATTCATTATTCATACCCCTTTCATAAATGCACAACGAATATAGACATTCCCCTTTAACAATTGTAATATATTCCAAAATGAAACGCAAGATGACATATGAAATGATTTTCAGGCCCATTTAGTTGATAAACCGGGGTTGCTGCCTTAAAATGAAAGATCATATTCGCGTCTTCAGGAGAGCGGTTGAGGAGATTTTATGATAAAAAAGCTTTTATCCAGCGTTCGTGAATACAAAAAGGACACCATTCTTTCTCCGGTATATGTCACCTTTGAATCGATTCTTGAAATCATCATTCCTACACTGATGGCTTTTCTGATCGACAACGGGATAAACCAGAAAAATATGCCCTATGTTTTGCAGATCGGGCTTGCCCTGGTCGCTGCAGCGGCGCTGTCCCTGCTGACGGGTGTTCTCGCCGGGCGCAGCGCGGCGGTCGCCTCGGCAGGATTCGCAAAAAACCTGCGCCGCGATATGTTTTATCGCGTGCAGAAATTTTCGTTTTCCAACATCGACAGGTTTTCGACGGCAAGTCTCATCACAAGGCTGACCACCGACGTGACCAATGTGCAAAACGCCTATCAGATGGTGGTGCGCCTTGCCGTGCGCGCTCCGCTGATGATCGTGTTTGCCCTGATTTTCGCGTTCAGAATCGATTCGCGCCTGTCGCTGATTTTTCTTGCCGCCATCCCCGTTCTGGGCACGGGGCTTCTGCTGATCATGTCCCGCGTGCATCCGGTGTTTGTGCGTGTATTTGAAACCTATGATAAGCTCAATAACGTGGTTCAGGAAAACCTTCACGGTATCCGGGTGGTAAAATCCTATACCCGGGAGGACTATGAAGAAAAAAAGTTTGAAAAAATCTCCCGATCCATCTTCCTGGACTTTGTCAAGGCGGAAAAACGCCTGTCCTTCAATATGCCCCTGATGCAGGCCTGCCTTTATACAAGCATGATCCTGCTGTCATGGTTTGGCGCGAAGGCCATTGTCGCCAGCGGGAACAACGCTGCCCTTGGGCTTTCCACGGGCGGGCTGACAAGCCTGATTACTTACGCCATGCAGATTTTGATGAGCCTGATGATGCTCTCCATGGTCCTGGTGATGATTATCATCTCCCGTGCGTCTGCGGAAAGAATCGTGGAAATTCTGGATGAGGAAAGCGATCTGCAAAACGGCGCCGAGCCTGTCCGCGTGGTCCGGGACGGCTCCGTCACCTTTGAGGACGTGTCGTTTGCCTATACCAGAAAAGCCGATAAACCGGTTCTGGACGGCATTAACCTTTCCATTGCTTCGGGAAAAACTATCGGCATTATCGGCGGAACAGGCTCGTCAAAATCAAGCCTTGTGCAGCTCATTCCCCGTCTTTACGACGTGATGGGCGGGAAGGTCGCCGTTGGCGGCGTCGACGTGCGGGACTATGATCTTGACGCGCTCCGGAACCAGGTGGCCATGGTGCTCCAGAAGAACGTTCTGTTTTCCGGGACCATCAGGGAAAACCTTCGCTGGGGCGACGAAAACGCCACGGAGGAGGAGTTGGTCCGCGCCTGCCGCATTGCCCAGGCCGACGGCTTTATCCGCGAGTTTCCGGAGCAGTATGACACCTACATAGAGCAGGGCGGCGCCAATGTGTCCGGCGGTCAGCGGCAGCGGCTCTGTATTGCCCGGGCGCTGCTTAAAAAGCCCAAGATCCTCATTTTAGACGATTCCACCAGCGCGGTGGACACCAAAACGGACAGTCTGATCCGGCAGGGGTTACGGCAGGCGCTTCCGGAAACGACCAAGATCATCATCGCCCAGCGGGTTGCTTCCGTGCAGGACGCCGACATGATTGTGGTGATGGATGACGGCAGGATCAGCGAGGCGGGCACCCATGAGCAGCTGCTTGAAAGCAGCGCCATTTACCGGGAAGTCTACGAATCCCAG
>DAITAP010000162.1:3674-4106 GCA_036824225.1 Caproicibacter sp. | reverse complement strand
GGACCTCACTTCCTCCAGCCTGACCCAGTTCGCGGGCACCCACAAACAGGTTTACGCGTCCCGGTATTATTACGGGGAACTGCGGCGGCGGTTAAATGAAAGGGGAACACATGAGATATAGAAATTGGTTTTGGGGCATTTTCTTTTTGGCGGCGGCGGTTTTCGTGATTGCAAGCCAGACCGGCGCGTTCGCCAGCATCGGATTCTGGAGCATCGCCGCGACCGTACTGCTTGCGGCCGTGTTGATCAGCAGCCTGACGGATCTGAATTTTTTCGGTCTGTTCCTTTCCGCGGCTCTGCTCTATCTGATCTATCAGCACCCGCTCCATCTGGTTATTTTTCCGTTTTGGCAACTGGTGCTGGCGGCCGTTTTTGCCTCGACCGGGTTCAGCATGATCTTCCACAGCCGTTATCGCCATCATTGGCACCGGT
>DAITAP010000162.1:1447-3664 GCA_036824225.1 Caproicibacter sp. | reverse complement strand
GCGGATAAGTCCGATCAAAAAACAGAGGAATCCATCGACGGCAACGATATTTTCATCAAAACGAATTTTAGCGAGTCCTGCAAATACCCGCACTCCGACAATCTCCACAGCGCCCGTCTCGCCTCCTCTTTCGGCAAGCTGAGCGTATTCTTCGATCAGGTTCAGCTCAGCCCGGAGGGCGCGGAGGCCGGCGTCGACGTGAGCTTCGGAGAAATGATCCTCTATGTGCCGAAAAGCTGGCGTGTGGTCGATCATGTCCACGCGGCATTCGGGGCCGTGAACAGCAACCTTGACACGGCGTCGGCCGACGCCGGAGCGCCGGCGCTCACCCTGACCGGCAGCGTGTCGTTCGGCAACCTCGTCATCCGTTACACATAACCCTATTTTACAGAAAGCGGTTGGTTTCATGAATCAGGAAAAATCCTGCGGAGCGGTTGTTTATTCTAAGGCCGGCGGAACTTTGAAATACCTTCTGATCCGGCACGTCAACGGCGGGCACTGGTCCTTTCCCAAGGGTCACGTGGAAGCCGGGGAAAATGAAAAACAAACCGCGCTGCGCGAGATCCGGGAGGAAACCGGGCTGAACGTCACTCTCGACCCCGGATTCCGCCGGATCGCATCTTACAGCCCGGCGGAGGGGGTCTGGAAAAACGTGATCTACTTTACAGCGGAAGCCAATGACCCTCGGCTGAAGACACAGGCGGCGGAGATACTGGAGGCCGGGTGGTATCCTTTCAGTGAAGCAAAAAGAAAAATTACCTATCCGAACGACGCCGCACTTTTTCAGGAGGCGGACGCATACCTCAGGGAACGCGGCAGGGTCTGAAAAAGGGAATCCAAACGGGGTCCGGGCGATTTTTATCGCGCCGGGCCCGATTTTTTTGATCCGGTGAGTCTCCAAAGGGCAAACGAAGCGGAAATAGAGGGGTTTATTGAAAAGGCGGGATCCCGTGCGATTCGGCAAAACCCGCGGCACCTGCGCCGGTCCCGCAACATATTTTGAAAAGGGTCCGCTAAGAAAGGAGACTTGCATTGTGACTGGTCGGAAAATCCATGAGATGATCAAAAACCTCGCCCTTGGCATGACATGGGATCAATGGGCCGGGACGGACAGAGACAGCTTGGCTGAAGCGAACCAAATCCGCCGCATCCACGCGGCCGGAATTGCCGAGGAACGGGAGGCTCTGCGGAAAGCGGGGCGTTTCCAATGAACGAGCGGTGGATTGATGTCTCCGCCCATAACGGCACGATCGACTGGGCGAAAGCGGCGGCTTCCGGCATTCGGGGCGCGATTCTGCGGGCCGGTTACGGAAACAGTGTTTCACAGACGGACTCACAGTTTAAAAGCAATATCAGCGCAGCGGCGGCGGCTGGTTTGAAAACGGCCGTGTACTGGTTTGGATACGCCGATTCCGAATCCGACGCCCTGGCGGAATGGTCGGTCTGCAAGCAGGTGATTGAGCCATACCGCGGCAGCATCCTGTTTCTCGCTTACGATTATGAATACGCATCCGTAAACTACTACAGGAAGATGCACGGAACGGCTCCGTCCAACGAGCTGATCAACAGCATGGTCGGAACATTTCTGGGCGCTGCAAAAAAGGACGGCTGGAACCCCGTTCTGTATTTGAACAACGATTACCGTACGAATATTTACTCTGCCGAAACGCTCGGATTGTGGGACCTCTGGCTTGCCGATTACAGCGCCGGACCGGACGTTGCCTGCGCCGTGCAGCAGACGTCTAATTCCGGTACGGTGCCGGGAATTTCCGGAACCGTGGATTTGGACATCGTATTCCACGATTTTTCAAAAACGGCGACTTCGGTGCAGATTGACACCACCATGGACCTTTCCCGCCCTCACGGCCAGTATTATACGGTGAAAACCGTCTGTCCGCAGCAGGTGTCCGTTACGGCCGGGACCGGCGGAATCGTCACCATCGTGCCGTTTCCCAAAAGCGGGAACGAACAGCTGTTTGCCCTGGTGGCCGTCGGCTTCACCGGAACGGAAACAGGAATCTACACGGCCGCTCCGGGGGAAAAGCCCCTGAAGCGCTTTATTTTCCGCGTCACGTAAGGTGGGATGACTTTGTCGGTGCAAAACTGGATTGCCCTGATCAGCGCTATCGTGGCTTTTCTTGCGCTGCTGGTTACGCTGCTGCGCGGGATCAGGTCCGAAGCGCGGGAGGATGGGAAAACGGCGGAGGTGCTGCGCCA
>DAITAP010000162.1:0-1437 GCA_036824225.1 Caproicibacter sp. | reverse complement strand
TTCAAGGATATGCGGATAAAACTGGCGGACGTGAACGCCCAGCTGGAAAGCATCAGCAAGCAGGAGGCGGCCAACAGCGCCAGAATCGAAACCATTGTCGAGCGGGTTGTCATTGTGGAGCAATCCGCCAAGCAGGCTCATTTTCGCATTGACGAACTGAGGGATGAGCTGCATAAATGAAAGCCGGACGATTCCGGCAGAAAGAGGGTTTTTGGGGATGAATTGGAAAGAAAAGCTGTCTTCACGTAAATTCTGGGTCGCCGTCGCCGGACTGGTTGTCGGCGTGATCGCTCTGTTCAGTCCCGGCACGGACACTTCTCAGGTCACCGGCGTCATTATGGCGCTCGGCTCGGTCGTCGCCTATATTGTGGGCGAGGGAATGATCGATGCCGCAGCCGCCGGGACGGCGCAGGACCCGGCTGAAAACAGCGGCGGGCAGGCCGGGGACTCCACCGGCAAAACCAATCCGCAGGGATAACTCTCCCCGGCGCTCTATCAATCAAACGGGCCTCCGGCAAACGGAGGCCCGTTCTGCGTTAACGCGTCCGGCCGGCCCGGCGCGGAGCCCCGCGGGGGCCAGACGTATCCCCAATAAATGAATTCCCCTGACCCGGCCTTCTTTTCCTGGTGTGAGAAGGCCGAAGAAGGACGGTCAGGATTTCTTTTCTCAACGTCCGGATGATTTGTCATCTAACTATAAAAAGTGCGCTATTATATGATATAATATAAAAAATGCGGGAAATACTGCGAATTAAAATCCATCTCAACCGGAGGATCACGAATGAATTATAAAATCTCGGAAGAAGATTACGTCTCCGTTCTTGAACAGCAGCTGAAACAAAAGCGAAAGAGCCCGGTCCAGCTTTTCGTGTTCCTGTTGAGCACGGCGGGTCAGATGCTGGTCGTTTGTTACCTGATCCTGTGCACGCACGCCTCCGGAATCAGGGCCGCCGTCCTGGCTGCCCTTTCGGTTATCCTGACAGCGCTTTCCCTGGTCAATTTTCTGCGTCTTCGTCCCCGGGCGAAAAATTATTTCAGGGTCCTCCGCGCCAAGGGAAAGATTTCGGAGGAATTCTGGAAGCTTCATACCCTGAAGCTGGAGGGGGAAAAGCTGTCCGTGCGTTTCGGTTCCATTTCAAACTCGTGCGGGATCACGCAGATCAGAGTGGCCGACAACAAGGTCAACGCATACCTTTTACATTTGGGACAAACCCAGTCGATTTTCGATATCGTCCCTTATTCCGCGTTCGGAAATGAAAAGCAGCGCGCGGAATTCCCGGAAACGATTCATCAGGCGGCGTTTCAATGCAGCCTGAGCGGCAGTGAGGCCATCCGCGATTCTATTTCTCCCGACGCGCGCGTGCTGGCGGAGTTTACTTACGGCGAGCCGGCTTATCTGAAAGACCAGAGAAGCGCGTTCCGGCGGATGTTCACGAC
>DAITAP010000161.1:0-4127 GCA_036824225.1 Caproicibacter sp. | reverse complement strand
AAAACCTCGGCGTGAGCGTGGATATCAAGACTCTTGACAACAAGGCCCGTTTTGAAGCGATGTATTCTGGAAATTTTGAGTTTGTGCTGGGCGGATGGCAGCCGGATTATGATGACCCGATGACATTCCTTGACATGTATATGACGGACAACGGAAACAACAACGGCAAATACTCCAACAAGGAATACGATGCCCTGGTCACAAAGGCGATGAAAGAGCCGGATGAAGCAAAGCGCCAGGATGACCTGATCCAGGCTGAAAAAATGTTGATACAGCGGGATGCCGCGGTATACCCGCTGTATGTCAGCAAGATTTATTACACCACATCCCAGAAGTATACGGGCGGTACCTATACAGCTTTCCAGGGCTGGCCGGGAACGTATACCGACGGCGCGAAACTTACCGGAAAATAGAAAAGCGGGGACCTATCGGGAAATCCGCCTTTTTAAGGCGGCAGGGATCAAAACGAAAATTCAAAGTCTGTTTTTTTCTGATAAATTCCAGAGAACGCGCCTTGATCGGAGAGAATGCCCCGGTCAAGGCGCGCTTTTTTAACGAAAGGCCCCGGTTTCCGCCGGCCGTTCCTCAAAGACGGATCCCTTTTTTTAGAGCTAGAGGGAAAACTCGTCCGGACTGTGCTTTTTAAGCGGCGGAGGGCATACCGGCGTCCTCTTGAGCGGATCATAGCGAAAATGGCCGCAGGAAAGGCAGTTGCTGCCGAACCGGCAGGACGTATCCGGATCCTCTGGAAGATGAATGCAGTATTCGCATTTCGGCTCAATTTCGCTGCCAAAAAGTTTTTGTTTTTTCCTACCGAGCATCGCGGTTCCCCTTTCCCTTTTTCTGATTTTATCCCATTATATCATTGCCGCGCTGCAATTTCCAGCTCTTGCCGGATGGAATTCTCGGGGGATGTTGGATATCGGGTCCGCATTTTTTGAGTCGGGAACCGACGGCTTTTCTCAGGTTTGGGTTTCCGCTTTTTCCCGCGGTATTTCGAGCAGCAGGGCCAGGCAGAGGACGGCCAGCGCGGCGGCGGCCGGAGCGGATCCGGAAAGCGAAGCCGCCACAGGACTGCTGACGTTTTGAAAGACTTCGGCGCTTTCCGGGAACAGGAAGCAGAGTCCTCGGCAGACCGCGGCGGCAATTCCCCCCTGCAGCAGCCGGCACATCTCAAACCGACCCGGTCGGGCGCCGATATTTTCCGTGCAGGCCATCACCTGAAAATGGACGCACAGGCCGCCCCATCCCAGCGCGAAGGCGAACACCCACAGCGGCGCCCCAATCCGGGCAAGATCCGCGCATCCTCCGGTAATCTCCAGCAGAGCCGAGAGAGTGGCCGAAAGAACCGGATCTTTTACAAAAAGGCGAAGCAGGTTCATGAGAACCGCGAACAGAATCACGAAGCAGCACATCATCAGCGTGGAATAGGCCGCGTCTGCCGCGGAAGAAATGAATGCCCGGGCGGTTCCGACGCTTTTCCTTCTGCCCGGCCCCTGCTTTTCCGGCTTTTCCCGCGGGGCCGCCACGCCGCAGAGGACACCCATGATGAGGAACGCTGCCACCTGCGACGTCAGGAGGATCCCCCCGGCCTGCGGGCTTTTCAGAAATCCTGCCCCTACGGCCGTCACGACGAACGGAGGCCCGGCACTGACGCAGAAGCACAGCATCCGCTCCGCCTGTTTCCGGCTGACCATTCCCGAGTCATACAGCGCGGCGGCCGACCGTGCCCCGGCCGGATAGCCGCCGATCACGCTCATGAGCAGAGTCGCGGCCGCGCCGCCCGGCAGCCGGAAGACCGCTCCCACAGGTTTCCGCAGGACTTTTCCCAGCTTTTCGGAAAGACCGCTTTTTACAATAAATACCGAGAGGACCATAAACGGATAAAGGGATGGAATCAGAATGTTGAGAGAATATCCGACGCCGTTTTTGGCTCCCGCCGCTGACTGGGCGGGAAAAATCAGGAGGGCGGCTGCGGAGGCGAAAATAGCCGCTGGAAGCGCGCCCGTTTTCAATTTCATCACAATCACCCCGCATTCATCATGTATATGCTGCCGTGCGGATATTTACTTCACTGTCCGCATAGCATTGGATAGAAATGCGAAAGGGTGGGAGAAGTTTGCGGAATTTGGGAAGACCGGCCGGACTGGAAGATATCATTCCGTTCCACCTGGAACTGAACGGGAACCGGGAAGCGGTTGTCGAAGGGTGCTGCGGTGTTCTGGAATACGATGACGGCGTGGTCCGCGTCAAGACCAGACGGCAGGTGATCCGCTTTACGGGGCGCGGACTGGTGATCCGGTGCCTGACCGCAGACGCCCTCGTGGTTGCCGGATACATCACCGGAATTGAGTTTATGGTCTGAAAGGGGGGAGGGAAAAAAGATGCTGGCTCTTAAAATCACCCGCTGGCTTCTCGGCTATGTCCGCTTTTCCGTGGTCGGGGGAAGCCCTGAGCGGTTTTTCAGTTATTCCGCCCGCGCGGGGGCATACTTCTGGAATATCGCCGGACGGCCGCAGAGCGGCGCGTGTGTGGCGGCGCGCGGTTACCGCGGTTCCGCGAGAAAGGCCGGCTGCCGCCTAAGAGTGCGGGAAAAGCGCGGCCTGCCTTTTTTTCTCTACGGCATGAGAGGCCACAGGGGGATTTTCGCGGGCGCGGCCGCTTTTGCCGTGATTCTGTACCTTCTTTCGCTGCACGTGTGGTGCGTACAGGTCGAAGGCAATGTTTCCGTGCCCGAGGAACAAATCCTTTCCGAGCTCAGCTCGGCCGGGCTTTCGCCCGGGGCGTGGAAAAAGGATGTGAATCCCGGAGCCCTTGCCCAGTCCGTCATGCTGAAATTTCCCCAAATCCGGTGGATGAGCATCAACACGCTGGGCTGCACCGCACAGGCTGTCGTTCAGGAAAAGACCGCAAAACCCGATATTGTCGACGAAAAGGGCGTCTGCAATATCAAGGCCGCGTCGACGGGCCAAGTTCTGGAGATGAAAGTGTACGAAGGGACCCCTGTCGTCGCGGAAGGGGACGCCGTCGTAAAAGGCCAGCTCCTTGTCAGCGCCGTCGTGGAGGATCAGCTTGGAAAGAGCGCCTTAAGGCACGCGCGGGCTGAAATTCTGGCGGAAACCCAGCATGCGGTTTCCGTGTCCGTTGAACGGGAGCAACTCCGCTATGAACCTACGGGAAAGGTCGTCGTCCGGCGGAACGCCGATCTCTACGGAGTCCGGATACCGCTTTCCCTTGCGGTCAAACCGCACGGCAGTTACCGGCTTTCCCGGGAAAAAATTGATCTCCGGCTTTTCGGGAACATTCTCCCGGCCGGACTTTATACGGAACGGTGGGAGGAAGTGCGCCCCGTCCATTTTATCCTGACAAAGGACCAGGCGCTTCAGAAGGCGAAACAGGAAGCCGGGCAGAAAATCGGGGAGTTTTTAGGGGACGGGAAAATCGTTTCCTCCAAGTCTTCGGAAACCTGGACCGACAATTCCCTGACCCTTGCGGAACAGCTGGTCTGCGAGGAAAATATCGCAGAGGAATCGGAAATATTCACAGAATAGTAACATATTTTTGTCTAAGTTAGGATAGATTAATTTTGTATTTGTGATATAATAAAAGAAGGATTCGGAGCCAAAGCCAGGCTCCGCAAAGTATGGTGATGGGATGTTCGAACAGAAAATCAATATTGACCGGATGGAACAGGCGGTTGCCCTGTTTGGAAGTTTTGATGAGAACGTCAAGCTGATCGAGCGGGAATACCGCGTCGCGATCGTATGCCGCGGAAGCGAGATGAAAATAGCGGGCGAGCCGGAGGATGTGGCAAAGGCTGTCCGGGTTGTCGACAGCCTCCTTACCCTGATCAACCGGGGAGAATCCCTAAGCGAGCAGAATGTGCGCTACTGCATCTCCCTCGTCAACGAAGGGAACGAAGGCAAAATCGGCGCCCTTGCGAGCGACTGCATCTGTATTACGGCAAAGGGCAAGCCTGTCAAGGCCAAGACGCTGGGGCAGAGGAAATACTGCTCCGCCATCCAGTCCAATACCATCACCATCGCTGTGGGGCCGGCCGGAACGGGAAAGACCTATCTCGCCGTTGCCATGGCGGTTACGGCGTTCCGGGCGCAGGAAGTAAACCG
>DAITAP010000160.1:2918-4181 GCA_036824225.1 Caproicibacter sp. | reverse complement strand
TTCATTATAAACGAAAATCTTCCAGTTATCAACACAAAATCCTGGAGGAGCGTTCTTCTTCCCGCCGCGCGGCGGAAAGGCGGTGAGGCGGCCGGGGGCGCGCTGGAAGAAAAAGGGGCCTTTGCCGTTATACCGGGATTTCGATTGAAACAAAAGCCTGAAAATGATAGAATAAAGACAGACCGGATCCGGCATGCCGGTTGGGAAAGGAGGCGGATTTCCTGATGCTGCGAAGACTGTCAGCTTTTGCCCTGTCCATTTTTCTCCTGCTGTTTTTTTCTTCCTGCAGGGGCGGGAAGGCGGACAACGCGGACAAGACCATCCTTTATCATCTGGATTCCGAACCGGACACGCTCGACCCCCAGATAGCGTCCGGGGAGCCGGCGATAACCGCCGTACAGGCGCTTTTCGAGGGGCTGGTCCGCCTCGGGGAAGGGGAAAAGCCATATCCGGGCGTTGCGGAAAGCTGGGATTCCGACGCGAAAGGCACTTCGTTTACTTTTCATCTCCGCGCGGATGCGGAATGGTCGGACGGTACCCCCGTGACGGCGGATGATTTTGTCTTTGCCTTTCAGAGGGCCCTCAATCCTGTTACCGGTTCTTCCACGTGTGAGCGGATGTTCTGCATCCGGAACGCGCGGTCCATCCATTCCGGCAGCAAGCCGCCGGAATCGCTGGGAGTCACGGCGAAAGACAGCCGGACGCTCCTTGTGGAACTGGAATATCCCGTTTCCGAATTTCCCAAATGGACCGCGTCTGCGGTTTTTATGCCCTGCAACCGGAAATTCTTCGAGTCGACGGAAGGCCGGTACGGTCTGGACAAGAAAGATCTCCTGGGAAACGGCCCGTTCGAAATTGACGGAAAATACGGCTGGGAGCGGGAAAAATACATGAACCTCAGGCGGTCGCCTTCCTATCACGGCGAAAGAACTCCCCTCCCGGAAGCCGTCGATTTTAACTTTGACAGCAAATCGGAGGATTACGCCGACCCCGTCGCTGCCCTGACATCCGGAAAAACGGATGCGGCCAGAGTTCCTTTTTCCCGCACGGGCGATGCGGAGGCGGCGGGATGCGTCCTCACTTCTTTTGAGGATACCACGTGGGGCCTCTGCTTTAACCTGAAATCCCCCCTTTTTCAAAATGAAAAAATTCGGCGCGCTTTTCTCCAGTCGTTTTCCCGCGCGTCTGTTTTAAAATATCTTCCGAAAAACGCCTCTCCCGCGGAGAATATTCTCCTCCCCTCGGCGGAGATCGACGGGAAGC
>DAITAP010000160.1:2550-2908 GCA_036824225.1 Caproicibacter sp. | reverse complement strand
GAAGCCTTACCGGCAGCAGGCCGGCGGGCCGTTTTATTTAAAGGAAAATTCCGGTGCCGCGGAGGAACTGGGGAAAGGGCTCTTGGAGCTGAAGAGAAAAAGCACAGGGTCCTTGAGCATCCTCTGTTCGGAAGACGGTTCCGTAAAACTGATGTTAAACGAGATGATCGCTTCCTGGAACGCGCAGTTCCACAATTACTTCAATATGGATCCGCAAAGCGGGCAGGAACTTGCCGGGAAAGTGGGAGCGGGGGACTATTCGATCGCGCTCTGCCCCTTGACGCCGGTCGGGGACCCGTTCTCCGTCCTTTCCCTGTTCTCGAGCGGGGTTTCCGGAAATCCGGCGGGGCTTGCTTCC
>DAITAP010000160.1:1386-2486 GCA_036824225.1 Caproicibacter sp. | reverse complement strand
GCCGCCGTTTCTTCCGCCCGGTCAAAGAGCGGCAGCGCTGCGGCGGGAGACTACGCCCGCGCGGAGAAATACCTCAGCGTGCACGCCGTTTTCTACCCGCTTTTTTACGAGACGCATTATTACGCCATGGCTAAGGGAGTAACGGGAATCGTTTTCCACCCGTATTCCGGCGGCGCTGACTTTATCGGGGCCGGAAAAGAATAGCGGGACGCCGCTGAAAGCGCCATCCTCCGCAAAATTTTTCCGCGTTTTCCCCTTCGGCCGAATAGAGGCCCTGTTTTGGGGTCAAAATAAGGTCGGAGGTGGAGCCATTGAATCTTCACATGCAAAAAAGCGGCAAAGGAAATAAAGGATTTTATATCGCTCTCGGCGTCTGTCTTATCGCGGTGGGCGTGGCCGCATGGACGACCTACGACAGCGTGGTCAATTACGCGGCCCCGCAGGGAGAAACGGAGAGCAGGGCAGACGATGTCAACAATGCGGTAAGCGGGGTCTTTGTCACGGAATCTTCCGCCCCGTCAGCGGAGTCCTCGAAACCTTCCGAATCCGCGCGGAGTTCCGCGCCTGCTGCTTCGAAGGAGCCGGTCCGATCCGCCGCGCCTTCCAAAGCGCCGGTCAGGCAGACGGCTGCGAAGCTTCAGAAATACGCGTATCCGGTCAACGGACCTGTTCTGCAGAAATTCAGCGAAGACCCGGTCTACTCCAAAACGACCAATGACTGGAGAGCACATCCGGCCGTTGATCTGAGCGTCAAAAAGGGAGAAACGGTCGGCGCAATTGCGGATGGGACCGTCAAAAAAGCGTACCAGGACGATCGGCTTGGAAATACCGTGATCCTCTCCCATGGGGATCTGGAAGCCTGGTATTGCGGCCTCGATGAGATTTCCGTCAAAGAAGGGGACAAGGTCGAGCAGAGCCAGAAGATTGGGACGGTGGGCGTCGTTCCCATTGAAGAACAGTCCGGCTCTCATCTGCATTTTATCCTGAAAAAGGGTGGGAAATACGTCGATCCCCTGACCGTCCTCCAGTAAACGATCCTTTTCCCCCGGTATGGAAAACCGCATGGCTGTGCCGTTTTGAAAGGCTGCCGTGCGTTTTTT
>DAITAP010000160.1:0-1376 GCA_036824225.1 Caproicibacter sp. | reverse complement strand
AAAGAAAACTTCTCTTTTTACTTTTCAAAGCGAAAAGCCCATATTTGATTTGAAACAGGAGAAATTTTATGTTAAAATAAAAACGGGATCGGTCTGCGGCACGTTTTTTAACGATGCTTCACAGGAAGTTTACATTCCGTGCATGGTCTGTTTTCAAATTACGATAGCCATCTGCCTATACTGTTGTCGGGAAGGAAGGAGACGCGGATTTGAAGAAAGAGAAAGCTGTTCTTGTCTGTGTTACGGGGCAGCGGGACTGCGACAGACTGATCCGGGCCGGAAAAAAGATCGCGGATGAACTTTCCGCTTCGCTGCACGTCCTTTGCGTGCAGCCGGCCTCGGCTGGATTTGATACGGACTGCGAAGAACTGGAATATCTCCGCCAGACGGCTCGTGACGCGGATGCGGAGATGTCGGTCTATTTCAACGACGACGCCCCGCTGATGGCGGCAGGGGTTGCGAAAGAAAAAAAGGCGGCGCATATCGTCACCGGGATGGCGGAATCTTCCGGGAACGGATTCATTGAGATTTTACATAGGCTGCTGCCGCATATTCCAATTTCCATGGTTTCCAAGGATGGCAGAAAGCTGTACAATATCTGTCCGGCGAAAAAGGATGAGCTGACGGCAAAGTCCCTTCTCCTCCCGAACTAGGAACCTGGGCGGAAAAGCCGGGGAAGGGACAAGGCGTGAGGAAAGGGTGCGGGGGAAACCGGGGCGGCCGCGCTTCGGGCCCGGATGTCCCTGCCTTTTCCTTTTTATCGGGTAAGATCTAGCCCCGCGGAAGGGCAGGAATCTTTGGAAAAACGTCCCCAAAGCGCAGATTAACGCATAGATGTGGGTACGGGAATGGACGCCGGAAAGCGTGTCCGCGCTTCGCGGTATCTCTTTTATTCCTCTTTTCCCGATTGGTCAGCGGCGCGGTGCGGAAATGCCCGGGAAAGGGATAGCACCGTTCGGACAAAGGGGAAGGAAAAAGCGAGCTCCGATATTTTAGAATTTTTCCTGTCCTCCGTTTCAACGGCTTTTCGCTTTCAGACTGGAAAAAGGAAGAAAACCGTAATTTTCTTCTGGATCCGGCGGGATTCTCCCTTTTCCCTAAAAGGACAATGTTTTTGGAAATTCCGGACTTGATTCCCGCGTTTTTTCCCGGTGCGTCGGCCTTGAGATTTTTTTTAAAAAGCGGGAAAGGGGCTTCGGCCGGAAACTTGCCATGGGGCCGCGCTCTGTGCTATACTCATTTTCTGACAGCGGACCGTTTTTCTTGCCCATTTTTGGATATTTTTAATTTCATGAAGCAAAATAGGGAGGAAGTACGGATAACCTGTAAATCGGTTCGGAGGCGTCAGCATGACTGATCTTACCAATTTATGTATG
>DAITAP010000159.1:0-4193 GCA_036824225.1 Caproicibacter sp. | reverse complement strand
CGGGTGGGTTCGGGTCTTTCTCCCGTTAGAACGTGCGCTCACCGGGCGCACCAGGAAAAATCCCGTGCAGGCAATCCCCCGCACGGGATTTTTTCATGTTAATTCGCTTTGTCCGGTATAAAGCTGGTAATATCGGCCTTTCTTTTTTATTAGCTCCTCGTGGGTGCCGCGTTCCAGAATTTCCCCGTGTTCCAGAACAAGGATCGCCTTCGCGTTTCGCACCGTGGAAAGCCTGTGGGCAATTACAAAAACCGTCCGTCCTTCCATCAGGTGGTCCATCCCTTCCTCAATCAGCTTTTCGGTATGCGTGTCTACCGAACTGGTCGCTTCGTCCAGAATCAGGACGGGAGGATCGGACACGGCGGCCCGCGCGATGGCAATCAGCTGCCTCTGGCCCTGGCTCAGGTTCGCCCCGTCCCCAGAAAGCACGGTATCATATCCTTTCGGCAGGCGGCGGATAAAGGAATCCGCGTTCGCGAGTTTTGCGGCCCGGACGACTTCTTCCCTGCCTGCCTCCGGGTTTCCAAACCGGATGTTGTCGGCTATTGTTCCCGTGAAGAGATGCGTATCCTGCAGGACAACGGCGATCGAATGGCGCAGATCGTCTTTTCGGATTCTCCGCACGTCGATGCCGTCGTAGGTGATCGATCCGGAATCCACGTCGTAAAACCTGTTGATTAAGTTGGCGATTGTAGTTTTTCCGGCGCCTGTTGAGCCGACAAACGCAATTTTCTGTCCGGGTTTCGCGTACAGGTCAATTCCATTCAGTACATTCTCTCCGGCGTCATAGCTAAACACAACGGAATGGAACCGCACGTCGCCGCGCAGGGGAACCAGTTTCCGTTTTCCTTCCGATTCCGGAACCGACCAGGCCCACTGTCCGGTCCTCCGACTGGTTTCCACAAGCGGATCTTCCCCTTCTTTTTCCACATTGACCAGCGTTATGTCGCCGGAATCGACTTCCGGCTTCATCTGGATAATCTCAAAAATACGCTCCGCGCCCGCGAGGGCAGCGAGCAGAAAATTAGCCTGCTGGGAAAACTGGTTAATCGGCATTGCCGACTGGCGTACGTACACGAGATAAGAGGCAAGGCTTCCAAGGTCTATTTTCCCGGCAATCGCAAAAAACGCGCCGATGCAGGCGGACAGCGCGTAGTTAAAATAAGACATGCTGACAACGACGGGGATGAGCAGCCCGGAATAGGTCAGCGCCTTGGAAGCGGCCTCGAACACGCGGCCGTTTCTTTTTGTAAATTCCTCGTAGTCCTTTTTCTGGTGGTTAAAAATCTGCACGATTTTCTGTCCGTCCACCATTTCCTCAATATATCCGTTCAGGTCTCCCAGATCTTTGAGCTGACAGGTAAAATACCGGTGACTCTTCTTCCCGCAGTGCCGGACGAACAGAAACACAAGAAAATAGGAAAGGATGACAACGGCGGAAAGCTCAAAATTCAGGACAATCATCACCCCGAAAGTCCCGACCATCAGAACCAGGCTGCGAACGAGGACGGTAAAGCTGTTGTTGAGAGCCTCGGCAATCGTGTCGATATCGTTGGTAAAACGGCTCATGATTTCACCGTGTGTGTTCGCGTCAAAAAAGCGAAGCGGAAGCGACTGGACTTTCCGGAAAAGATCGCCGCGGATTTCCGCGATAATCTGCTGGGCTGTCTTAACCATCATCTGGGTATAGGCATACGTGGAGAGAACCCCGGCGAGATACACGGATCCCATAAAAAGAAGCATCCGGACAAGCCCTTTGATGTTTCCGGGAAGAATATACTGGTTAATCGTCGGCTTCAGAAGATAAACGCCGTAAACGTTTGCGGCAGCGCTGAAGGCGGAAAGAGCGCAGACACTCAAAAGGGAGAGTTTGTGCCTGCCGAGGTAACGCGAAAGGAAACCCAGGGTTCCCCGGATATCTTTCGGTTTTTCATGCCTCATCGTTCTGGGCATTCTACCGCCTCCCCTTTTTCCTGTAATTCGTAGATATCCCGATAGATCGGGTTGTGAGCGAGAAGCTGCGCGTGCGTCCCCACTTCGTTAATTCTGCCGTCTTCCATGACGACAATACAATCCGCGCCGCGTATGGAATTCAGTCGCTGGGTGATCATGATTTTGGTCATGCCGGGAAGTTCCTTCTGGAGATTTTTCCGGATGCGGGCTTCCGTGGCTGCGTCAACGGCGCTTGTAGAATCATCCAGGATCAGAATCTTCGGGCGCTTGAGAAGAGCCCGGGCGATGCAGAGCCGCTGTTTCTGGCCGCCGGAAACATTCACGCCACCCTGGCCGAGATCGGTGTCATAGCCCTCCGGCATCCTCTTTAAAAACTCATCCGCGCAGGCGACGCCGCAAGCCCAGTCGAGATCCTCTTCCGAGGCGTTCTGATTTCCCCACCTGAGGTTGTCTCGGATCGTCCCGGAAAACAGGGTGTTCTTCTGAAGGACTACCCCGACTTCATCCCGCAGATTCTGAAGGGTATATTCTCGTACATCCCTGCCGCCCACCATAAGAGATCCGGAAGAAACATCGTAAAGGCGGGGAATCAGCTGCACAAGGGAAGATTTTGCGGATCCGGTGCCGCCGATAATACCCGCCATACATCCCGGTTCAATCGAAAGGCAGATATCGGAAAGAACATATTCCTCCGCGGACGGGGAATATTTGAAATACACGTGGCTGAAACGGACGCTTCCGTCTTCCACATGCGCAGACGAAGGTCCGTCCGAGATGGCGGGATGTTCGTCCAGAACTTCAAAGATACGGTTCGCTGAAGTCATGGACCGGCTTAACATCAAAAACACGTTGGATATCATCATCAGAGAATTGAGTATCTGAAGGACGTAGCTTAAAAACCCGGTCAGTTTCCCTACCTGCAGGGAACCCAGATGAATCATGTTTCCGCCGAACAAGAGAATGCAGAGAATGGTGGAGTACATAATGGCTTCAAAACACGGCATATTGAGGACTGCAAAATGGAACGCCTGCTCCGAAGTGCTGCGCACTTCCTCATTGACAGCGGCAAACTTCCGGCATTCGCTATCCCCCCGGACATAGGACTTGACGGTCCGGATGGCAATCAGGTTTTCTTCGACGATCGCGTTTACGCGGTCGAGCGCCCTCTGCATAAAAGCATAGAGCGGACCGAGTTTTCTCAAAATAAAATAAAGACAGCACGCAAGCAGCGGAAGGCCAATCAGAAACACGAGCGCGAGCTGCGGGCTCATGGAAATGGAAAGCACGAGCCCCATGATCAGCATGCACGGCCCGCGGACAATCGGCCTCAACCCATTGCAGACCGCATTCTGCAGAATCGTAATATCCCCCGTCAGGCGGGTAATCAGCGACGGTGTTCCGAACCGGTCCAGGTTGGCAAAGGAAAATCCCTGCACTCTCCGGTATTCCGCTTCCCGCAGCTCCGTGCCGAACCCCTGCCCGGCGCGGGCCGAATAGCGGGCGTAAAAAGCGCCGAGAACAAGCGAGATCATCGCGCATATTCCCATCGCGACGCTTCTTCTTAGGATATATCCGGTGTCCCGGCTTTTTACGCCGACGTCGATAATATCCGCCATGACAAAAGGAATTGCAAGCTCAAAAACGGATTCCAAAACGACGCAGATTGTTCCGATATATAAATCCTTCCGATATTTTCTTAAATATTTGAACAGCCGTTTCAGCACCTATCTTCCCCCAATTGCAAAAATCGCTAATCCATTTCCTTTCCGGTCAGGTTTCGGTACATTCGCTTGAGACAGCACAAAAACTGTTCCGACTCCTGCCTGGAAAATCCCTTCAGGGACTCCGCTTCAATTTTTCTGCAGAGCCGCACCCATCCCCCGTACGCCTTTTTCCCCTTTTCCGTGAGGCGGATGGATTCCGCCCGTTTTCTCTCCCCCGGCGCGGATCTTCGGACCAGCCCTGCCTGTTCCATATTGACCAGGATCTGCGAAACGGTGGCCGGTTCAATATCAAAAGCCTCGGCAATTTCCTTCTGCATACACCGGTCGTGGCAGGAAAGGTAATCCAGCACTTTTGGCTGCCCGGGCGAAAGCCCGATTTTAACCATCCCCGGCCGCGTCCGATTTTTCTGCGCATGATACGCCTTCACTAAAGCCAAGTGAAGTCCTGCCGACATCATAAGCCCCCCCTTTATCCCATTCTTAAGTGTCAGAGCTACTCTGAAATGTCCAGAAACA
>DAITAP010000158.1:1762-4236 GCA_036824225.1 Caproicibacter sp. | reverse complement strand
TATTCTTGATGAAAGATTTAATCCAGGCCGTCCAAACTCAGTATGTGTCACAGGCGTATCGTGATGCTGCCTGTCGCTTTCAGCTCAGCTACAGCCATAAAGGATATCCATACGATAATGCCTGTATCGAATCTTTCCACTCTTTGATCAAGAGAGAATGGTTGAACCGTTTCAGGATTACCGATTACAACCATGCCTATCATCTGGTGTTTGAATATATCGAAACTTTTTACAATACCGTCCGAATCCACAGTCATTGTGACTGGATGCTGCCAGACGAATATGAAAAACGCTATCAACGCAAAATCAGCAAAGAGCAGAAAATGGCCAGTTGAGCACCGGAAAACCTCATTTTAATTTGTGCTAAATCTTGACATAGGACCACCCTGCGGATCGAGCCGGACCGGATACAGTTCTGCAAAGCGCTCGACGCGGATCTGGTTTCCAGAACGAACAGCGTCAGGCCACAGACCATGAGCGATATCGAAAGAATCTGATACGCCGAGTATAACGAAAGCCGGGAACGCCACTACAATAGAGGTTAAAATTCATCCGCATCGCTCCGCTTATGTCTTGGAGCCGTTCTCCTGACCGTAATAGGCGTTTTTCCCGTGTTTCCGAAAATAGTGCTTATCCTGCAGCTCCTGCGGAGCGGTCCGAACGTCCGGGTTGATCCTCTCGCACCGGAAGGCCATTTTCGCCACTTCCTCAAGCACCACCGCATGGTAGACAGCCTCCTTGGCATCCCAACCCCAGGTAAACGGCCCATGGTTTTTGCACAGGATGGCGGGCATGGCCTCATAGTCCCGGTCCTTAAAATATTCGGCGATCAGAACGCCGGTGTTTTTCTCGTAGACATCCTCAATCTCGCTGCAGGTCAGATTCCGGATGCAGGGGATTTCTACGTACATGTAATCCGCGTGCGTCGTACCGTAACAAGGGATCCCTCTTCCCGCCTGCGCCCAGCTGGTCACCCACGAGAAATGGGTGTGGACAATGCCGCCGATCTTCGGGAACGCCCGGTACAGCTGCACGTGCGTCAGGGTATTCGAAGAAGGCCTTTAATGCCCATCCATCACTTCGCCGTCGAGATTGACCACAACCAGATCCGCTGGCCGCAGCTTCTCGTACTCCACACCGCTCGGCTTAATGACGAACACGCCGAATTCCCGGTTCGCGTTTCCCCACGTGAAGGTGACAAGCCCGTATTTCGGCAGGCGCATGTTGGCTTCATAAACTTCCTGTTTCAATTTTTCCAGGATCATAGGTCCCTTTCTTGCCCGGCATCCGCGCGCTTTTCTTCCGCGGCGGGCTGGCGGTCCAGAATAGCCCGCATCCTTGTGATGGCATCGTCCACATCGTTTTTCCACGTGTGGTTTCCTCTGTCCCAGAACTCGGTCACGTAACGGCGGACCCCGAGCTTCCAAGTTTCCGCGATCACGGCCTCAAAATCCACGTGGCCGCTTCCGAACGGGATCTCACGGAACTTCCCGGGAAGGGCCTCTTTCAGGTGCCCGGCCATAAGATGTCCCCTGCCGCTCCGGATGTCCGCGAGCACGTCCGTTCCGTAGGTGTCGGCGGCGTTTGTGATATTCCCCATATCCGGGTAAACGCCGAGATAGGGGGAATCGATCCGGCGCACAAACCGCATGGCCTTTTCGACGGTGTTCATGAACTCCGTCTCCATCGTCTCAAAGCCGAGAAGGACGCCAGCCTCGGCAGCCATCCGCACGGCGAGCTCCAGATTCTCCGCAAACAGCCGCTGCGTCCCGGCGGTGGATTCCTCATAGTAAACATCGTACCCCGCAAGTTGAATGATGCGGATCCCGAGATCGTCGGCGAGCTGGATCGCTTTTTCCATGATCTGCATTCCTCTCGCCGCGGTCCTGGGATCACTGCTCCCGAGCGGATATTTCCGGTGGCCGCTCAGGCACATGGAGCGGATGGGGAGCCCCGCCTCCTTCATGGTGCGGATCAATTCCAGACGCTCCGCACCCGTCCAATCCAGCCGGGCGAGCTTTTTCTCCGTCTCATCGACGCTGATCTCCAGAAAATCGTACCCGGCCGCTTTCGCTGCCTCCAGTTTTTCCTTCCAGGAAAAATCCGCTGGCAGCGCCTTCTCGTAGATTCCCAAACGATAATTTCTCTTCATACGCTTCTCCTTGGTTTCAACGTACGATGCTCCGCCTTCAGTTCCGGAAGCGGTTCCATACGCCGCTGAGCCCATCGATGATCGCGCGGTACGTGGCGTACTTTTCCTCGTAAACCGACCGGTATTCCGGCCTTGGGAAGACCGTGCCTGTGATCTTGACCGTGCGGCCAATCGCGTCCGCGTAATCCCGGTAGATGCCCGCGGCGACCCCGGCAGCCATCGCGGCGCCCTGCGCGCCTTGCTCCTTGCCGGCGACCACATCGATCGGGATCTGGAGCGCGTCGGCGAACATCTGCACCCACACCCGGGAATTCGCGGCGCC
>DAITAP010000158.1:0-1752 GCA_036824225.1 Caproicibacter sp. | reverse complement strand
GGAAAGCCGGATGCTTTTCGGCGCTTCGCGGTTCTTCAGCAGCTTTTTGACGTGGGTCAGGTGCGAAAAGACGATACCTTCGTAAACGGCGCGCAGCATATGCTTCTTATTGTGATACGCCGTCAGTCCCACAAAGGTCCCTTTGGCCAGCGCATCCTCGTTGGAGCCGTTCAGAAACGGAAGAAAAACGAGATTGCTGTCCTTCGCGTCGATCTTTTCCACCCATTCGTCGGCAAGCCCGTAAATCCTTTTTCCGCTTTTATCGCATTCGGCCTTTTCGCAGGACATCAGGTTCCGGATAAACCACTCCAAATTGCCCGCCGAAGTGGGGCTGCTCTCCTCGACAAGGTAATACCCCGGGATGCAGAACATTGAATTCAGCGCGACCGTTCCGTTCGTGACGGGCGTTTTCCGGATGAATTCATTGATGCTCCACGTACCCGCGATCATGCACATTTTCTCTTCGTCGGAAAGGCCCGAAGCAATTCCGCAGGCGTCCACGTCGAACATACCGGCGGCGGCGGGGATCCCGGCGGGAAGCCCCGTTTTTTCACTCGCCTGCCGCGTGACATAGCCGCACACATCGGCGGAGCGGCGCAGCGGCGGAAGCTTTTCATAGATTTCCTCCAGCCCGAAGAGCTGCAGCAGCTCTCTGTCGTACGTGCCGGTCGTAAGATTTAGAAAATTCCCGCCCGAAAAATCCGTATATTCGGCGTAGGCTTCCCCCGTCAGTATGTAGCGGATGTAATCCTTGACCGAAAAAATATACTTTGTCCGCTCCAGGACGTCCGGGTGATAATCTCTGATCCACGCGAGAAGGCTCACGGGCTGACAGGCGAGTATGGTCTGGAGGGATCGCTCGAAGACCTTTTCGCGGGTCCCGTCACGGGACCATTTCTCCACATATTCCCACGCGCGCGTGTCCGTGGAAAGGATGCCGGGATACGCCGGTCTTCCGTCTTTTCCGACGAGATAAAGCCCCTTGCCGTGGCCGGAGAAAGACACACCGGCGATGTCCACTGGATCGACCCCGCTTTTTTCGATCGCTTTTCGGATGGCCTGCGCGTTCACTTCCCACAGTTCGTCCATATCCCGTTCGGTATAACCCGGCTTCGGGGTGAGAGTAGTCGTGGGGATGCAGGCCACGGCGACTTGATTCCCCTCCTCGTCAAAAACGGCCGCTTTTGAATAGGTGCCTCCATTGTCGATTCCAACCAAATATCTCATGGCATAACTCCCTTCCGCCGGAATCACCCCGCCCCCGGCGGGTCGACCCAAAAAATAGAAACGGCCCGGCGTCCGGCGATGAACCCAGACCGGGCCGCTGTTTTTCCTTGGCTTACCGGACGGAGCGGGGAACGCCCGGGCAGTTCGGGCCGAAATGCTTCAGGAGAACCAGAGGTTCTACCCTACTGGCGTTTGTGATGACCACTCCCTGTGCGGATGCCTGCTCTGACACGAAAAACTCGTCGGAGCTCTGCTGGCCGAAACGGAGCAGGGTCGGCGCTTCCGCCTCATATGCCCCGAACTTTCCGTGGCCCTCCACAAAGATGCAGCCGTAAGCCGCGCCGTCGCGGATCGTGACCGTCTGGCCAGGGTTCACAGTCAGTTCCTTCGCGGCGATGTAGGGATTCGCGTAGGTGATCCATTTCTGGGTATACTGCTCCGTTTCCTTTTCGACCACCGGGGGACGGAAGTAGTGCTTTTTGTAATGCGGGTCTACGTTTTTCTCCCAATCGAGCAGGTTGAAAA
>DAITAP010000157.1:0-4238 GCA_036824225.1 Caproicibacter sp. | reverse complement strand
GGTTTGACCGCTACATGCAGATCGCCCGCTGCTTCCGCGACGAGGATCTGCGCGCCGACCGCCAGCCGGAATTTACCCAGATCGACTACGAAATGTCTTTCGTCACCCAGGAAGACGTCATGGCCGTCGCGGAGGGGCTTATCCGGGAAGCCTATCGGGCTATCGGGATCGACGTTTCCATCCCCCTGCCCCGCATGACATGGCAGGAAGCGATGCGCCGGTTCGGTTCCGACAAACCGGATTTGAGGTTCGGAATGGAGTTAAAAGACCTCAGCGGCATCCTGAAAAACACGGGATTCCGGGTATTCGCGGGCGCGCTCTCAAAAGGCGGCACCGTGCGCGGCATCAACCTCAAAGGGCGCGCGGAAAGCCTCAGCCGGAAAGATTTTGACAGGCTGGGGGAGTGGATTCAGGCATACGGCGTCAAAGGTCTGGCTTATACCCGGCTCTGCGCTCAAAAGGAAAGTTCTTCCTATGAAAAATTTCTATCCGCGGATGAGGCAGCGGCCGTGCGTTCCGCCCTCGGCGCTGAGACGGGCGATGTGCTGTTCCTCGTGGCGGACGAGAACCGCCGGACGGCCTGCACCGCGCTCGGCGCGCTGCGCTGCGAGCTCGCCCGGCGGTTCGGCCTGATCGATCCGCGGAAAATCTGCCTGTTATGGATCACGGATTTTCCCATGTTCGAGTACAGCAGGGAAGAAAACCGCTGGGTCGCGGAACATCATCCTTTCACGATGCCGAGGCGGGAGGATCTCGACAGGCTGGAAACCGATCCCGGCAGTGTCCTCGCCTACGCCTACGACATGATTTTAAACGGCAACGAGATTGGGGGCGGATCCCTCCGCATCCATGACCGGGAGCTTCAGCAGAGGGTTTTCCGCGTTCTTAAAATTTCGCCTGAGCAGGCAAAGACGCGCTTTGGCTTTCTGACCGACGCGTTCCGCTTTGGCGCGCCTCCGCACGGCGGAATGGCGTTCGGCCTCGACCGGCTGGTGATGGTGATGCTCGGATGCGACAATATCCGCGACGTGATCGCGTTCCCGAAAACCGCGTCTTCCGCCGAACTGATGAGCGGCGCGCCTACCGACGTGGACAAAAAACAGCTGGCGGAGCTCGGCATCGCCGCCCTGCCGAAAAAATAGCCGTCCCGAAACGGAAAGGGGAAAGCGGCATGCAGAATATCAATTACCAGAAAGCCCTGGATGAAATCATCGAAAATCTCGGCGGCCGTGTCCCGACTCTGCTTCTGCACGACTGCTGCGCTCCGTGCGGCAGCTACGTTCTCGAATATCTGTCAAAATACTTCTCCATCACGGTATTCTACTATAACCCAAATATTTCCCCGGAAGAGGAATACCAAAAACGAGCCGCAGAAGTCCGGCGCCTGATAAGGGAAATGCCTGAAAAGAACCCGGTCTCCTTCCGGGAAGGCCCTTACGAACCGGAACGCTTTCGGGAGCTGTCGCGCGGACACGAATCCGACCCGGAAGGCGGAGAGCGCTGTTTTGCCTGCTATGCCCTGCGGCTGAGGGAAACGGCGCTCCGGGCCAAGGCGGGAGGGTTTGATTTCTTCACGACGACACTTTCCATCAGCCCCTATAAAAACGCGCGGAAACTCAACGAAATTGGAAAGCAGCTGGAACGGGAAATCGGAGTGCCTTACCTGCCGTCCGATTTCAAGAAGCGGAACGGCTATCTGCGCTCGATCGAGCTTTCCCGCCGGTACGGGCTGTATCGACAGAATTACTGCGGATGTGTATTTTCTAAGAAAAAGCGAAAGGAGCCCTGAAGCGAGCATGAGAGAAGAAGCATACCAGCCTTCGGAAACGCGGTATGAGAAAATGACATACCGCCGCTGCGGAAAAAGCGGCCTCAAAATGAGCGCCGTCTCGCTCGGATTCTGGCATAATTTCGGCGGAAATTCCCACTTCGAAGACTGCCGCGCCATCGTCCGGCACGCGTTCGACCTTGGGATTACGGTGTTTGACCTGGCAAACAACTACGGACCGCCGGCCGGCGCCGCGGAGGAAATGTTCGGACGCATCTTGCAAAAAGATTTGAAACCCCACCGCGACGAGATGATCATCACGACAAAGGCCGGCTATCCCATGTGGAAGGGCCCCTACGGCGACTGGGGATCCCGGAAATACCTTCTCGCGAGTCTGGATCAGAGCCTTCGGCGCATGGGCCTTGACTATGTGGATATCTTCTATCACCACCGCCCGGATCCCGGCACTCCTCTGGAGGAAACGATGGGTGCCCTGGCGGACGCCGTAAAAAGCGGAAAAGCCCTCTATGCCGGCATATCAAACTACGGCCCGGAAGAAGCGGAAAAAGCCTCTCGGATTCTCAAGGGGATGGGGGTGCACTGCCTTATCTGCCAGTCCCGCTATAACCTGCTGGATCGCGGACCGGAGAAATCCGGACTGTTCCGCACCGCCGAACGGTGCGGATTCGGCATGACGGCATACAGCCCGCTCGCCCAGGGAGTCCTGACCGGAAAATACAGCCACGGAATCCCGGCGGGTTCCCGTGCCGACGGGAAATCCATCTTCCTGACGCGCAGGTCCATTACCCCCGAGATTACCCGCAAAGTCGACCGCCTCTCTGAGATTGCGCGCCGCCGCGGCCAGACCACAGCCGGGATGGCGCTCAGCTGGATTCTCCGCGAGAAAGAGATGGCGAGTGTCCTGATCGGGGCCAGTTCTCCCGCCCAGCTGGATGAAAACATCAAGTGCCTCTCCCACCCCGACTTTACGGAGGACGAACTCAAAGAGATCGACGCCGTCCTGGCGTAGCGGGAATTTTCTTTTGGGGGAAAATATCGTTTTATTTTTCTTATTTCCCATGTTACGCTATATCTTGTCGTAGATTGAAAAATTATTAACAATATATTGACATGTCCCCTCACTGAAAGGTATAATGGTGAGGGTCTTTTTTTAACGAAATCATCAAAAAGAGGAGCATAAAAAAAGATGGCAAAAAAGATCAGGAAACGCAATGGTTCAATTGTGGAATTTGATTCCAATAAAATCCGCAGTGCGATCCATAAGGCAAACTGTGCGGTAAAAGAAGAAATCATGTCCGACAAGGTGCTGGACCGGCTGACCGGGGAAGTCGCCGGCCGGTTCGCCGGCGATGCGGTGATCCCCACCGTCGAGCAGGTTCAGGATGCCGTGGAAGACAGGCTGATTGCCGCGGATTTCGCAAAAACGGCCAAGGCCTATATTCTTTACCGCGCGGAGCATACGAAGATCCGCCAGGCAGAAGGCGATCTGATGGATATCTACCATCAGCTCACGTTCCGCGACTCGAAGGATGTCGATCTGAAGCGGGAAAACGCCAACATCGACGCCGACACCGCCATGGGCACCATGCTGAAATACGGTTCCGAAGGCTCGAAATATTTCGTCAACAACTATATCCTTCCGAAAGACATCGCGGCGGCGCACCTGAACGGCGACATCCACATTCACGACGAAGATTTCTATATGCTGACCGAGACCTGCTGCCAGATTAATCTGCTCAAGCTGTTTCACGGCGGTTTCTGCACGGGGCACGGCACTCTGCGCGAGCCTCAGGACATCAGTTCCTATGCGGCCCTTGCCTGTATTGCCATCCAGGCAAACCAGAATGAGATGCACGGCGGCCAGAGCATTCCGAATTTTGATTACTGCATGGCGCCCGGCGTGGCGAAAACGTTCCGCAGAGTCTATTTTCAGGAACTGGGAAAATATATTCAAGCTGTCCACGGAATGCCGTATGACGATACGGACGCCCTGATGAAAGCGGTCAAAAAGGATCTCGGCGCAGACATCACGATGAACAGTCAGCAGGAATACGGCAAAAAGCTGCGAAATTATCTGCCTGCGCATCAGCAGAAAGGCGGGTTTGAACCAATTCTCGCGGACGAAACGGAAAGAGCGCACCGTTTCGCCTGCGAAAATGCCATGCGGATTACCAACCGCATCACCTATCAGGCCATGGAAGCGCTGATCCATAACCTGAACACCATGAACTCCAGGGCAGGCGCGCAGGTGCCGTTCAGTTCCTTAAACTACGGCACCGACACCTCACCGGAAGGACGCATGACGATGAAAAACCTTCTGCTTGCTACGGAGGCCGGCCTCGGCGAAGGGGAAACCCCGATCTTCCCGGTGCAGATCTTCAAGGTCAAGGAAGGCGTCAATTATAACCCCGGGGATCCAAACTATGATCTTTTCAAGCTGGCGGTCAAG
>DAITAP010000156.1:0-4305 GCA_036824225.1 Caproicibacter sp. | reverse complement strand
CGGCCCGTCGAGGGTTTCGGGGGACTTTGAGCACGCCCCGGTTGCTTCTGTCTCGGAAGCCCAATCCTATTTAAGAATATTCCGCCGATTTTTTTAGTAAATAGAAAAATTTTCGGGCAGAATACCCAGGAAGGGAGTATTCTGCCTTTTCCTTCTAAAGCGGGCCGGGAGGAAGCCTGTTGAAATACCGGCTGCGATGTAATATAATAATTACGGGTTCCATGACTCTTTGCCTTAAAAAAAAGACCCGTTTTTCGGGTTTTGCCGGTATATTTGAATGTAAGGGAGTGCTGGGTACGGATATCGCAATCGATCTCGGAACTTCTATGGTGAAGGTTTATCTGGACGGCAAGGGAATTGTTTTAAAAGAGCCGGCCATTGTGGCAGTAGACGCGGAAATGGATGAAGTCGTGGCGATAGGGAAGGAAGCGTACGCCATGGTTGGGCGGACTTCCGGCCGGATCCGGGTTTCCCATCCTCTTACGGGAGGCGTGATCTCCGATTTCGACCTTGCGCGGTACCTGATTTCCGCTTATCTGAAAAAAATAAAGGCGGGACGGGTCGTTATGCCGAGGGTCGTCGTAAGCGTTCCCTGCAAGATAACGGAAGTCGAAAAGCGCGCGGTCGTGGACGCTGTCAGTTCCGCCGGAGCGCGCAGAATCTGTCTGATTGAGGAACCGGTCGCAGCCGCGCTGGGAGCCGGGATGGACATTTCCGCTCCGCACGGGGCGCTCGTCGTGGATGTCGGAGGAGGGACGACGGATATGGCGGTCCTGTCTTTAAGCGGGATCGCGATTTCCAGATCCCTCAAGATAGCGGGGGACACGTTCGACGAGGCGATCATGAAATATATCCGCCGCAAATATAACCTGCTGATTGGAAAGCGGATGGCGGAAGAAGCGAAAATCTCCGTCGGGTGCGTGTTCCCGAGAAAAGATCTGTTGACATTCCGGGTAAAGGGCCGCAACGCGATGACCGGTCTGCCTCAATGGGTGGACTTTTCGAGCGATGAGGCGCTTGAGGCCATGATTGACAGCGCCATGCAGATTATCCGCACGATCCAGGAAATGCTCGAAATCACGGCTCCCGAGCTGATGGGGGATATTTATTCGGACGGCATGGTCTTAACAGGCGGTTCCGCGCAGATTTTCGGCCTGGACAGGCTCATCGCGAAAAAGGCAAAAATGTCGGTCCGGGTCGCGGATAATCCGCAGGACTGCGTGGCGCTCGGGGCGGGAAAGTCGATCAAGTATATCGACGACATCGAAAATAAGGCCTACGGTGTCCTGAACCCGCTGAGCGCGGTATACTGATATTCCATGATAGGAAAAAAGAAAACCCGTATCCCGGAAAAGGGGATACGGGTTTTCTTTCGGGAAGAACAGTCAGCCGGAAACAGCGGCGTGCAAGGTTTTCCGCACCGCTTGCGGCCCGGCGACAAGTCTGGAAAAGTCGTGTTCCACGGTTTCCCCGAGGCCGGCGCGGTAGAGGTCTACACCGAAGATGGTCTCGTTCGAGAGAATGGGCGCGAGCACCGTATGGAACGGTCCCTTGTCTCCCAGATGGATCTTCTGGAGTCCCGAAGACAGGCTGCCGGAAAGCGGATCCGGGCTGACGGCAAAAGGCTTGCCGCTGTCGTCCACCCCCATCAGGTACCGGCACCAGCCGGCCAGGACCAGAGGGATCAGGTGGAGATTCCCGATGGAAAGATCCTTTCTCTTTAAATAGGTTTTGATGGTTTCCCCAAAACGGACGGACAGCTTCTGCGACGTGTCGGTCGCGATTCTCTGGGGAGTGTCAGGCATGAAGGGGTTCGGCAGGCGGTCATGAAGGACTTCGTCGAGGAAAGCCTTCGGGTCGAGGATCCCGGGGCTCACGACGGCGGGCAGGCCTTCCGTATAACCGATTCCCTCAGCCAGGCGGCGCAGATCATCGTCCTTCATCTCGTCGCATATTTTTTTATAGGAAAGAAGGCAGCCGAAAATGGCGAGCGAGGTATGAAGAGGGTTCAGGCATGTGCTGACTTTCATTTTTTCCGCTTTGTCGACGGTTTCCCGCGAGGTGAAGATAACCCCGCTTTTTTCAAGGCGGGGGCGCCCGTTCGGAAACCAGTCCTCAATGACGAGATACTGAGGCTCCTCGGAATTTACAAACGGAGCGCAGTAGGTATGCTTTTCCGTGACGATGGTGTCAGCGTCCAGAAACCCGCACTGCTTCAGTTTCTGCGCAACGCCGGAATCCGGCCTCGGGGTTATCTTGTCGATCATGCTCCATGGAAATGAGATTTTGCTCCGGTCCGCGAGATACCCCGGGAATCCGGCATCCGCGAGGCCAAAAGCGGCCCATTCCCGCGCAAAGCGAAACGCGGCGTCCCGGAGGCGGTCCCCATTGTGGGAGCAGTTGTCCATGCTGACCAGCGCGAGCGGGAGTTTCCCCGCGAGGTAACGCGTGTAAATCAGCGCCATCACGCGTCCCAGATAACTTTTCTGGGAATCAGGCCCTCCCTTTAAATCCTGCTTGACGTCGGGCAGAAGGCTGCCGTCCGCCCTTGAGACGCGGTATCCCTTTTCTGTAATCGTAAAACTCGCCATCTGAAGGGACGGACTCGAGAAAATGGATTTGAGACGGTCAAAATCCCCGGGACTGGTCCCGTCCGCTATCAGGGACTGGGCAACGCTCCCGATCACCCGCTTGGAAATACTTCCGTCCGGCTTCAGCGTGACAAGAAGACTTAAGTCGTCGTGCGGGCGGTAAATCTTCCGGATGATTTCGCCGTCATAGCCTTCCGCGGCGAGAATCCCCGTCGTTTCCGCGCCGGAATTGAGCAGTTCCTGCTCAAGATTTGCGGGAAACGCGCGGAAAATGTTGCCTGCGCCGAAATGGACCCAGGTTGGCTGTTTTAGGGTGCGGCGGATCATTTCTCCGCGGTTAAACTGCGGAAGTTCGATTCCCGCGCGGCGCCAGGGATCCGGATTCTGTAACTCACGGTTATTCAGTTTCATAGAAAAGGGACGCTCCTTTCTTCTGTTCCAGTGTTTCCAGAAAATCCGACTGTAAGGGAGAAGTGCTTTTTTTATAAGCGGCCGGATTCTGATCAAAAAGTTCGGGATACCGGGCGGCGAGTTCTTTTTCTTCCCTGTCTATCTTTCCCAGATGGACCTTCAGAATATCCCGGAGCTTTTCCCCGTTATTCCCGAGAATGCTTTGAAGGATCTCTTCATGCTGGCGGACCACGCCGTCCCGGACGCCTTTTTCCAGCATCGTCAGAAGACGCACCCGATGGTAGTGCCCGCAGGTATTCTGAATCGTCTGCCAGCAGAGCATCCGATCCGTCGCCTGAAAGAAGACGCGGTGGAACCGGTCGTCGCTTTCCAGCAGTCTGCGGAGATCCCGGCGCCGGACGCAGGTTTTCTGTTCCGCCAGGATTTCCTTCAGCGCTTCGATATCTCCGGGACGGCGGGTTCCGAGAAAGGCAAGATCCGTTGGAATTTCCAGAGTCGCGCGGATCAGCCTCTCTTCCGCGACGCGGTGCGGGTTGATGCGCGAAATCCGGATTCCGCGCTGAGGAAGCGAAACGGCCAGCCCCTCTTCCTCAAGGCGTATCAGCGCGTCGCGCACCGGCGTGCGCCCCGCTCCCCATTTTGCCGAGATGTCGCGGATGCTGAGAAGTTCGCCCGGCCTAATCTCGAGGCCGAGGATCCTTTTCCGGAGCCCGGAATAGACGTCCTGGCTCAAAGTCCCGGGCTTTCGGGTTTCCAGTTTCCGGATATCCGCCATCTTATTTTCCGCCCTGATCCCTGCGGAAGGATTTGTCGATTCCTTCCCAGAGCCCGAGAAGATAGGCGGCACCCAGCGCGCGGTCGTACAGGCCGTACCCGGGCATCGAGACTTCGCCCCAGATGGCTCTGCCGTGGTCCGGACGAATGACTCCGTCAAATCCCGTGTCGTAAAGCGCCTTCAGGATGGCGTACATGTCGAGCGATCCGCACTGGGAAGGATGGGCGGATTCCTGAAACTTTCCAGGTCCCGTATACGTCAAGTTCCGCAGATGGGCAAAATAAATCCGGCCTTTTAAAGCGCGAATGATGTCTGGAATATCGTTTTTCGGGTTGGATCCGAGCGAACCGGTGCAGAGCGTGACCCCGTTAAATGGTTTGTCAACCATATGGATGAGGCGCAGAAGATTTTTCTTGCCGGTGATGATGCGCGCCAGCCCGAAAACGGACCACGCCGGGTCGTCCGGATGGATCGCCATCCGGATGCCGTATTTTTCACATACGGGCCCTATCGCTTCCAGGAAATATC
>DAITAP010000155.1:0-4342 GCA_036824225.1 Caproicibacter sp. | reverse complement strand
CTATAAAGTATTATAACAAGAAAAGAAGCCTGTGGCAATGCTTTCCTTTTCCAGGCACCCTGTCTGATTTTATGGAAAAAAACAGGAAAACATGATATACTACCGATAGAAAAATAATAAGAAGGAATCAAAATTAGCGGGGAAGTTCGAAGGAAAGGATGAGATATCATTTGAGAAAATACGGGCGTCCGGCCGGGAAGCGCGGGAAGGTTCCTGGAATTCTTCTTATCATCGTTCTTCTCGCGGCTTTTCTCACAGCCCTTCTGTACCGGCCCGCACCCGGGACGAAGGCTGTCGCGGTAAGTTCCGGGGTTCCTGATTCGACGGGCAAGATTTCTTCGGCGGATTCGGAAACTCCTTCTCCCGGATCTTCTTCCGCGAAAGACGTTTCCATCACGATACTCGGCGCGGGGGACGATTTGATCCACAGCAACGTCTACAAACAGGCCGCGAAGCGGACAGGCGGGAAAGGTTATGATTTTACACCGGTCTACAGCCATGTGGCGGGCCAAATCCGCGCAGCCGACATCGCCGTCGTCAACCAGGAGACCGTTCTGGCGGGAAAAGTGCTGCCGCCGTCCAACTACCCGCTTTTTAATTCCCCTGTGGAAGTCGGCGACGCTCTCGTCCAGGCGGGGTTCGACGTCATCAACCACGCGAACAACCATATTCTGGACATGGGGGAAAAGGGAATCCGCGCGACTCTGGATTACTGGGACACCAAACCCGTCAAGGTTGTGGGCGTTTACCGGAACGACGCGGACAGGGAGAACATCCGCGTCGTCGAGGCAAAGGGGATTAAGACCGCTCATATCGGAATCACGGAGATGACAAACGGCATGTACCTGCCGAAAGGCTCCCCGTACCGCATTGTCTACGCGAAGGATACGGCTCTGATTGAGCATTTGATTAAAAAGGCAAGGAACCTGGCCGACGTCGTGGTGATTTCCGTCCACTGGGGGACGGAGGACACCTATGAGCTGACGGAAAACCAGAAAAAGCTCGCGCAGCAGATGGTCGACTGGGGCGCGGATATCATTTTCGGGAACCACCCCCATGTGGTCCAGAAACTCACTCTGCTGACCCGCGCTTCCGACGGAGCGAAATGCCCGGTGATCTTCGCGCTCGGGAATTTTGTGTCCGCGCAGCTTTACGGCCGGAATATGGTCAGCGGCCTTTTGACCGTAACGGTCACCAAAAGCGGAAAAACCGGAAAGACTTCCTACTCGGGAATGAAATTCACTCCGATCGTCACGCATTACGGATCCGGCTTTTCCAATATCACCATCTATCCGTTCCGACAGTATACCGATGCGATGGCGGCGCAGCACGGAGTCCGGAAACAGACCAGAAACTTCAGCCGGGCGTTCATTCAGAAGATTATTGACGGAAGCATCCCGAAACAGTATCAGGATCTTTCCTGAAAAGCCCGGCGGCCTTGACGGCCCGGACCCTGCTGTGCTATAGTATAACCAGATTCCACAAATTACAGCTGTCTTCGGGGCGGGGTGAAATTCCCCACCGGTGGTAATGCGGCGGGAAGCCGACGAGCCCACGAGCCTTTTTTAAGGCGGATTCCGGTGCAGTTCCGGAGCCGACGGTAGAGTCCGGATGAAAGAAGGCCGCGCTTGTTTTCAGGCGCTTTTTCTGCCCCGCGGGTTTTCCTGCGGGGCTTTTCCGTTGACAGCGGAAAAAGGAGCCTTGCAATATGGAAAACGGAAAAATTTACGGAAGAGGAACCCCCCGTGAAAATGTGCGGAAGGTAGCGGTGACGGGAGTCCTTTCCGGAATGGCGTTCCTGCTGATGATGGCGGAGTTTCCGCTCTGGTTCGCTCCGGGCTTTTACCGCCTGGATTTCAGCGAGCTTCCCGCGCTGATGGCGGGATTCGCACTCGGCCCTCTTTCGGGAGCAGCCGTCGAGCTTATTAAGGTCCTGCTGTATTTTTTTCTCCACGGGAGCTCGACAGCGGGAGTGGGGGATTTTGCCAATTTCATCATCGGCTGCTGCATGGTGATGCCGGCGGCCTGCTTCTACCGGCACCGCAAGACAAGACGCAGCGCGATGGAAGGCTTGCTTGCCGGTACGCTGCTGATGACGGCCGCCGGGAGCCTTACAAACGCGTATGTCCTTCTGCCGCTATACTCCAGGGCGATGAACCTGCCGATGGAAGCGTTTATCGAGATGGGATCGAAAGTAAACTCCGCCGTCACGGATCTTAGGACCCTGATTCTCTTCGCCGTCGTGCCGTTTAACCTCCTTAAAGGAACTCTGGTGTCCGTCCTTACCGCCCTTCTTTATAAGAAAGTCAGCCCTGTCCTGCACGGAACCGGCATGAACCGTTAAGCGCCGGAACTTTTATACAATTTATCGGTTTTGTATGTTTACTCGCGGGACTTGCCATGGTATAATAGGCCCATAAAAAGTGAATATATTCCCCTTATCAAGAGCGGCGGAGGGAACAGGCCCTGAGATGCCCGGCAACCTGCATTTTGCAAGGTGCCAAATCCTGCGGGAAACCGAAAGATGAGGTTTGCGTGTAATACCGTTCGGTTTTTCCGGACGGTATTTTTTATATTTTATTAACGGGAGGTTTTTCGATGTCAAAACACTTCTTTACTTCAGAATCCGTAACGGAAGGGCATCCGGACAAAATCTGCGACCAGATCGCGGACGCGGTTCTGGACGCCATCCTTGCGGAAGATCCCAATGCCCACGTGGCGTGCGAAGTGACCGCTACGACGGGCGTCATTCACGTAATGGGTGAAATATCGACGGAATGCTATGTCGATATCCCTTCGATTGCGAGGGAAGTCGTGAACGGGATCGGGTATAACGATCCGGCATATGGGTTTGACGGAAACACCTGCGGAGTGCTGACGTCCATCGACGTCCAGTCTCCGGATATTGCGCTGGGCGTCAATCAGTCTTATGAGGCCAAGAACGGTGCGACGGATGCGGACGACCGCATCGGCGCCGGGGATCAGGGAATGATGTTCGGATACGCCTGCGACGAGACGCCGGAACTGATGCCCCTCGGCATCTCGCTCGCCCACAAACTAGCGAAGCGCCTTGCCGCGGTGCGGAAGGACGGGACGCTGAAGTACCTGCGTCCGGATGGAAAAACACAGGTGACGATTGAATACGACGGCGACGTTCCGAAAAGAGTGGACGCCGTGGTCGTTTCCGCCCAGCATGATCCGGATGTCACACTCGAAAAAATTCGAAAGGATATTACCGAAAAAGTGATCCGGGCGGTTATCCCTTCCAAATGGCTGGATGCGAAAACCAGGTTCTTTATCAACCCGACGGGACGCTTTGTCATCGGAGGGCCGGTCAGCGACAGCGGACTGACCGGACGGAAGATCATCGTCGATACTTACGGCGGATACGGAAGACACGGCGGCGGGTCGTTTTCCGGGAAGGATCCGACCAAGGTGGATCGTTCCGCGAGCTACGCCGCCCGCCATGTCGCCAAGAACATTGTTGCCGCGGGGCTCGCGAGAAGGTGCGAAGTCCAGCTGGCCTACGCCATCGGCGTGGCAAGGCCCATTTCCGTTGCGGTTGACACTTTCGGCACGTCCTCCTACAGCGACGAGGATATTTCGAAAGCAGTCAGGAAAGTGTTTGACTTAAGGCCTGCCGCTATCATACGGAATCTGGATCTTCGCAGACCCATCTACCGTGCCCTTTCCACCTATGGCCAGATGGGCCGGGAGGATTTGAACGTGGCATGGGAGCGCCGGGACAAGGTGGATGCTCTGAAAGCAGCGATAAAGAAATAAGAAAGACTGTCAAATTTCCGCCCCGGCACATAGAATGTGCCGGGGTGTTTTTTATGGCCAACGTTCTTTTCCGTATGCTTGTGGCTCTTCTCGCGGTAATCGGCATTGTCGAACTTTTAAGGGCGGTCGTGTTCCGGCTGCTGCGGACGGACAATTCGGGGGATTTTTACCTGGTCCTGACCTTTTCCGGCCATGACGAACGGGCCGAAGAGTCTCTGCGCAGCGCGCTGGAACGGGCCCGGTGGTGCCGCGGCTTTGTGCAGGTCGTCTGCCTTGACGGCGGGATGGATGCCGAGACGCGCCGGATCTGCGGAATCGCCTGTTCCGAATATCCCGGGGCTTTTCTTTTCACCCCCGCGGAATTCCGGCAGTATCTGATGCAGAGATTTGCAAAACCATAGAGGATGGGATATACTGAAAACTGAAAAATTCAGTCGGGAAGGGACTTCATGGAAAGAGAAAAACTCCTCGAGATGTCCGGTTCTGTGGAATCGGTTGTGTTTCGAAACGAAAAAAACGGCTATGCCGTGATCGAACTGAACAACGGGGAAGAATTAGT
>DAITAP010000154.1:0-4450 GCA_036824225.1 Caproicibacter sp. | reverse complement strand
TCCCCCCAGCGCCCGACCATTTTGAGAAAACGGGCGTGCTGAAAGCCGTGGACGATCAGAAACGCGGCCGCACCGGTCAGCCACAGGGTAAACAGGATCGGAACCCACGGAACCGTCGGGGAACCCCCGCTGGCCGTGACGGCCTGCACGGCCGCCACCGCGGCGTTTCCGACGTCTGGGGGAAGAGCCTGCCGGACCGCGGGGACGACGGTGTCCGTCCGGAGAAATTCCGCGGGGAAGTGGAATCGAACCGGAACGATCAGGCCAATGACAATGACGAGCCAGGCGGAGTAAATCCATTTTGCGGCATACCGCTTCACCAGCAGCGGAGTCAGCATCATCAGGACAAGCGCGATCGCCGACATCGAAACGGAGCATTCGAGCAGCGCCGTTAAAAAATCACGCATCTCAGTTCCTCCGTTCTTTGATCAGCTTCATCAGTTTCTCAATGTCCTTGTCGTTGATCTGTTTCCCGTTATAAAGGGTATTGACCAGGTTGAAAAACGAATTTTCGTGGTACATCCTCATGAAATTTCCCGTTTCAAATTCCAGGTAGTCCTCCTTTTTGACAAGCGGAAAATAGGTCCGCTCCTTGCCGTTCTTTTCTGTTCGCAGAAATCCTTTTTTGACCAGCCGGAGCATCAGGGAAATAGCTGTTGGAGCTTTCCATCCGCAATGCTTTCCCAATTGCTCCATGACCGTGGCGGTGGTGATCGGCGGATCGTTGGCCCAGACCACCTTCATGATCTCAAATTCCGTATCCGGAAGTTTTCTGAACTGATTCAAGGCATCGCCTCCTTTTAACAGACACACGCTTCCTCTATATTTTACATATGTCTAAAGTAAAAGTCAATAGATTCCAAAAGTTTTATCAGCAAGCAATTGTAGGACTACAATACATCTTGGGCAGAAGAAGAAAAGACGAGCAGGAATGGGACACATTGGTTAGGATTCAGTTATCAAGCAAAATTCAGGAAAGGAAGTGCCCATTCCCGCATGAACGTCATAACGCAAGACATGCGGTACAAGCGATCCCGCATGCGTTGCATTGAGGAATTCGATATCAGCCGGGCCAGCCGGAAATACAACCGGTGCCGGCCCTACATTTACTTCTGGCAGTCGCGCTACCTACATACCCTGTAGTCCCTCACCTGCCGTTCCAGGCGCCCCCACAGCAACCCAGACCAGCATGGCGGCAGAGCTCAAGTCCATTCTGGATATGCACGGAAAATGGTTGGCTCCAATTTATACTGGACTTCCCTTCTTGCCGTTGCCGTTTTCCTTTTCGTGCGCTCTATGTGCGGTGATTTAATCAACTGGAACTATCTCGGATTTGAAGTCGTTTTTTCATTCTATTGGTGATTATGGCCGGGGAGTGTGTCAAAACACGTTCCGACCCGATGCTTGAAATCATTGAGACACAGAGCAACTCTTTGCTGCACTGGATTTCCATGCGCTATTTTTACATCTTCGTTACAACAGGCGCCTTTGTTGTAGCGGGTATTCTGATAAGCTGTATCATGAATCGAATTTCTGGGTTTGGTGAGCTGTTGTTTGTTTATCTCTCAACGGCCCTTTTCCTTGTATAAACTAAATATTTTATGATTTGTGAAAAGATTAGAAAATACCGCACCTTCAAATCAAACTGCGATGCCAGTGCGCGGGATGCCATAACAGCAACCCGACAGCTCCTGCGAAACAGAGCAGCATGATTTCAATTGCCCGCGGGGGAGAATTGAACGGCGCAAGTGCGCCGGGGTACAGGTTCATGACCGGGTTCATCGCCTTGCAGACATTAATATGGTACAGATATTTTCTGATCGGGGTCGCTCCGCCGAGCGTTTGAAAGACAGCTTCCACAGCCCAGAACAAAACGGCGGCGGCACAGGGCGCGACGGCGGTTTTCGAGCGTGCGGACGTATACGCCGTCAGCGCGGCGATGACCAGCGAACCGAGAAAAATCGACAACGCTGCAAGCGCATAATAAGCGCCGATGTTCATTTTAAAATCCGTTCCCGGATAAACTGTCCCGATTGCTTTTTCCCAGTTCTGGGATGGTCCCCGGAACAGCCCGAACAGGAAAGTTACCCCCTGATACGCGAAATTCACCAGCACGGAGAACAGGACGGCCGCCGCAGACCTCGCCCTGCACAGCGAATCCCTGCCGCGGACGCAGGTGCTGAATTCTTCCCATGTGCGGCTCTGAATGTCACCCGCAAACAGCGGAGAAATCCCGAGAATCAGTGTCAGCGTGACAAACGCGGGCAGCATTCCGCCGAATGCCCAGAACGGCAGGAATTCCGTCTCCTGGATATGGAGATAAGTTTCCCGAAACTGCGGAGAACGAACCGCCACGGTCAAAATCACAATATAAACGGGCATCAGGACGCATACGCCCGGCGACCCCGCCATTTTCCGCATTTCATACGGAACCAAGGATGGGTTCTTCTTCGCTTTCAATTCTTCACCTGCTTTTTCGTGTAGAACCGGAAACAGAGCAGCAGGGCGGCCATTATGACCAGAGTGGTCACACAGAGGTTGACCCAGACCGTGGAAACCGGAATCCCAAACAGATCGACCGCGCGGAAGCGCGCTGCGATTTCTTTGAGGGACATCGTCATGAAGATGCTGAGCTGTGCGGGCAAGGTAAACAGGGTATTCCCGCCCGATCCAAAAGTGCTCGCCTTTCGAAGAAACAGTCCGCTCACGAAGACGACGCCCGAAACAAAAAACGGCGGCAGCGCATTTTTGGCGAGGGAAGACAGGCACATCACAATCGCGGCGAGCGCGAACGCCCCGAGAAAGGAACCGAAAATCTGGAAGAAGTAATAGGTCCGTGCGGAAAGGTGATAGGGCGACATATAAAACCAGGGCAGGCTGGCAAGAGAAATATCCTCTCCGGGCAGCCCGTAAACGGCAGCATAGATGCCGAAGCCGGCGAGCTGGAAAAATGTAACGACAACCGCCGTGTAGAGGAACCCGGCAATCAGCTTATCGCCGAACACCCCCGCCCGGCCATTCCGGGAGGTCAGCAGTTCCGACTGCGTTTTGTTGGCATATTCGTCAGAATAGATTCCGCACAGGCCGAGAATCACCAGAAACGCGATGCAGAGCGGAAGATAGGCGTGGTTCAGGTCCACAAATTCTTCCCAGTTGGTGACGTTCGGCCTGATTTCCGGAGCGGTCGTGTAAAGTCGGTATTCCCGCTCGGCGGTCTTATAGGCAAACGAACCTGTTGTGCCCCTGTTTTGCATGGAATCCAGCTCACTTTTCAGCTTTTCCGTCTGCGCCCGCCGGTCATCCAGCCGTTCGCGGTACCACTGGATTTCATCGATGGCATCCCGGTTCAGAATGTCTGCAACAGAGGTGCCGCCCTCCGCGATTTTCCCTCGGAACTGCTCCGTGTAGGAGACGATGCTTTTCGGCAGAATCGCTTTCATGTCTTCGCTGACGAAGTCGAATCCCTTACCGCTGTCCTGCAGTTTTTTGTCCAGCGCTGCCGCCTTTCGGATAAACTCATCGTCTTTGCCCGCCTTTGCGGCGATGTCCCGGAACTGCGCGAGCGGATACCGGACCTCAACGCTGTCCACAAACTGGGCGGTGAGAAGGAAAATAAAGACGACAAAAAAGGCGGCGACGGCATAGAGATACTTTTTGCTGAAAATCTTGTAAAGTTCCGTCCTGACGACATATCCGTTCATACGGTTTCCCTCCCGAAATAGTGGAGGAACACGTCCTCCAGCGTCGGCTGCTCCGGCTGAGCATTCTCGAACGGCTTTTTCTCGGACACGATGCGCAGCGCCAGCCCGTCCGCCCGCTGGGCGATGTTGCTCACGTCGTACTTTTCCTTGAGCCGGTCGGCTTCCCGCCGCGGCACCGTGACGGACCAGACCATCCCCTCCACGCTGCGGAGGAGGTCCTCCGTCGTGTCCATGCGCAGCAGGCGGCCCTCGCGCATCAGGATGACCTTGCCCGCGATGAATTCCACGTCGGTGACGATATGCGTGGAGAGAAGCACCATCCGGTCGCCGGAGATTTCGGAGACGATGTTCCGGAAGCGGATGCGTTCCTGCGGGTCGAGCCCGGCCGTCGGCTCGTCGAGGATCAGGATCTTCGGATCGTTGAGCAGCGCCTGCACGACGCCGATCCGCCGGAGCATCCCGCCGGAGAAGCCGCCGAGTTTCTTGTCCGCCACGTCTTTGAGGCCGACCAGCTCCAGCAGGGAAACGATGGTTCCGTCGGCTTCGCCCGACGGAATTCCTTTTAATGCGGACAGATATTTCAGAAACCGCCGCGCGGTGAAATTCCGGTAGACGCCGATCTCCTGCGGCATGTAGCCGAGCTTGTCGCGGTAGGCCGCGCCGAGCTCGGAGATGTCCACGCCGTCGAGCCGGATGCGGCCCGAGGACGGCGTCAGGATGTCGACCATCATTCGCATCAGGGTGGTCTT
>DAITAP010000153.1:3038-4459 GCA_036824225.1 Caproicibacter sp. | reverse complement strand
ACACAGCGTCACGGTGGCCGCGAGCTCGTTTTCCCATCTGCGTACCAGAAACCCGGACCTCGGCGGCCTCCCTTACCGGGAGGAGACCGTCGACGGAGTCCGCTATTTCTGGATTGCGGGAAATTCCTATGAGGGAAACGGCGCGGGGCGGATACGGAATATGCTGTCCTTCCTGCGCGGGCTTTACCGGTTCCGAGGAAAAATAACAAAGGGCTTTAAACCGGATGCCGTGATAGCGTCCTCCACGTATCCGCTGGATATCTACCCGGCCCGCCGGATTGCCCGCGAAGCGGGCGCCGTTCTGGTCTATGAGGTGCACGACCTCTGGCCCTTAAGCCCGATTGAGCTTGGGGGAATGAGCCCCAGGCATCCGTTTATCCAGGTGATGCAGAAGGCGGAGAACGACTGCTACCGGGACAGCGACTATGTGGTCTCGCTTCTTCCGAAGGCGGAAGAGCACATGGTGGAGCACGGCATGGATCCGGGAAAGTTTGTCTATATCCCCAACGGGATCGAGCAGTCTGAATGGGGAAAGGATCCCCACGACCCTCCGGTTTATTCTGACGAGCTTCAAAAATACCGCCGGAAAGGCTGCTTTCTGGTCGGATATACCGGAGCGCACGGAATTGCCAACGCGCTCGACAGCTTTGTGGAAGCCGGAAAGCTTCTAAGGGGAGAAAAAGCGGTGTTTTTTCTCATCGGACCCGGTCCGGAGCGCGGGCGTCTGATCCGGAAAGCGCACAATCTGGGGCTGGACGAGACGGTCCGCTTTCTTCCCCCCGTGCCCCGCGGACGGGTTCCGGAACTTTTAAATCAGATGGATGCCCTCTATATCGGCCTTCAGCGCCAGCCGCTTTTCCGGTTCGGCGTCAGCCCGAATAAGCTGATGGATTATATGATGGCCGCAAAGCCGGTCATTTTCGCCATCGACGCCCCGAACGACGCGGTCGCCGAGGCCCGGTGCGGCGTCTCCGTCCCGCCGGAAGACGCCGGCGCCATTGCGGACGCCGTCCGCAGGCTCATGGCCCTCGAACCGGAAGAACGGAAGGCGATGGGCGAAAGGGGACGGGAGTACCTTTTAGCCCATAACGAATACGGCGTTCTGGCAAAAAAATTTGCGGACGTCCTTGCGCGCGGAAAATTTTCCCCTTCCCCGCTCCTTAATCGGTGAACTCTTGATTGCCCGCCGGAAATTTTCGCGCCGTCAAAGCTTTTTGAAAAGCCGGCGGCCGGTTTCCCTTTCCGCTAAGGGCCGGAATCCTGAAATGTCAGACAATTTTCCGCCGGCAGCGTTTTCGCCGGCAGGATGGAAAAAGCCGCCCCGGACCGGGTATTAAAAGGCGCGGAAAAGGCAAAAAAAGGAGGACAGGAACCGTTTCCCGGGGTTCCTGTCCTTCTTTTTGTTGCTTCCCGGCGCTTTT
>DAITAP010000153.1:0-3028 GCA_036824225.1 Caproicibacter sp. | reverse complement strand
ATACGCCGCAATCCTTGGAAAACAGGTATCCCGAAATAGCCCATTTTGCGGATGCTTTGGATCCGTTCTTCTTTACGGCCCTTTTTCTATGCCTTCCGCGTAATTTTGTCTGATAGATGTAGAAAGAGAGAACTCTGCGCGCAAAGAAAGAAGAGCCCGCGCGCTCTCTCTAATTTTCCGGTTGTTTTTTCGTCCGGGGGCACACGAATCGAGAGATTGGGCAGGCACCTTCTTAAAGGGGGGAAGGTGCCTGCCCATTTTTTTCCTGCCGGAGCGGAAGGAAAAAACGTTATCTTCTTTTGCAGGCTGGCCCCCGATCGCCCTGGATGGGAAAAAGCACGATGCCGGAAGAATAGGGGGCGATTTCATACTGCTGGTAATATACGGCAATTCCCGCCGGAGTCAGGTAGAAATGCTCAGGATTCCAATAGGTTGGAATGCGATCTCGGTAATCGTCAAAAAAGATACCGGGATTCTCCCTCATTTCCTTGTCAGCCTGCTGGAGAATCTGGCCGAGGACCCTTTTCTGCCAGTCTTTCCCGCGGCAGAAAAACGCGCGGAGGAAAACCCTGCGGCCGTTTTTGAGATCCCAGGTGTCTGCCAGGCGCACGGTGCTGCCGTGTGCCCCGCCCGTGTATTCGTATCGGTCGCGGAAGATGCTTAAATACCCTCCGCAGTTCAGGGAAACCTCGTAGTCCAGAAGAGCCTGGTAAGGATGGAACGGGGAATGATTCGCCTTGGCATATCGGAAATCCGCCGCCGCGCTCCGGTACAGGGGACCGGAAACATATCGATGAAAGGCTGCCGTCTGCGCCTTTATCCGGCTGTTGATGGACCGCTCTGCCCGCGGGGATCCCGGGACCTTTCCTTCGGGATAGCGGACGGAAGCGGTCAGGATCACCGTGCGCCGAAAGGAAAATTCCCATTTCAGCCTTCGGATGGCGATTTGGGCGCTGCCTTTAAAATCTGCCATTTTGATTCCCTCCCAAGACCCAGTCTATGCGGCGGGCTTCCAAATGGCGAAAAGCCTTCGGGGAGGCGGCACCGGAATCCAAAGACATGGCCTTTGAAAAGCCGCCGGATTTTCACCGCGCGGGGGGAAAAAATCCGGAATTTAGGAAATATGGCTTAGAGGAACATTCTTTCTGCCGGTGGAATATTATGACTTTGAAATGCCGGGTGAGAATTTCAAATTCTAGAAATTATGGAGATGATAGCCATGAAAAAAAGGCTGTGCATTCTGCTGTCCTGCGCCCTCCTCCTTCTTTTCAGCGCGGTTCCGGGCTGTGCCGGAAAATCGAACGGGGACGGGAAAGGCCCCATTAAAATCGGGCTTCTCTACTCGCTGAGCGGAGTGACTTCCGTCAGTGAAAAGCAGCTTTACAACGGGACAAAGCTCGCCATCGACGAAATCAACGCGGCCGGGGGGATCAAGGGGCGGAAAATTGAAACCGTGTTTGCCGACTATGCCTCTGATCCGGCCCGGGCGGCCGACAAGGCGAGAAAACTGATCCTCGACGATAAAGTCACCGCCATCGTGGGGACCTGTTCGTCGTCGGCGAGGAAGGCCGTGAAACCCGTCGTGGAATCGAACCACTCCCTTCTCCTCTATCCCCAGTCTTATGAAGGGCAGGAGCATTCGGACAATATCGTCTATACCGGATGCATCCCGAACCAGCAGGCGGAAATTTTTGTAGACTGGCTGCTTGAGAAAGGGTACCGGAAGTTTTTCCTGATAGGCTGCGATTTTATTTATCCGCAGGTTGAAAATAAACTTGCCAAGGAATACCTGAAAAAGGGCGGCGGAACCGTCGTGGGCGAGGAATACGTTCCCTACGGAAGCACGGACTTTTCGTCCGTCCTCAATAAAATCAAGAAGTCCGAACCGGACGTGATTTACACCGAGCTGACCGGGGACAGCAACGTCGCCTTCTATAAGCAGTATTACGCGTATGGCCTGCCGGCCACGATAGCGAGCCTTACGACCAACGAGACGGTCCTCAAGTCCATCGGGACGCAGGCAGGAAAAAACAGCTATATCTGCGTGGATTATTTTAAGAACGTGAAAAACGCGGCCAACGAGGAGTTCGTAAAAAAATATGAAAAAACGTTCCGCGACGGCACTCTTCCGACCTACGCCGTGATGGGAGGGTACAACGCGGGAAAATTCCTCGGGGAAGCTCTCAGGAAAGCGGAAGATCCGCAGAATACGGAACAGGTCCGGAAGGCGCTCAAAGACCTGAAAATCCAGTCGCCGTCCGGTGAGATTTCCATCGACGGATCCAATAACCATTCGCGCCTCTACTGCCGGATCGCCAAGGTGGATGAGAAGGGCGAGGCCAACGTGATCTACGAATCCGAAAAGCCGATTGATCCGAAACCGTGACAATCTTTGCCAGGGCGGAGGAAAAAATGCGCCGGATGAACCCGGGCGGGGCGTCCGGCGCGATTTTTCCGGCTTTTCCCATCAAAAGGAGGGATGTCCCACGGACAGTTTTTTTGCGCTTCTTTTAAACGGCCTCAACTCTTCGGCCCTTATCCTGATAGCTGCCCTCGGGATGGTCATTATCTGCGGAATGATGAATGTCATCAACCTCGCCCACGGCGAACTCATCATGGTGGGAGCCTATACGGCGTATGTTGTGACGCAGGTTCTGAAGCTCAGCTTTGCCGCCGCGCTTCCGGCCGCGTTTTTTGTGTCGGCCGCGGCCGGTGCCGCCATCGAGCGGCTGACTGTGAAAAAGCTTAATGGGCACCCGGCGGAAACCATGCTGGCGACTTTCGGCGTGTCCGTCGTGCTCCAGCAGGTGACGAATCTCCTGTTTGGCGCCCAGTCAAAGTACGTCGCAATTCCCATCGACGGAAAGCTGTCGTTCGGGAAGGTTGTGATCCCGCTTTATAATATTTTCACGGTCGCCTTTGTCGCCCTCGTGACGGCGGGCACGGTGCTGATTTTAAAGAAGACAAAATTCGGGCGGATTGTGCGCGCCATCACGCAGAACCGCGACATGGCGGAATGCCTGGGCAT
>DAITAP010000152.1:0-4490 GCA_036824225.1 Caproicibacter sp. | reverse complement strand
GGTCGTTGTCGCAATCCCAAACTTTGGGAATCTGTTTATCAGCATGATTAAGGGGTCCTCGCTCGCGTACATGGTTGCGGTCAGCGAGATTATGGGCGTAGCGAACGTGGAGGCTTCCACCGGGCTTGACTACATCGAATCGTTTCTGATGACTTCCGTTCTTTACTGGGGCATCTGTTTCCTGTTCGAGAAACTTTTCCGTTCTCTTGAAAATAAAATGAAAAAATTCAGAACTGAGGTGGCAATATGATTCGTCTGGAAAATATCTGCAAAAGCTTCGGCAGTAACCATGTCCTCAAAGGGATTAACCTCACCGTCAAAAAGGGTGAAGTGATGGTCGTTCTCGGCCCGAGCGGTTCCGGAAAAACGACAATGCTCCGGTGCATCAACTTTCTGGAGCGGGCGGACGCGGGAACCGTCACTATCGGCAATCTGAGCTTGAAATGCCGGTCCGCTTCCAAAGCGGATATCCTTTCGATGCGGCGGAAGACCGCCATGGTGTTCCAGCATTACAACCTGTTTAACAACAAGACCGTGATCCAGAACGTGATGGAAGGCCTCATCGTAGTCAAAAAGAAAAAGTCCTCCGAAGCGCGGGAAATCAGCATGGATCTTCTCAACAAGGTGGGACTCGCGGACAAAGCGGACGTTTACCCTTGCCGCCTTTCCGGAGGCCAGCAGCAGCGGGTCGGCATCGCGAGGGCCCTCGCGCTCAACCCCGAAGTGATCCTGTTCGATGAACCAACCTCGGCACTGGACCCGGAGCTTGTGGGAGATGTGCTTGATGTAATTAAAATGGTTGCTCAAAGCGGGATCACCATGATCGTGGTGACGCACGAAATGCAGTTTGCGCGCGAAGTTTCCGATCATGTTGTATTCATGGACGGCGGGGTTGTTGTGGAGGAAGGCCGGCCGAATGAGATCTTCACCCATCCGAAAGAGGAACGAACAAAGCAGTTTTTGAACAGACTGAACTACGACCTCGTTGCGAATATCGCCTGAAGATCAAAACTTCAGCTTTGTTTGGAATTCCTATTCGGAATATCACAACATGATAGGAGGATCTCTACATGCAGTACGCCTATTCGACCCGAATGTCGACCTTGAAGCCAACGGCAATCCGGGAGCTAATGAAATATTTTATCAGAACAAACTGTATCCTCTTTGCAAGCGGGAATCCTTCCGCCGAATCTTTTCCGCTCGAGGATATCCGCCGAATATCGGCGGATATCCTCGAGACCCAGGCAAAGGAAGTACTTCAATACGGCATTTCGGAAGGTTACGAGCCCTTACGCGAGCTTCTTAAAAATCGTATGAAGGAAAAATACCGATGCGGGACGGATGCCGATGAGATCATCATCACTTCGGGATCGCAGCAGGTTATTGATCTGACCTGTCGAGCCCTTTTGAACGAGGGTGATACCATTGTGTGTGACAATCCGAGCTATGTGGGGGCGCTGAACACTTTCCGCTCCTATCGGGCAAACATCGTCGGCGTCGACATGGATCCCGACGGAATCAACACGGAAAAGCTGGAAAAGACGTTCCGGGCGGAAAAGAACATAAAACTGCTCTATCTGGTTCCCACGTTCCAGAATCCAACGGGGATTTCCATTTCCGCCGGAAAGCGGAAGGATGTTTACATGCTCTGCAAAAAATATGGAGTAATTATCCTGGAGGACAATCCGTACGGGGATCTGCGATACCGCGGCGAGGACATTCTGCCCATTAAATCCCTCGACACGGACGGGATTGTCGTTTACTGCGGATCCTTTTCCAAAATCCTTTCAGCCGGCATCCGTGTGGGCTATGCCCTCGCACCGCGGGACCTCGCACAGAAAATAGTGATCGGCAAGCAGGTCTCAGACCTGCACACCAACACGTTTTTTCAGGTCCTTGCGGAGCGTTACATGACTCTCTGTGATATGGACCAGCATATTAAGAAAATATGTAATCTGTACAGGAGAAAATCTTCGCTGATGGTTTCCACGATGCATAGGGAACTGACCGGATGCTCGTTTCAGGAGCCGGAGGGCGGGTTTTTCGTGTGGTGCACGCTGCCACCCGAAATACCGATGGCGGAATACTGCAGCAGAGCCGTAAAAAACGGTGTCGCCGTTGTTCCCGGTTCGGCGTTCACCGTCCACCCGCAGGATCCCTGCAATTCTTTCCGACTGAACTATTCCACACCCACGGACGAACAGATCGTAAAAGGCGTGGAAATTCTGGGGAAAACCCTCAGATCCTTTCAATAATTTTTCTTCGGAGGTTTTTCATGATTTCTTCCCAGATCCCGCTGGTACGGAAATATACCGGCTGCTTCGAGAACGGCACGGGCGTGTGCGATCAGCCCGCGGTCCGCACGGGCGCCGAAAAGTTCCTGCCGGAAACCGAGGTAGTCCGGCTTCGACCTCAAATATCCCCTTCTATGGGGCGCGCGTCAGATACGACAGAAAATCGGTTTCAGAGTTGATAGGCTGGTCTTGTTCAGCGAGACCAGCCTATTTCTTTGTCGCCGATGAAAAATTTATGGATGGTTCCATGTCATGATAAATTTTCAAGAAAGATCCGATGATTTCGCTTTTCAGAAGAATCCAGAACATCCTGAAAAACGCCTGTTTCAATTTTCTGACGGATTGACCTCTGAAGTCGGGAACGTTCTCGCGAAGGGAACAGTCAGAACTCCATTTTAAAAAAATAAAAGTCCGCTCTGCCGGATATTGACAGAGCGAACATGAATTTTCCTGGGCTATGGCACAAGGCAGTATGCTACGCTTAGCCACTCCTTCCACGAAAAAAGGCGGCCTTCCTCGAGTACATAACGGCGATCATTCTGATTTTGATCCTGCTGTATCTCCTAAAAGATAAAACGAAGCAACCGCCCCCGTCCAAAGGCTTACGGCTACTTGCTCAAAACCTTGGGCTAACCGCTCTTGCGGTACTGCCTTGTGGCTGTTTATATTGTAGCGTAGGAAGAAGGATTTGTCAACGCCCTCTGCTTATAAAACCATTACGAAAGTGGCTGCTTTTTTATGTTTTCTGCGTCAGAGAGGAAACGGAGAGAATGCTTTCCGCCGCTGTGGGCGAGTTGACCAAAGTACAACGCTGCCGCTGGAAAGCTGCACTTTTTGATGGAATGAGGTACAGTCAGATTGCAGGGATGGAAGGAGTGACCAGCAGAAGCATTATCAATCCTATTGAATCCGCGTCGAATAAGTTGGGAAGCAGAAAAAGGTAAAGCAGTTTAAAGAGTAACCGATTTGTTCCGTGCCGCCGTTTCCGCGCATAGCGGGTTGGCGGCGCACCATGAAAAAGCGGAGAACTTTCTTCCGGCACTCCCCCGCGGGGGAAGCGGCTTGCGCCGGACGGCGTCTGCCTCGGAATCAGCTGAAAAATATTTTGCAGGGAAAAAACATAAAGATAGTCCGCCGCTTAGATATGACGGACTATCTTTACAAAATAAGCAGACGATCCCCCAGATACGCCAAATGGTACTGAACCGGGACGGCTATTTCAGTTTTTTCCCATCCTGAAACGCATTGCCGACCTTTTCTCCAACGACCAGATACGCGTTGTTCATCGGATCGAGGGTGATGGGACGCAGCTTTGCCGGATCGATCTTTCCCTGCGAGTTCAAAACTCTTTCGTCCGCGCAGACGTTGACGATTTCGCCTACCAGGCGGCCGGAATTCTTATCAAAGCTGATGAGCCTGCACTCGACCGCAACAGGCAGTTCGTCGATGAGCGGTGCGTTCACAAGTTTGCTCTTTGTGGCATGGAAACCGGCCTTCGCAAATTTATCCGGTACCGTGTTTGCCGAGACAATTCCTAGGTAATCGCACTGCGTCACATGCGCCGCATCCGCCATGCTGACGGTAAACGCGCCGCTGGCGAGGATGTTCTTCGTCGTCTTATGCCCGGCGCTGATGCAGGCGGAGATTTCTGTGTCGTCGCTGATGCCGGCCCAGGCTGCATCCATGGCGTCAGGGATGCCGTCCTTTCCATAAGCGGCAATGACAAACACGGGCTGCGGGTAGGTGATGGCTTTTGCTCCAAAGTCTTTTCTCATAAAACAAACATCCTTTCTACTTTATATATTTAACTAATCATGACAATAGACAAATCATGTTTCTTCCCGTTCCATAATACCGTACTCCACCAGAATATTTTCTTTCGCCGAAACCGGTGAAACAACGCCGGTCACAACATATTGATACCTTTGTGTCCGTTTATCCGCCCGAACCGGTTCCGGGGCATAGGCATACACGTCGCAGCCGGGATAGTCCGGATTCCCGGACAAATCGTCCTTCACTGCCCGGATGATTGCTTCCGCGGCCGCATCAATAGTTTCACCATATTCGACGCCGACCAGCTCATGCCTGCTCAAATCCCGCTCAACCTTTTTCGGCGCGCGGTAAATCAAATACTTTTTCATTCAGCTTTCCTTTTCAACAGGGAATCATTCTGATCCATGTTGGCGGTTGACGACC
>DAITAP010000151.1:0-4534 GCA_036824225.1 Caproicibacter sp. | reverse complement strand
TTTTCAAGTGCAGAATTTTTCAGGCGGCCTTTTTTGAAGCCTTTTCTTCAGGGGACGGCGGTCGACGCGATTCTAATCTTCCGTCCGTCCGATGAAAATGAAAGCTGCGGGCTCAAGCCTTGACCGGAGTAACCGAGCGGTAATCAGGTATCGTATCTTTCAAATCAGGACCGGCCCTCCCGACGCGACTTTTCGGGGGAGCGTGTCCGTCCCCGGGGATGCTTCCGTATCATATTCCGGATGGGGGACGGAACTTGCAAGATGCAGCTTTTGTAGAATCTTTCCGCGAAGCGTCATAAACCCTTCTGAACCGCGGTTCCGGGGGCGGGGAAGATCAACATTCAGAATCTCGCTGATTTGACCGGGACGCGGGGTCATGATGACGATACGGTCGCTCAGGTAAACAGCTTCGTCCACATCGTGAGTTACGAGGATCATGGTTGTGCCGTTTTTCTCCCACAGTTCCAGCAGCTTATCCTGCAGATCAGCCCGGGTGAATGCGTCCAGCGCGCCCATGGGCTCATCCAGAAGCAGCGCGTCGGGCTGGTTAATCAACGCCCGAGCGATTGCCACCCTTTGCGCCATGCCGCCGGAAATCTGGTGAGGGTATGATTGTTCAAACCCTTTGAGCCCAATCAGGCCGATGAATCGGGCTACATCCCCCTTATGCTTCTGATAAACGCCACGTGCTTTGAGACCCGAAGCGATGTTCTTTTCTACCGTCAGCCAGGGAAACAGGCTGCCCTGCTGAAATACATATCCGCGCTGGGGACCGGGTTCGGTGATCTTCTTCCCTTCCAGGGTAATTTCCCCTGACTCAGGCTGATCGAGGCCTGCAATTAGGCGCAGCAGTGTGGTTTTCCCGCAGCCGGAAGGTCCGATAATGGATAAAAATTCCCCTTTTCGGACCGTGAGAGTGATATTTTTCAGGGCTTCTACCTCGTCTTCATCCGTGCGCACATAGGTGCGGCTGACCGACGAGATTTCAATCAGATTTTCCGAACTCATTTGACTAGCCCCCTCTGCCAGATCAACAGGTGATTTCGAATCAGGTTGATTGCTTTCATGATAAGGGAAAACAGCACAGCCATGATGATAATAGCTGCGTATACCTTGTAATAGGACGACCAAGCTTTCGCCCAGTTGATATAATATCCGAGTCCGCCTTTTGCACCCATCATTTCCGAAACCACAAGGGTAGTAAACGCAAGGCCGTCAGCCGTAGAGATACCGGAAAAAATCTGTGGAACGGCGTTGGGAAGCGCTACGTGAAACAGCAGATAGCTCTGTTTTGCACCAAGAGTTTTTGCCACCTCAAAATAAACTCTGTGTGTGCCTGACATGCCCTGGGCAGTCGTGAAAGCCACCGGGAACCACGCGCAGATGGCGATAAGAAACACCCCGGCGAGGAACGAAGTGGGGAGGACCGTCAATGCGAAAGGCATCCAGGCCACAGCAGGGATCACGCCCGTGAGTTTCAGAGCGGGGAAAACCCAATAATTTACTTTCGCAAACCAGCCTATCAGGATTCCTGTCCCGACACCCAGCACGACTCCGGACAGAAAACCGAAAAAGAATAAACGGATGGAATAGAAGGTATTGGAAAGCAGAAAAGCAAAATCGTCATGAAAAACCGATGTAATCTGAGAAGGTCCCGGGAAGAACGGCAGAGGAAGAATCCCTGTCTTCGTGCTCAGCAGATCCCAAGCCGCGAGAAGAATGCCCATGGCAAATCGGAAAGGAACACGGCTGAGAAATTGGATGCGCCTTTTCACGTCAAACCAGGAATACACCGCGATGCCGGCATACAGAAGGATAAGACCGACAAGAATAAACCGGTAAACGGTGTTATCAACTTCCTGCGTGTCCGGAACGGCAAGACTGACTGCTTCGGCCGCGGCAAATCCAGTAACGGACAGCAGAGTCTGCCCAGCATACCGCCGGCTGGATAGATCCCGTTTTTGGAGACGGCCCCGGACTTCCGCCGGAGCCGCTGTGATATTTTCTGTTGCAGATACTGTGGATAAAATCTGACTCATTTTTACCCTCCTGAAACAGCAATGCCTATCAGTCCGGAACTTTATAATAGATCTGCTTCGCAAACTGTTCCGGATCCTTGGTCTTTAAATAGCCGATTTTGGAAAGCTGCTGAACAAAATAAAGCACGTTTTTCTGAACGTTCTCCGGATTCTGTTCCGACTGGGATGGATACTGATAGCTCTTAATCAGCTCCACGGCCAGCTTTTTGTCCGAAATATCGGAATATTTTTTATCGGAGATAATGTCCACGGCCTCTTCCGGGTTGTTGTGGATCCAGTCCTGGGCCTTGTGATAGGCTTTCAGAAGCGCCGATACTTTTTCAGGGCTTTCCTTGATCACTTTTTCGGAAGCGTACAGAAAGCAGCAGTATTTGTCCGCGAAGATCGGATCGGTGGAAAGATCGAAGATCTGTTTAAATCCCTTGTTTTTTACCGCCAGGGAACCGAAGGGATCCCATGTGGCAGCGGCGTCGATGTCGCCTTTCTGAGCGGCCTCAATCTCGAGATTCCCGTCGCTATAAGGGACAAACGTAACGTCTTTGTTGTTCTTGGCGACCACTCCGTGGTTTTCGAGCCAGACGCTCGCGACCTGATATGGGGTTCCGCCGATTTCGTCAACGCCGATCTTCTTGCCTTTCAGATCGGAAGCGGTTTTGATGGAAGAGTTTTCCGGCACGACGATCTTGATGCAGCCCTTATGAAGTCCATCCACGACCTTGACCTTGACGCCTTCCTCAATGGAGGGGAAAAACTGAAAGTCACCGTTTACTATCGGGATGGTTCCGTTGTTCAGACCGATTTTCCGGGTTTCCGTGTCGGCCGAGATCAGATTCACGTCGAAACCTTCCTCTGCGAAAAAGCCTTTTTCATAGGCGATATAAATTGGAGCGCCGCAGAGAGAGCCGTCCTTGCCCGGAATATCGATTTTGCCGAATTTGTACTTTCCGCTGGAAGCGGATCCCGCTTCCGAAGCCGCCGAATCCGGAGTGCTCGCTGCGGAGGGAGTCCCGCCCGCACTTTGGCTCTGGCTGCAGGACGCAAGCACAAGGACTGTCGAGAGGGAAAGAACGGCGGATAAGATTCGTCTAGCCTTTTTTTTCATAAGTTTAGTTCCTCCTGTAAATTTTTTAGATTTTCAAAGCGAAAGTCAGGATGCGAATGCCTTGCTCAGAGCCTGTTTTAAGTCCGCAATCAGGTCATTCGGATCCTCAAGCCCCACGGAAACCCGGATGGTTTCCGGAGGAATCTTGGCTCTGATCTTTTCCTGCGGCGTCAGTTCGCTGTGAGTCGTTTTCGGGGAATTGACGATAAGGGACTTTGCGTCGCCAACATTGACATGAAAGTTAAACAGTTTTAGGGACTCGAGAAATGTATTGATTTGGGATTCTCCGCCTTTCAGGCCGAAGGAGAAAATGGTGCCGGCGCCTTTTGGCAGATAACGTGCGGTAAGTTTCTTGCCGCGTTCCCCATTCAGGGGGGGATATTTAATCCAGGAAACATGTTCGTTTCCTTTTAAAAAGCCGATAATCTTTTCCGTATTTGCCACCTGTTTCTGGACCCGTTCCGAAAGCGTTTCCAGACCGAGCAGCACAAGGTAGGCGCTGAACGGACTCAGGGCGGCTCCCAAAAAGTTCAGATAGACGGCGCGCAGCCGCGCGGTGAACGGGAACTCCGGGAAAACATCGGGGAAGCTCCGTTCTTTGCCCGATGTGTCGCGAAGAGTATAGTATTTTTCCGTGAACTGTGGGAATTTGCCGTTTCTCCAGTTAAATTTGCCGCTTTCCAGCACCAGTCCGGCAATCACGTTCCCATGACCGCTCAAATTCTTGGTGGCGGAATAAAGGACGATATCGGCGCCGAACGCAATGGGATTTAAAAGGTAGGGTGTGGCGAAGGTGTTGTCGACGATAAGCGGGATGCCATGCCGGTGTGCAACGTCAGCCAGCGCGGAGATGTCCGCAACCTCCGCATTCGGGTTGCTGATGCTTTCCACGTAAATCGCCTTGGTGTCACTGCGGATTTCTTTTTCCAGTTTCTCCGGTTCAGAAAAATTGTCGGACCAGTCGATGGCGATGCCGAACTTCGGGAAAATTTTCTTAAAGCTGTCCACCGTGCCTCCATAGAGAAACGGGGATGTCAGAATGCGGCCGCCTCCTTCCGCAACATTGAAAAGTGTATTGGTAATTGCCGCCATCCCGGACGCGAAGGCAATGGCGCCGGATCCGCCGTCCAGAGCGGCAATGCGCTTTTCCAGAACGTCCACGGTGGGGTTTCCGACACGGGAATAGAGAAAACCGGCCTCCTGATAAGTGAAAAGGCGCTCCGCCCGCGGTTCGGTGCCGAAATCAAATGCAGCCGTCTGGTAGATCGGCACTGAGACCGCGTGGTTATGCTCCTCGGGGTTGTAACCTGCGCGGATTTTCAACGTATCGAACTGATAGCTATTTTCCGACATAACAAACACTCCCTGTAATTTTTCCCGCCCGGGATTTTCT
>DAITAP010000150.1:0-4667 GCA_036824225.1 Caproicibacter sp. | reverse complement strand
AGAGGAGCCGCAAAGCCGAAAAATCCGGAGAAAAGCGGCGGAAACCCAGGAAACATCGGCGGTGCGAACCCCCCAGCAAAAGGGTGATCGCTTCGGGTTCGCACCACGCGTTCCCTGCCGCCCCGCAAACGCAGCCAGCTGATTTTTGAACGCTTTGCCTGTGTTTAGTATAGCGGTTCCCACCGCCAAGGTCAACCCAAGTTGAAGAATTGGCGTGACTTTTTCAGAAAAAACAAGCTTTTGTCCATGCGTTGAAATTCGCCCGGAATCCTTGCGATTTTCCGCCGTATCGGCTATACTATTGCTCAATGAGAACGATGAAGCATTCACGCGCCACGCTGACGGCCGGCGGCGGGAAAAGCTGATGGAGAGAGGGAATGCCTGATGCTGAATGACACGCAACGCGGCGGGAAGTGCCGCAAGGGCGGGGCGGCATGATTACGCAGGTTAAAATCCCGTTCATCGCTTCCGAAAACGCACAGATTCTCCCTGAGTATGTCTACAGCCTGTATGGCGTCTGGATGACGCTGCTGCGCCCCAGACGGGCGGACAAACTGCAAAACTCCCGCTGGATCAATATGCACCTGGTTCCGGGCGGAAAAAACACCGCCCTCCTGACGGTCAATCTGCTGACAGACGAGGCCGCCGCGTGGATGTTCCCCCTCTTCCGAACCAGGCGGGAATACATTCTGACAAAATACAACTGTGCTCTGACGGCGGGCGAGCCGCGAACCCAAACGTTCGGGGAAGACGAACTGGTCACGTCGTATTTGGCTCGGCCGAAAGCGTGAGGGCGGGTTATGCTCCGCCTGCTCACGCCGACCACTTTTAAAACCGAAGGCCGCTACGCCGTTTTTCCAACCGCCGCGCTGATTCTGTACAGCGCGGCGGCAAAATGGAGCGCGCTGGGGCTGAACGCTTCGGTTGAGGACGAGGAAGCGCTTCGGCAGATGGAAGAACATACCGCTTTCACCGGCTACCGGCTGCACAGCGCGTATTACGGCATGAAGGGCGTGCGCGTACAGGCTTTTACCGGCAGCGTCACGCTCTCCGCCCGGGGACCGGAGCCGATGCTCCACCTCTTTGATATGCTGATGAACGGCCTGCGCTTCACCGGCCTCGGGGTCAAAACCTCGCCCGGTATGGGCGGCGTAGAGACAAAAAGCGGCGCGGATCCGAAGCGGGAATAATAGCGTTCTGAGGCAAGTTCCGATCAGGGGTGTCAGTTTGAAAGTCAGAAATATATAGATACAATATTCATTCGCAATTATATATTTCTGATTTTTATACATTTAATGACATGACATCTTTGTAATGACATTTACACATTTATTTGGAATTTTTTATACTCCTATTTTATGCGCTTTCCCTAATGTCATGGATTGAGATTGTATTGTCACCCAATGATTTTACAGCTTCGATCATCTTCTGATGAATCTGGCTGGTTATGAGCAATAGAAATGACCACAGCAGCATCCATTTTATCTCAAGAACCGCTGGAAAACTTGTCCATCTGAATGAATATTTTTCATTCAGAAAGCATCCGGCAGCCAAAAACTGCCGGATGCTTTCTTGCGTGGTCTTTATAACAGGCAAAACATGAAGAATAAGAAGGAAGTCCTGCTTTTCTAATTCCTGCAGCATCGGATAATAACGCGGCTGGAGCCGCTGTAAGTGCAGGTAAAAAGGGTAAGGTTCCAATCATTTCCGGACAGGATGGCATTCATATCGTTTCCGCCAATCATTTCCGTCCGGATTACCTGATATCGGTACACCCTGTTTTTTACATCAGTAAAAGTAACGATGTCGCCCTTTTCCAATTCTTTCAGTTTTCCAAAATGCCCTTCGTAGTTATGAGCCAGAAGAACCATCTTCGTATCCGGAGTACCGGAGTATCGGCAGGGCGCCACGCGCAAGTTCGGATAACTCCATTTTGAAATGACGGGAAGCTTAATCTCTATGGCGTCGGCTTCCAGCGTGCCGATGATATCATACCCTCTTACTTTGAAAGCGTCTGCGCTTTCCGTATTCGCCGGCGCGTCCGCCGAGTCAAGAGCCGGATCTCTCTGCTCTGATTCTCCGGCTGCCGCGCTGATGGAATTTTTCATCAGCGACAAAAGCTCCCCGGACTTCTTCGCCGACTCACCGGAAATTCTGGCGTTATACACATAGAGGGCGGCTGCCCCGAGGACGCAGCAGCAACCCACAAGAATGAGAATGTTGGATTTTTTTGTCCGCTTATTCATGTTTTTCTTTCCGTTTGAAAACAGCGCCGCAGAGAATCAATGCCGCGCCCACAGCTGCCAGCACGGGGATCGGCCACTGGATAAGGCCGGTCTGCGGCGCTTTGGTGGGAGGATTTTCCACGCCGTTCGCCGTTTCCCCGCCTGTCCGGTAGGTGTTCGTAATGGTAAACACGCTTCCTGTCTGCACCAGGGTGGAAGTATAGTTCTTCGACTCGCCGATTTCAGAAACTATCCACGTTTTGTTTCCGTCGAGACCCTGCCAAGAATATTTCCATCCGTTTTTGGCGTTTAATTCCACGGTCTGTTCCAGTTTTCCGTCGCCGTAGAGTCCAGCCTTTACAGCGGAAGGACGTTCTTTCTCGTGGCCTTTATCCTCCCATTTTTTATAGACATACAGCGAACCCGCAGGCGGGATTTCCCCATAGCTGTTCGTAATCGTATAGACGCAGGTACTGCCGTCAGTCACGGAGGCCGTAGTTGCCGAATAGCCGTCTGGCAGATCCTTCTCGCTGACCGTCCAAGCACTTCCGGAAGCAAGGCCGGTCCATTCACACTGCCAGCCGTTCGCGGCGCTTAAAACCTGAGACGCGTATTCGCTGCTGTCTTTGAAAAGCGAGACAGTGATACTTGCCGGCCGCTTTTCTTCGCTGCCCGCGTCATTCCAGATTTTTACGACTTTGACATCCGTAACGATCGGCGGGATGGGTTCCGAAGGATTTTCCTCTTCTCCTCCCGGTGAAGTAGGGTTATCGGGGTTCTCCGGGCTGCTCTTCCTGCCAAGTTTCGGGTATGCGGTAACATCATAAATCCAGCCCGCGGTTCCTCCCGTTTCCGTACCGGTATAAGGAAGGAAAACAAGGAACGGAGAAGCTTTCCTGTAGCGTCCCGGCGCCTCCGTCTGGACGACAAGATAGGCTCCAAGGGAAAGATCGGAAATTTTGTCTTCCCCTGCTGACAGCGATGCGGTCGGATCCGGCTTTTCGGACAGATCCGCCAGGGTATTCGCGGCATTTTCGAGAGCCTCGGCTCCGCCGCCGACAGCCGCGTTGAGATCAACGCCGGTGCTCTGGAACGGAGTTAACAGGTTATATTTTAAGGATGCGGAAGTAAAGTCGATTTCTGCGACCCGGTAAACATTGAAAGTGCAGTTTCTGATGACATCTCCGTTGTATTTTGGCTGGACGGTCAGCGTGCCCTTCGACTCCGGGTCTATCACCGAAGAAGCAGCTGATGGAATCTGAAGATCGATTATTAAAATAACCGCCAGCAGAGCAGCCAGCACCTTCATTTTCTTTTTTATGAGCGTACCCATTGCCTTTTTCCTCCTGTCGGTCGTTTATATGACCTACTGGATTTAATACGCGATATGGAATAAATTCATAACCCAGCGCGCGATTCTTACAAAGAACGTGACAACTGCCTCAAAGGCACCCGCAAAGGCTATAAAGATATTTCTTAAAATCTGCTGGAACCAGTTCAGTTTCTGCGGTGTCTTCCGCACCGCCTGCAGTTTCGGGGCCGCGGGATTCGGAATTCGAGTGCCGCGGACCAGAAGCCTGTGGGTATTGATTCCGTACGGCGTACAGGTGATAAGCGTCGCATAATCTTTCCCGGCTGAAATCCGGAGAGAATCGACCTCATCGGGCAGAACGGTCTGAATTCTATCGACCTGATAAGTATAAGTCTCTCCAAGGACGTGAAACGCGAAAGTGTCTCCGATTTTCAACCGGTCAAGTCCTGTAAAAAGTTCCGCCGAGGGAAGGCCGGTATGCGAGGTCACGACGGTGTGGGTATTTTCGCCGCCTGCCGGAAGGGAAGTACCGTACAGGTGCCCCGCCCCGGAAGAGATCACCGTATCATCGGTGCCATGGTAAATCGGCAACTTTACCTGAATTTTGGCGATCTCAATATAACCCATCACCCCATCCTTGTCAACATTTAACAGGGACCAGTATTCGTCGGATCGGTCTGGTTCAGCCCTCGCCGACGAGGACGAGAAAGCGTCCCCCACGCTGAGATTTTTCTTATAGAGCCGGGCGTTATACTCGCGCGCCGCTTCCAGGTATTTGCTGTAATCGGCTTTTGTGAGCGAAGAAACGGCCTTTTCATAACTGCCGATTATCCGCGACGCGTTTTTCTCATTGACATAATCGCTCAGCTGCGGATAAAACAGCACATTGATTCCGATAAGGACAATCAAAGCGAAAACCACGAGGATCAATACACGCCGAACGATTCTTTTCCTTCTTTTTTTTTCTCCAGCTTCCGCAATCAGGTCCACGTGCCGCCTTAAATATGCGCGGCTAAGATTTCTTCGGGATGAAATCCAGTTCGAAATCATCTGCTGAACAGACGTTTGCGGTTAAGGTACAGGAACGCTCCGGCCGCGCAGAGGATGAGCAGCCCGCCCGCGGTGAAGAG
>DAITAP010000003.1:32755-40912 GCA_036824225.1 Caproicibacter sp. | reverse complement strand
CGGAAACTGGCAAGCTTACATATCCAGCGCCTCCGCGGTATGCCTTCCTTCTCGCGGGAACTTTTGCTTTTTGACCGCGGGTACTCGTCTTTTGATCTGATACAGGACTTTTTAGAAAGGGGAAAGCCAGCCGGATTTCTGCTCGGGTAAGATCCAATTTCCGCTTTGAAATGGATTCCTTTCGGCATGGCAAAGCCAGATTTTAACTGTTCATGCCTGCAAGAGACCCCCTTAATCGGTTGACCTTTGTTTGGTAACTACAATATAGAGATCATAACCTTAAGAACCAGATAATTGCAGGAAACAGTCAGATTATGAGCTCCGTTGCAGAAAGTCAGCAGAAGTTATGGAGCAAAAAACTGTCGGTATTGAGATGCCCGGCACCCTTTTGAAAAGGATCGAAGAACTGACTTCCCGGGATAAGTTATCTACAAAAGCAAATGGAGGATTTCACTATTCAAAGATAACGCCGGAAAAGGGCAGGAATCTTGGAAAACAGTCCCTGTCCTTTTTTATGCCCTTCTCGCCTTGGAAACCTGGTCCGGTACGGTTTCTTTAAAACTCTGCCGGCGGAAAATATTTGACATTTTCGCTTTTTGAACCCATAGAGACGATAGGAAAATGTTTGAGCAGTTCATTTTGAGGTATCCGAGGAAAAAGTTGGTCGCTTCTCTATGGATCGGATGCAAGAAAAACAGAAATCGATATTAAAATACAGCTTACATACCAGAAAGCTATGCCGGAACAGTCATTATACTACTGGGCTAAATTGTTTTTCAGCCAGATTAAATCCGGGAAAAGGTACAGGGAACTTCAAGAACATCACAGAAGCGTTCCCCACATTAGCCGATGGAAGTTTAAAACTGTCAACTTTATGACAGAACGTCTGCGCGCCTTAATGAAAGAGCGGTTCAGGCTTGGCAAAAAGGTTGCTTCCGCGAACATGAAAGCGCTGCAGGCACAGATTAATCCACATTTTCTTTACAATACCCTCGACCTTATCAACTGGGGAGCCATGGATTACGGCACCGTGCAGGTAGCCGAAATTGCGCGGAATCTCGGACAATTTTACCGTTTAAGCCTGAACCACGGGAAATCGGCGATAACCATTGGGAATGAACTGCACCATGTCGAAGCTTATGTGAACATTGAAAATGTTCACTTTGGAGGAGCTATCAATCTGTCCATCCATGTCCCGGAAGAAATCCGCCGCCTTGCATGCCTGAACATTATTTTGCAGCCTTTTGTCGAGAACGCCATAGTCCATGGCATTGTGGAACATCCCGACATTGTCGAGTGCAATATTTTCATCAGCGCGTACAGAGACAGCAATGATCTGATTTTAAAAGTCAGCGACGATGGTCCCGGAATGGATGAAAAACAGCTCACAGATATTTTCAAAAATGATTCTTCCAGTACTTACAATGGTTATGGGGTGAAAAATATTCAGCAGCGAATCCGGCTCTGTTATGGAAAAAAGTATGGAATCTCCTACAAAAGCAAACCGATGGACGGCACTACCGTAACAATCCGTATTCCGGCCCTTGATTTAGACGCTTTAAATAGAATATTAAATGGTTAGAAAAGCTTTTTCCGATATTTTTTGATATTGAGAATTACATAAAAAGCCCGTGCCGGACACTCCTATCAAGCAGTGCCGACACGGGCTTTCAGCTGGTGCTGGTGGACACATCGGGACTCGAACCCAAGACCTCGCGCGTGTGAGGCGCGCGCTCTAACCAGCTGAGCTATGCGTCCAGAAATTTATGTGATTTTCACATCACACAAATGAAGTGGTGACCCGGACGCGGTTTGAACGCGTGTTACCGCCGTGAAAGGGCGGTGTCTTAACCACTTGACCAACGGGCCATAAAATGGTAGCGGCAATTGGATTCGAACCAACGACGCTTCGGGTATGAACCGAATGCTCTAGCCAACTGAGCTATGCCGCCAAATAACTTCGTTCAGATTCGAACGAAGCGTTTATTATTATACTCTATAATACCCCACTTTGTCAACAAAAAACGGAAAATTTCCCTTTTCTCTTTTATATCGAAACGGAATAGTTGGGAGCTTCCTTTGTAATCTGGATATCGTGCGGATGACTCTCTTTCAGTCCCGCGTTTGTAATGCGTACAAACTTTGCTTTCGTATGCAGGTCGCTGATGTTAGCGCATCCTGTATACCCCATTCCTGCCCGAAGACCGCCAATCAACTGATACACTGCGTCGGACAGGGGGCCCTTGTATGGGACTCGACCTTCTACTCCTTCCGGAACCAGTTTTTTCGCATCCTGCTGAAAATAGCGGTCTTTGCTTCCCTGTCCCATTGCGGCCAGACTACCCATTCCGCGGTATACTTTAAACCTGCGTCCCTGATACAGTTCCGTCTCACCGGGAGATTCTTCACATCCGGCAAACAGCGATCCTATCATCGCGACATTTGCCCCCGCAGCGAGCGCTTTCACGATATCACCGGAAAATTTAATGCCGCCGTCGGCAATAATCGGGATCCCGTATTTTTGAGCTTCACATGCGGAATCATAAATTGCCGTTACCTGAGGAACACCGATTCCGGCAACAATCCGGGTGGTACAGATAGAACCCGGTCCAATTCCCACCTTCACGCAGTCGGCTCCGGCGTCGATCAGTGCCTTGGTTCCTTCCGCTGTTGCAACATTCCCTGCAATAACCTGGAGATCCGGATATGCCTTTTTAATTTTCCGGACCGTATCTGTTACGCCGCTGTTATGACCATGGGCAGAGTCAAGGACTACAACGTCCACCTGTGCCCTGACAAGAGCCGCCACTCGATCCAGGACATCCCCTGTTACGCCGATCGCAGCACCGCAGAGGAGACGTCCATCCTTATCTCTTGCGGAGTTTGGGTACTGCACCGATTTTTCGATATCTTTAATGGTAATAAGTCCCTTCAGGCGGCCTTCCTTATCAACCAGCGGTAATTTTTCAATCCGGTGTTTTCGTAGAATCCTCTTTGCCTGCGTCAGGGTTGTCCCCACCGGTGCGGTGACTAAATGCTCTTTTGTCATCACGTTGGAAATTGGCTGATCAAATTCCGCACTTTCCATAAACCGCATATCACGATTTGTTATGATTCCAACCAGGCGGCCGTTTTCACAGATTGGAACTCCGGAAATCCGGTAACGAGCCATTATTTCATCCGCATCCCGGACAGAATGTTCCGGTGTAAGGAAAAACGGATTGACAATCACACCGTTTTCCGATCGTTTGACTCGATCTACCATATCAGCCTGCTTTTCAATGGGCATATTCTTATGAATAATGCCGATGCCCCCTTCCCGGGCCATCGCGATTGCCATATTCGTCTCTGTTACCGTATCCATCGCCGCAGTCATCAGAGGAATATTCAGGCCGATTTTTTTTGTCAGGTGCGTCGTGATGTTCGCTTCTTTGGGAAGGACATGGGATTCCGCCGGTATCAAAAGGACGTCATCAAAGGTCAGTGCTTCTTTTACAAATTTTTTCGAATAGTCTGTGTTCAGCATTCCTTTCCTCCATTTTGCTTTGGCAGCGTCGATGCTGTTCCCGTTGATCAGCGGATTTTCCTGTCAGCGTCCCTACTTTTACAAAAATTTAGGACAGCAACATGGATTTGCCGATTTTTCAGCGCAATTTTCTGAATTCTAATCTGCCCTAACACCGCGCAGGAAAGCTCGCACCATTTTCCGCGAAATTAAGATAGGAAACATTCTTAATCTTTTTCCGCTCCAGCAACGCTTTCCGGCTGAAATTGTAATAAAGGACGAATGGGAAAATATCTCTTATAATTATTATTCTAGAAATGATATAAATCTGTTGGAATTCAGAAAATAAAGCTGTCCGCATTGATCAAAAGAATTTATTTTATGGTTCTGCCCGTCAGAGATTCTGCCGAACTAGCGGAATGGCATATTCATCCACCAGTCAAGTGTTTTTTGAATTGCCAAATATAAAAGCTATGATATCATTTCTTTTCCTTCATATCAAGGCTTTTTCGGAATTATTCGGTCATTTTATATCTGTCCGCACTTCTGCCGTAAAACTTATCCCTCGGGGAGTGTCTCCGCGCAGAAAATAGCAAGCTCCGGTTTCTCCTCCGAAGATTTTTACAATATCACCCTTTTCCGCCTCTGCGATATAATGAATCTGAACTTCCTTCATCCCCTCAATTATTTTTTGGGGAAGAAAATCTGAAATGACGTCGCCGTAAACACTGTTATTCATATGGCCATTCGCATCCAGATCAGAGTAAAAGACTTTTCTTTCTCCTCGGAAAAGCAATTCCCTGGGGATTTCCAATCTGCCCATGCGTTTTTCCGGAGGAACGATTTCTTCCGGATAAATTCCAAACTGCCTGATCGTCTGCGGTCTCAGAACCTTATGCGTTGCGGAGTCTGCAACCACTGTCGTCTGCAAAACGGAAATAATCATATTTTCATTTTTATCATAAAACAGAAAATCGCGGTAAAACTGCGCTCCGCCTCTGCCGCGTGGATGGGTCCGGATGGTGATGGTCTCCGCATGAACCGGCAGACGACGAATACGGATACGAGTGGAAATAATGAAAAACACCATTCCCGTTTTCCGGCGCATCTCCTCATAGCCCGCTCCCATCCGATGAATGTGCTGTTCGCTGGTTTCCTGAGACAGACGCAGAACAGATCCGAGTTTCAGCTTATCATCCGGACCTACGTCATAGACCGGCACACTGAGTGTCCTTCCGTATTCCGCAATCTGTTCTTTTTTCATGGGCGAAGCACATCCGTTCCGACATATTTGCGTAGAACCTCCGGTACCGTTACGCTGCCGTCGGCATTCTGATTCTGTTCGACAATCGCGGGGAAAACGCGGCTGGTCGCAAGACCGGACGCATTCAGCGTATGCACAAAATGAGTTTTCCCATCTTCTGCGCGGAAACGGATATTGCCTCTTCGTGCCTGATATTCTCGGGCATTGGAAGCGGAACTGACTTCTTTATAAATTCCCATGCTCGGGATCCAGACTTCAATATCGTACGTCCGGGCCATGGAAAACGAGCAGTCGCCCGCTGCGAGCCTGCTGACTCGGTAATGAAGTCCGAGCTCTCTGACGAGGCGTTCCGCTTTGGCAACCAGTTCCTCAAACGCCTGATCGGATTTTTCCGGCCTGGTGTACTGAACCATTTCTACCTTATTAAACTGGTGTCCGCGGATCATCCCGCGTTCTTCCGACCGGTAGCTTCCTGCCTCACGCCGGTAGCAGGGGGTATAGGCAATATACTTTTTGGGCAATTCATCCGGAGATAGAATTTCATCCCGGTGCAGGTTCACCAGAGCAGTTTCCGCCGTCGGCAGCAGAAATTTTTTATCTGCCCCGGTCGGGTTGGCAATCCAGTAGACTTCGTCTGTAAATTTTGGAAACTGTCCGGCAACATACCCGCATTCGTAATTCAGCATATGAGGAACCAGCATGAACTGGTACCCGTCGCGGAGATGTTCTTCGATAAAAAAATTCAATAGAGCCCATTCCAGCCTTGCTCCCATTCCGCAGTAAATCCATGAACCGGCGCCGGCAATTTTTGCACTGCGCGTATAGTCAATCAGGTGCAGTCTTTCACAGAGCTCCACATGATTTTTCGGCTGAAATCCTTCAAATTTTGGTTTCTGACCGAAATAACGAAGAGGCTGGTTATTTTCCTTTCCCCCCGCCGGGACATCTTCATCCGGCATATTGGGAAGGCTGAGAAGCAGATCTTTCTGCTTTTTCTCTAATTCCTCAAGAGTGGTTTTCTGCTTTTTGATTTCTGCTGACAGGGATTTCATCTGTGCCAGCAGATCGGATGCATCTCCTCCCGATTTTCTGATCTGGGGTATTTTCTTCCCCGCCGCATTCTGTTTTGCCCGCATCGATTCAACCTGAGTCGTTGCTTCCCGGCGCCGTTCATCCATTTTCAAAATTTCGTCGACCGTCGCGTCTGCGTTGTAGTTGCGTTTTCTCGCCCCGGCCTTGATTTTTTCAGGGTTGCTTCGGATCAATTTAATATCAATCATCTGTAAAGACATACCTTTCCGTTATTTTATCAGAAACTTGAGGGTTCAGGATTTTCCAGCCGCTGACTGCCGGACAGAAATCTCTGAATCTCGCGATCTTTCCTCTTTTGTATCTTACTTTTTAAAAAATCAGGCCTGTTGAATCGAGTGAATCAGGTCTGCCAGATCCTCTGCACCATAAAATTCGATCTGAAGAAGCCCCCGCTTTTTTGTTCCGGATACGCGGACCTTCCGGCCAAGATGTTCCTTGAGGGACAGTTCCGCTTCTTCATAATACCGAATTCGATTTTTCTGATGTTCCGGCTTTGGGCGTTCCTTTGCTTTCCGCGCCATCCGTTCCAGTTCGCGGACCGAGGCACCCTTTCTTGCCGATTCCGCCGCTGCGCGCATGCTCTCTGCGTCTGGAAAGCTGAGAAGACACCGGGCATGTCCGGCTGAAATTTCCCCCTTTTCCACCATCTTTTGAATTTCAGGCGGAAGGTTCAGCAGTCTCAGAGCATTTGCTACTGCCGGCCGGGATTTTCCCACCGTTTTTGCCACTTCGTCCTGCGTGAATTTACAGGTATCCATTAAAGTACGGAATCCCTGCGCTTCTTCCAGGGGATTTAAATCCTCCCGCTGAAGGTTTTCTACGAGCGCATATTCCATCACCTGGGCATCGGTCATGTCCTTTACGACCGCCGGGACTTCCTCGACACCCGCCATGCGGGCAGCACGCCAGCGGCGCTCCCCCGCGACAATTTGGTATCCCCCTCCCGGAATCGGACGAACCAGCAGCGGCTGTAAAATGCCATGCTGCAGAATGGAATCCGCCAGTTCCCGCATCGCTTCTTCCGGGAAGGAACGCCTTGGTTGGCTGCGGTTTGGTTCCAGTTCCGTAGTTTTCAGCATAATAGCCGGATGTTCGCTTTCCGTTTCGTTCTCTGCAAAAATAGCATCGAGTCCTTTTCCAAGTCCTCGCTTTTTCGCCGCCATTATTCATACCCGCTTTCCGTCCGCCTGAAGAATTTCCCCCGCAAGAGCGTCATATGCTTCCGCTCCGCGGGAAGATTTGTCGAAATACTGAATTGGCTTTCCATAACTGGGCGCTTCGGACAAACGAACCCCGCGCGGTATCGTGGTGCCGAACACCTTTCGCGGAAAATACTTTTTAACCTCTTCCACCACCTGCTGGGTGAGATTCAGGCGTCCGTCATACATGGTAAGAAGCACACCTTCCATTTCAATCCGGCTGTTGTACTGACGTTTGACGCGCCGAACCGTGTTCATCAGCTGGGAAAGGCCCTCCAGCGCGTAATATTCACACTGAATGGGCACCAGCAGGCTGTCAGCCGCCGTCAGGGCATTCGTCGTAATCAGGCCGAGAGAAGGCGGACAGTCAATAAAAAGATATCCGTAATCTGACGCCACCGGGGCAAGTGCCTCTTTCAGCCTTGCTTCCCGCCGAGGCAGATCAACCAGTTCAATTTCTGCACCCGCAAGATCCATGCTGGAAGGCAGTAAATCAAGATTTTTAAAACTGGTATGTAGAATTATATTCTCTGCCGCTGCTCCTCCAATGATCATTTCGTAGGATGTCTGTTTCAGAGTCCTTCTGTCTACACCAACACCGCTGGAGGAATTTCCCTGCGGGTCGATGTCAATCAAAAGGGTTCTGAAGTTCCGCAGGCCCATTGCGGCGGAAAGGTTGACTGCCGTGGTTGTCTTGCCGACTCCGCCTTTCTGGTTTGCAACGGCAATAATTTTTCCCACACGCGTTCCCCTTTCCAAAGTTTCCTCTCAAAGTTTGTTTTTATTATATCACGCGAAGGTTCGATTGAAAAGGTAAAAGCGCTTTTTCTTATTCTTCTTTTTATTGTTTCACATGAAACATTAAATAAAAGCTCAGGAAACCATGTTTTCCTTGGAAAAGACTCCTACGGTATCCGCATTCCGGATTTTGTGTCCTCTCTGTCAGTTGTTTTCCGCTTCCTTCCCAGTTAAGGAATTTTTCCCTTTTCCAGAGTGGTTTCTGATGCCCGCAGAAAGGGCCGGACAAATGTCCGGCCCTTTCTGCGGGAAATGATATAGGGAAATAGGAGTTTCTTGTAATCCATTTCAGGCAGGTT
>DAITAP010000003.1:21960-32745 GCA_036824225.1 Caproicibacter sp. | reverse complement strand
TTTACCTGCGATTTCGGGATACGGACAATATACTCAATATAATCATCCGTCTCGCTTTTCAGCGACTGGGCTTCAATCCCGCTTTTTTTCATGGTTGTAACGGCATGCGTGATGGTATTCAGAAAAATCCGAACATCCTTAATGATGAACGTCTCTTTCTGTTTTCCCCCCTCTTTTTCCGTGATGAGACGCTGAATAAACTCATCCGTCTGTCTGACATTGTACTGTCTGGAAATGACGGTATTCAGCGCGAAACGTCGAAGGGAAGGATCCTCAATACGCAGAAACGCCCTCGCATGCCGTTCTGTTAATCCGGCGGTTCGTATTTTTTCCCGCTCTTCCGCGGTAAGTTTCAGAAGTCTTAATTTGTTAGCAAGAGCGGACTGGCTTTTTCCAAGCCGGCAGGCTGCCTCTTCCTGCGTCACATGCCACCGCTCGATCAGTTTCCGGATCCCTTCCGCTTCCTCAAACATCTCGAGATCCTGCCGCTGAAGGTTTTCCGTGATGGCCATGGCCGCGCTCGTATCCTCCGAGCATTCCCGCACAATGCAGGGCACCGTTTTCATCCCCGCCATTTTACAGGCCCGGAGTCTGCGTTCTCCCGCGACCAGTTCATATCCGTCGGCAGACTTCCGTACCAGAATGGGCTGAAGAAGCCCGCTTACCCGGATGCTCTGCGAGAGATTTTTTAGTTCCTGATCATCAAAAATACGCCGGGGCTGAGCCGGGTTCGGGTGGATCCTTTCCGTTGATATTTCGATTACTCTGTTTTTTTCGCTGTGAAACAATCTTCTCCGCCCCCTGCCAGTTTGTCTGGTACAAGCATAGCATGTCCAAAACTAATAATATGTAAAAATATGGGATCCGCATCAAATTATTTTATCTGGTCCCAGGGGGAACCATCCGGCGGCGCTGGTTTTCCACCGTCAATGCAAAAAGTGTGGAAAACCCAGTGCTCAGGCAAAAAAAAAGAACAGGTTTTCCACCTGTTCTTGCAATCCTGTTGAAAACTTATTTTGGCTTTGTTTGATGCAGCGGATTTTTTAAAATTTTTGAACCGTGCCTCGGGTAGAGCGAAGAAAGCGAATCGGTCCGGCGGATCAGAAACAGGCTTCTCCCATCTCCGGAAGGCAGAAAATAGGACACCTCACGCAGATAAGAACAGCCCAGAATTTTCACCGCATCCATGGCTGCCTGCATTTCTTTTTCTGCATTTGGACCTTTCATCGCGGCAAATACACCGCCCCGCGCCAAAAACGGCAGGCAGTACTCACATAAAACCGGCATTGCCGCGACTGCCCTCGCCGTAACAAAATCATAGTTCAGCCGGTATTTTTTCTGACGGGCGGCTTCTTCCGCACGGGCATGGACGATTTCCGCATGAATTCCCAGCGTCTTCAAAAGCGCGGAAAGAAAGACAAGACGTTTCTGAAGGCTGTCCAGCAGTGTCAATTTCAGATCGGGGCGGAGAATTTTCAGCGGTACACCGGGAAAACCCGCTCCTGTCCCAATGTCGATGACGGCCGCCCCCCGCGGCGGATCATAATAACGGAGCAGGAGAGCACTGTCCAGAAAATGCTTTTCCGCAACTCCCCGGGGCGTGCGAATGGCAGTCAGATTCATTTTTCCGCCCCACTCCGCAAGCATTCTGTCGTAGATTTGAAACTGCTGTTTCTGCCGGTCGGAAAGAGACAGGCCGGCATTTTCCGCAAGTGAGGCAAACAGAGAAGCGGCATCGTCCCTCATACGGCTTTTCCTCTCTTCTCCCTTTCCAGCCAGATGAGCAGAACGGAAATATCCGCCGGGCTCACGCCGGAAATTCTTGACGCCTGCCCAATGCTTTCCGGGTGCACCGACTGAAGTTTTTCCTGCGCTTCTTTCCGAAGACCGATGATTTTGGAATAATCGACATTTCGCGGAAGCCTGCGGCTTTCCAACCGGCGCATCTCGGCGATCTGCGTTTTCTGCCTGCGGATATACCCTTCATATTTCAGCTCTATCTCCGCATTTTCGAATACCGAGGACGGATAATCGGGACGCCCCTTATCGACAGGAGTCAGCGCCCGGTAACTGATCTGCGGACGCCGGATGAGTTCCGCAAGCGTCACCCCGGAAGAAACGGGGGTTGTTTCACGGGAAACAAGAATGCGGTTCAGTTCTTCCGAAGGAGGAAATACGGTCCGCCGCGATCGGATAAGCTCCGATTTTTTCTGTTCTTCTTTCCGAAGAAACCGTTCCCAGCGGCTGTCCGAAATCAATCCGATGGCTCGGCCGGTCGGAGTCAGACGCTCATCGGCATTATCCTGCCGAAGGACAAGACGGTATTCGCTCCGTGAAGTCAGCATCCGATAGGGCTCCTTCGTTCCTTTGGTAATCAGGTCGTCAATTAATGTTCCGATATAGCTTCCCGCCCGGTCCAGGATCATGGGAGGGCGTCCCTTTATTTTCAGCGCCGCGTTGATTCCAGCCACCAGTCCCTGAGCCGCCGCCTCTTCATATCCGGAACTGCCGTTAAACTGTCCCGCGCCGTAAAGTCCTGGAAATTCATGAAATTCCAGTGTCGCATCCATCTGAAGGGGATCGGCGCAGTCATACTCAATCGCATAGGAAGTTCTCATAATCTGGACATGCTCAAGGCCCGGTATAGTCCGATAAAACGCTATCTGAACATCTTCGGGAAGAGAAGTGCTCATTCCCTGAAGATACATTTCCTCGGTATCCAGACCGCACGGTTCAATGAAAAGCTGATGCCGTTTTTTATCCGCAAAGCGGACCATTTTTGTTTCGATGCTGGGGCAGTAGCGCGGCCCAACACCGGTTATGCCGCCTGTATAGAGCTGAGATCGGTGCAGATTCCTTAGAATGATCCGTTTTGTTTCCTCATTGGTCCAGCTGATATAGCAGACAGCCCGGTTTTTCCCGGGATGAAGCGTGTCGTAAGAAAATGGCACCACAGGGTCGTCACCCTTCTGTACCTCCAGACCGTCGAAATTAATGCTGGAGCGCAGCACACGCGCCGGGGTTCCGGTTTTAAAGCGGCGCAGGCTGATTCCGATTTTTCTAAGGGAATCCGTCAAAAAAGCGGAAGGAAACATGCCGTCCGGTCCGCTTTCATAGGAGACTTCTCCCACAAAAATCTTGCTTGCCAGGTAGGTCCCGGTCGCAAAGATGATCGCTTTTGCCGTAAAGACCGCGCCGAACCGGGTCTCCAGTTTCCAGAGGCCTCTTTCGGCGGGCGCTACCGAAACGACTTCCGCCTGGCGGAGAAGCAGATTCGGCTGAAGCTCCAGTTTATGCTTCATGATTTTGCCATATTCCCGCCGATCAATTTGAGCCCGCAGAGAATGAACCGCCGGACCTTTTCCCCGGTTCAGCATTCTGCTTTGAATAAAGCATTCGTCCGTGGTTCTTCCCATTTCTCCGCCGAGCGCGTCGATTTCCCGGACAAGATGGCCTTTCGCCGTACCGCCGATGGAAGGATTGCACGGGCAGTTCCCCACTGCATCCATGTTTATCGTAAAAACGACCGTCCGGCATCCCAGCCTCGCAGAAGCAAGCCCCGCTTCGATTCCAGCGTGCCCCGCACCGATAACGGCAACGTCGATATATCCGGCGTCATAGTTCAAAATTTATTCCTCTTTTCCAGTCGCTTTTATTTTCCAACACAGAACTGACGGAATACGGCGTCCACCACTTCTTCCGTGACACGCTCCCCCGTCAACTCCAGAAGGGAAGAAATTGCGTCGTCAACCGAAATCGTCACCGCATCAAACGTCATTCCATTTTCGAGAGCGGAAAGGGCTTCTTCCAGGGATTTCTCCGCATTGCTGGCGGCATCCCGCTGACGTTCCGTATAGAGAACCCCCTGAGACGGATCAAAGTCCGCCGCGCCCAGGACATCCAGTACTGCGTTTTTCAGCAATTCAAGACCGGTTCCAGATGACGCAGAAATTTCTACGGTATGTTTAAACCTGCTTTGAATATACTCTTTGTCGATTTTCTGAGGAAGATCCGCCTTATTGATCACAGCGACGCAGACAGAATTTTTGATTTCTTCGGCAAATTTTTTGTCTGCTTCCCTTAAGGGACGGGAAGCGTCGAAAACCGCAAGAACAAGCTGAGCCGAACGGATTCGGTCCACCGCCCGTTTCACCCCGGCAATCTCCACGGGATCCTCCGTCTGACAAAGTCCCGCGGTATCCGCAAGGCGAAGCGGAACCCCCCCGAACAGGACGGTATCCTCTACCACATCGCGAGTCGTCCCGGCAACCTGGGTGACAATGGAGCGCTCCCATCCGGACAGGAGATTCATCAGGGTGGATTTTCCGACATTCGGCGTCCCCGCTATCACGGTATCGACTCCTTCTCTCAGAGCCCGACCGGATTCAAACTGCTTCAAAAGGGAGACAAGTTTGTTCCGGACATCCTGAAGTGATTTTTTCAGGCCTTCCGCCGTGACTCCGGAAATATCGTCTTCGGGGTAGTCCGCCCAGGCGGAAAGGTGCGCGGCGATTTTTGTCAGCGATTCTCGGACGGAGCGAATTTTCTTTTCCAATGCCCCGCTGTGTCCGGCAAGGGCGGCTTTCGCAGCCTGCTCGCCGCGGGCGGATACCATCTGCATCACGGACTCCGCTTCGGTAAGTCCCATTTTTCCATTCAGAAACGCGCGGCGGGTGAATTCGCCAGGTCCCGCGGGGGCGGCCCCCGCGTTCAGGACCGCGCGCAGCAGCCGGCGGGTGATATATAACCCGCCATGGCAGGAAAGTTCCACGACGTCTTCGCCGGTAAAGCTTGCGGGGGCGCGGAAATTCAGAGCGATGGCCTCGTCAATCCATTCCCCGTTTTCATCCTGCACATGGCCAAAAAGCGCCCGGTAACCCCGGATATCGTTCAGCGTTTTCCCGTGCGCGGACCGGAAGACTTTTCCCGCGATTTCCCGCGCGCGCGGTCCAGAGATCCGGACGACACCGATTGCGGCGGGCGCCTGCGCGGTTGATATCGCCGCAATGGTATCCTGAGGCGAATGATATTGAAAACAACCCATGACAAATCAAAATAGCCTGCGTAAGCTCCGATCCTCCGAAATGATATCGCCGCAATGGTATCCTGAGGCGAATGATACTGAAAACAACCCATGAAAAAAACTTCCTCCAAAAAAAAGAGGGCTATTCCGCAATGGAACCGCCCTTTTTCAAAACACCGGAACTTTACCGGTCTCAATCGATCCGGCCATAAAGGGGGGCACTGCTGTCTTCCCTTGGCTTTTCTTCCGGTGAAATATCCTGTTTCTTTCCGGCATTCTTCCGGGCATTCCGATCTTTCCCGGCGGATCCGCGAAAATCAGGTTTCTCACGAGACGCCGCTCTCGGTCTGAAACTTCCCTGAGGTTTTCTTAAATCTCCGCGCCGGCTGTTTCCTCTGCGGGGGCGTTCGCCCTTTACAGGACCGACCACAACATGCCTTTCCAAATCCTCGCCTTCCGACCAGGATTTTGCTCCGTCCACGGACGACACCGCAGTATGAATAATCCGTCTTTCATAGGGGTTCATGGGTTCCAGAGCAATGTTCCGGCCTGTCCTCAGGGATTTTTCAGCTAATTTTTTTCCCAGAGAGGAAAGGGTTCTGCGTCTTTTCTCCCGATAATTTCCGATATCGAGCGCGATGCGGAAATAAGTCCCGCCGGAATGATTTGCAACCAGTCCCGCTAGATACTGGAGGGCATCCAGAGTTTCTCCCCGGTGTCCGATGACAAACCCGACGTCGCTGCCACTGATGGACAGGAGGGCGCCTCCCTCTTCCGGCTGGATTCGGATGGATACATTCTGAACGCCCATACCGGAAAGGACCTTCTTTAAATACGCGGCTGCCTTTTCGGCGGGATTCTCCTTAATATAGACGCGCACTTTGGCAGGACTTCCCCCAAACAGCCCGAATGTCTTTTTAACCGGCATCTGGAGAATCTCAAACTCTGCCTCATAGGAATCCACTCCGAGCTGACGGCAGGCAGCTTCTTTTGCTTCTTCCACCGTCGGACCGGTCCCGACCGCTTCACGCATCATAATCCCTCCCTCTCTCTTTCTCCTGGATACAAATTTCCGGCATGTTTCTGTGAAATTGTCTTTCTCTTATCTTTTTCTTTTTTTCCGGCTTCCAGACCGGACCTTCTGCACCGGTTTTTCTTTCTTCAAAACGGTCCTTTCCACCGCTGAAACCGGACGCATTTTTGCTTCTTCCTGCTCCAGCAGGGCGATTCTCCTGGCTTCCGCCTGCGCGTTGAGATCATCCGGCGCATACCAGATATTGAGCGCTACCGTCTGAAGAAAGCCGAGCAGCAGCGAAAGAATATAATAGAATCCCACCGCGGCGGGCATGACCGCCGCAAAATAAACAGAAAAGAGGGGCATCACGTAAAACATGACTTTTGTGCAGCCCTGCTGCTGCTGTCCTCCCGGCTGCATTTTCATCATGAAATACTGAGTTAAATAGGACAATACAAGGTTGCCGATCGGAATGACCCACAGATTCGACCGGAACAACGTTCCAAAGAGGTTGGAAGAGTCGCACGGCGTGTCAAGAAGATTCAGACCGAGAAAGGTAAAGCCATGACTAAAGGATTCCAGACGGGCCAGCTCATCCGCGCCGAACATGGTGAGAAAGGGCCTCAAATCCGCAAAGTGTTTGACAATCTCAATCTGCGCATAATTCTGGTTAAAAGATCCGCTTAGTCCCGGGATACGGCTTAAAAGCGAAACCGCCTGGTTGACCCCCTCGGAAGAAAGGTGCAGCGCGTTGGAAAGCGGAAACAGAACCGTATTATAAAGGAAAAACATCAGCAGCAGCGGAATAAACATGGTGGAACATCCGCCTGCCGGGTTTACCCCTTCCTTTTCATATAATTTTGCCGTCTCCATCTGAAGCTTCTGTTTGTCATTTCCAAACCTTTTCTGCAGATCCTTCATTTTAACGGAAAGTCTGGCGCTCGCAGCCATGGAACGCTGCGTTTTAATGGCAAAAGGGAACATGAGCAGTTTGACCACAACGGTAAACAGAATAATGGCCACGCCGTAATTTTTAACCTGCAGATAGAAAAACCAGAGCAGGTAGCCAAGGATGCTGCCAAAAAAATTAAAAATATTATTCATTCGGAATTTTTCCCCTGTCTTCCGGCCGAATGCCTTACTTTCTTTTCAGGAACCGGATCATATCCGCCCCGGCTGAAAGGGTTGCAGCGCAAAAAACGCCACAGGGCGAGCCCACCCCCCTTCCAGGCTCCGAACCTTTCAATTGCTTCCACCGCATAGTTGGAACAGGTAGGAATATACCGACAGCAAGGTTTTTTGAGCGGCGAAATCTCTCTCTGATAAAAACGGATGAAACGAACCAGAAGCCGTTTCATTTCAATACTCCTGCAGTCCTAAGCTGTTTTTCCATCGTACGTCGTATTTCCCAGCTCTTCACAAACGGAGTCCGTCCCCTTGCGACAAATACCAAATCCCATCCCCGGGCCGTATGTTCGGAAAGGGGACGAAAGGCTTCCCGGATAATGCGGCGCGATCGGCTGCGCCGGACTGCGTTTCCGGTTTTTTTGCTGGTCGTGATTCCTACGCGCAGAAGGCCTGTCCGATTTCTCAAAACATAGGTCACCAGCACCGGGCTGACAAAATATCTGCCTCTTGAATAGGCTTTCCGGAAACTTTTGTTTTCCTTAATGGAAGAATAAAATTTTGTTTTCATTCTGCCCCATATTTTTTGCGGATAAATCAGAAACTTAAGATTTCTTCCATGAGAGATTTACCCGATCCCGACTTCTAAAAAAACAGATAAAGAAAGGCCGCCTGTCCGCGGCCATCCATCCATGGAAAACATGCTCCGCGGCGGCGCGGGCGCGCGCCGAAAAATCAGTAGCTGATGCGAACCCTTCCCTTTGCCCTGCGGCGCGCAAGCACTTTTCTGCCATTCAGGGTAGCCATGCGTTTGCGGAAGCCATGTTCTTTCTGGCGGTGTATTTTCTTCGGCTGATATGTTCTTAACATCAAAACCCCTCCTTTCGGGAACTATCGCTTTTCATTATATCTTATCTACTATTGGAATGTCAACTGGAATGTCAACACGGCCGCGCCTTGCCTGCTTCAGGGTTCCGGGACAAAATTCCGCGTTTTTAAAACTCTGCCCGCCGGGAAAAGGCCCCCGTGTCCATTTTTAAGCTTTCCGGGCTCCACGCGGCAGCCGGGCAGAGAGAGAGAGCGGGAGAACCCTCCGGACGCGGCCCGGATTGAAAAATCGCTTGATTTGTGGTATTCTTATAAATGGAGAGTTATCTATCGAATCGTATCATTCGCCCTTCTTTTATAAGTTCAAGAAAGGCGGAACCCTTTTCTTTTCCATGATTTTTAAAGAGGGAGGCAGGGAAAGCTTACCGCCTTCTTAAGGGGACGGGGCTTATTTTTTTCAGCTTGAAAGCAGAGCGGGACAAAGACGGGTGACTTCCCGCAGTTCTGCCGGATGAAAATGAGGGATGGAAGCTAAATGGAATCGTTCAATGAAGTGTGGAATCTCGTGTGCGCCTACTGTAAAAGCAGGATCACGGAGATCGCCTTTTCCACGTGGATCAGCCGCATTGAGCCGGTCACGCTTGATTTTACAAACAGGGTCGCTGTTCTGAAAGTTCCAAATGAACTTCACCGCCAGACAGTTCTCCATTATTATATGGATCTGCTGGAGGAGGCTTTTCGGCAGATATTCAGCCAGGAAATCCAGATAAAGCTCTGCATCCCGGAGGAGACCGGCCATACCGCTGAGAAGAAAGAACCCGAACCGGCGGATGACAATTATGAATTCACCTTTGACACCTATATTGTCGGGCCTTCCAACAAATTCGCCCATGCCGCGTCCATGGCCGTCGCGAGCAAACCGGCAGCCCTTTATAACCCGCTTTTTATCTATGGAAATTCGGGGCTGGGAAAAACCCATCTTCTTTACGCAATCCGGAACGAGATAAACCATACGCACCCTGAAATGGATATCGTCTATATCAAGGGGGACGAATTTACCAATGAACTGATTGAAGCCATCCGTCACGGGACGACGGGCGAATTTCATCAGAGATACCGTCACGCCGACGTTCTTCTGGTTGACGATATTCAGTTCATTGCGGGCAAGGATTCGACGCAGGAAGAGTTTTTCCATACTTTCAACACGCTGTATGAAGCGAAAAAGCAGATCGTTCTGACTTCCGACCGGCCTCCCAAAGACATCGCCACTCTGGAAGAACGCCTGCTTACCCGGTTTGAATGGGGTCTGACCGCAGATATCCAGCCCCCTGATTTTGAAACGCGGATCGCCATTATCAAACGGAAAGCGGAACTTCTGAAAATGGAACTTCCGGACAATGTAGTGGAATATGTCGCAAATCGTCTGAAAAACAACATCCGCCAGCTGGAAGGCGCGGTAAAAAAGATGAAGGCGTATCATCTTTTACAGGGATATCCGCTCAATATTCAGACGGCACAGGCTGCCATCAGCGACATCATCAATAATGATCAGCCCACCCCCCTGACCGTAGAGAAAATCGTGGATGAAGTCGCACGCACCTTTGGCACATCGTCCGCCGATATCAAGTCATCCCGCCGCGCGGCGAATATCTCGACCGCGCGCCAGGTCTCCATGTACACCGTACGAGAAATCACCCAGATGCCGCTCGCAGCCATCGGCAAGGAATTCGGCGGACGGGATCATTCCACCGTAGTGTACGCGATTCAGCAGGTTGAAAAAAATATGAAACATGACATGAAACTGAAAGCAACCGTCAATGATATCATTAAGAATATCCGGGATCGATAAATGAAAAAGTGGGATGTGCAAACTCTTTCCACATTCCACTTTTTGGTTGAAAACCCTTTGAAGACAAGGCTTTTTCTTCTCCTTTTTTTTAAACAAGTTTTCAACTTTCCCCACAAAGTTTTCAACAGTCCGTGGAATACCGGAAAGCGGAACGGATTTTTCACAAATTCTTCACTTTCCGGAGGAAAAAAAAAGCAGGGAAAAATCCAGCGCTGGCGCGGCACCGCAAAGCTTTCAACTTTTCAGCGTCCTCTGCTACTCTTTCTAAATAAAACATAAATAAGACTCGATAAGAGAAAGCCGGCGATATCTTTCATGAAATTTGACTGCGACAGAAAAATGCTAGAAGAAGCCGTGTTGAAAGTACAGCACGCAGTTTCCGTAAAATCCTCCTATCCGGCGCTGGAAGGAATTCTTTTGGAAGCGAAATCTGGAAAGCTCCGGCTTTGCGGTTATGATCTTTCCATCGGGATAACGACAGAGTTTCCCGCAACCATCCTGGAGCCGGGAAGTGTCGTAATGGGCGCAAAACTTTTCTGTGAAATAATCCGCCGCCTTCCTGAGCAGAACGTCCATCTGGAAACCGACAAAAAAAATTTCGCAAACATCCGTTCCGGTGAGTCGAAATTTTCCATCGCGGGAATTCCGGCCGAAGAATACCCGGAACTTCCGCAGATTGAAAAAAACACGAATTTCACCCTTCCCGCAGATATCTTAAAAAGTATGATCCGGCAGACAATTTTCGCTGTTTCTCAGTCCGATCAGAATCCGATTCATACCGGGGTTTTGTTCGAAACCGACAAGGAAAACGTCCGGATGGTCGCCGTGGACGGATATCGACTCGCCATCCGGGAAGAACCCGTCAAAAATATGTCCAAATGCAGTTTTGTAGTTCCGGGAAAAACGCTCAAGGAGATCGTAAATTTAATCAATGACAACGATAAG
>DAITAP010000003.1:7167-21950 GCA_036824225.1 Caproicibacter sp. | reverse complement strand
AGGAAATCAAGCTGACGGTCGGACAAAAGCATATTCAAATCCAGATCGGCAATTATACCGTGATTTCCCGGCTTCTGGAAGGCAACTTTCTCAATTACCGCGCTGCCGTGCAGAAAAGCAGCAGCACAAAGGGCATTGTCTCGGTGCCGGAATTCATTTCCAGCCTTCAGCGGGTATCCCTCCTTGTCAATGATCGGATCCGCAGCCCCATCCGGTGTTTTTTCAGGGAAAACGAGATTTGTCTTTCCTGCATCACGGAAATGGGACGGGCAGACGACCGGATTCCCGCAAAACTGGAGGGGGATCCGGTGGAAATCGGTTTTAACAGCAGTTATCTTCTGGACGCCCTTCAGAATTCCGAATGCGACGAAGTGAAACTCTGCATGAACAGCCCGATTGATCCCCTGGAGATCATGCCGGAGAAAGGAAATTCCTTTCTGTTTCTCGTCCTGCCTGTCAGGCTGAAAAGTGGTGGCAATGATGGAGAGTAACAGCAATCCCGTCCTTCATACCCGGAATATCGATACGGACTTTATCCGTCTGGATGCGTTTCTGAAACTATGCGGCGCATTTGTAACCGGAGGCCAGGCAAAAATGGCGATTCAGGGCGGAAAAGTTCTCGTAAACGGAACGGAATGCCGCATGCGCGGCAAAAAACTTGTTCCCGGAGACTTGGCGGAATATGGAGGAAATCGATATAAGGTGGGCCGCGTGTGAAAATCAGGCGCTTTGCATGGCGGGACTTCCGGAACCTCGCCGCGGGAGAGATTCTCCCGTGTGAAACCGTCAACGTGGTCTGGGGCGGAAACGCGCAGGGAAAGACCAACCTTCTGGAAGGCATGTGGCTTTTTACGGGCGAGCGTTCTTTCCGGGGAGCAAAGGATGCCGAGATGGTCCGAAGCGGGCAGTCCCAGAGTATTCTTCAGCTGGATTTTTTCGGCGGAGGCCGGGATCAGACCTCTAAAATCCGTATTTCCGAGGGGCGAAGGACCGCCATGTTAAACGGGATTCCAAAGAGATCCTGCTCGGCCCTGATTGGGGAGTTCCGGGCTGCTGTATTTTCGCCGGAACACCTGGCCCTCCTGAGCGGAGGTCCTTTCCGAAGGCGGAATTTTCTTGACGCGGCAATCTGTCAGCTGAAGCCCGCTTACGCGGCGGTTTTTACGGAATATGGGAAAGCCCTCGCGCAGCGCAACGCGCTGCTAAAGGAAATTCCCCGGCACTCAGAACTGCTGGATACGCTGGATATCTGGGACGAGAGGCTGGTAAAAAGCGGGACGGCCGTGATGCGCGCGAGAAAAAAATACGCGGATTCTCTGGAACCGCCGGCCGCCCGGTTCTACGGCGGTATGTGCGGGGGCCGGGAAACACTGAAGATCCGTTATGAGGAAAGCGCGCCGGATCTTGCCGGAGCGCTCAAAGCAGGCCGCCGGGAAGACCTGATTTCCGGGCATACGGGAAAAGGGCCGCACCGGGACGACCTGGCAGTGAAAATCAGCGGGATGGATGCGCGCGCCTACGCTTCCCAGGGGCAGAAACGTTCGGCGGTCATCGCTCTGAAACTCGGTGAGGCAGAGCTGCTAAGCCGCTGGACCGAGGAGAGGCCTGTTGTTTTTCTGGATGATGTTCTCAGCGAGCTGGACGGCGAGCGTCAGAATTATATTCTGAACCGGCTCAAAGATTTCCAGGTTTTCATCACCTGCTGCGGTCCTGAAAAAACGAGGCCGATTGCGGGGGGGAGCATGTTTCACATGGAACACGGCGTCCCTGTGGAGGAAGCCCTGTGAGGAGGGAAAAATCGTGTATCTCCACCTTGGCCGGGATATGGTTATCCGGATGTCGGACATTGTCGGGATCTTTGATCTTGAGACCTCCACCATTTCCAACACCACACGCGATTATCTTGCTTCGGAGCAGAAAGCGGGAAGGGTGATCAGTATTTCCAGGGAAATGCCGAAGAGTTTTATCGTGTGCTGCCCGAAAAATGGACGCACGCTGGTTTACACTTCCCAGATTTCTTCCGCGACCCTTTTGAGGCGGGCGGAATTTTCTGGAGGCGATCAGAATGCCTGAGAGAAAACCGAGACGGAAAAGAAGGCTTCGGATGCCACAATGCCCTTATTGCGGCGGCCGGCTGAATCCCGCGCAGGCATGGGTTCTGCGCCGCCGCGGGGAATATGTCTGCCCAAGGTGCGGCGGCCTTTCCAACGTCGTTCCCGATCCTCTGCTTTATGGGCTCGGGTATCTGGCCATCCTCGTCGCAACGGCGTTTTTCATCGCGGGGCTTTTCTTAAACGGGCATTTTCTTCTGATTCTCGGAGGAACGTTTTTTCCCTTTTTCCTCTTCTACTGCCTCAGCGTTTTTCTGATAAGGCTCAAAAAGCCGGTGCGCCGCCGGATCCCCCGGGCCGGCTTTTCCCGGCAGATGCCGGAAAACGGAAGCCGGCGCTTTTATCGGACGGTGGAAAGAAAGCAGCCGGGAAAGGATCCGACACGGGAAGAAGTGCCTCTCCGGTGGGAAATCCCTCCGCAGGAAGAAAAACCGGGGCGGAATTTCTCCCCGCCGATGAATTTGCGTTGACCTTATCGGTCTGCCTTTTCCCTGGAAAAAAGGCAGGCTATGCGGGATTTCCAAGGCGGGAAAGCCTTTTTTCCGCCCCTTGGAAGATCGATGAAGACGGACGGTTTTCTTCCCCCCGAAGGAAGAAAAAGAATCAGAGAGAGAGAGAGATCCATACTGGAGGGTTGGATTTGGATTTTACAAAAGTTACGCAGCCAGGAAACGACTACGATGAAAGTGAAATACAGGTTCTGGAAGGGCTGGAGGCAGTCCGCAAGCGTCCCGGAATGTATATTGGATCGACGGGGCCCCGCGGCCTTCATCACCTGGTTTACGAGATCGTTGACAATGCCGTGGGCGAAGCCCTCGCAGGCTACTGCGATAAGATTACCGTACGAATTCTTCCGGATAATATTATCTGTGTGACGGACAACGGCCGCGGCATTCCGGTGGGGATTCATCATCAGGCCGGGATTCCGACGGTTACGGTTGTCTTTACAATGCTCCACGCGGGCGGAAAATTCGGCGGCGGAGGATATAAGGTCTCCGGAGGACTGCACGGCGTAGGGGCGTCCGTCGTCAACGCACTTTCCGAGTGGCTGAAAGTGGAAGTGTACCGGGACGGGAAGACTTATTACCAGAAATTTGAGCGCGGCAAAGCGGTGACCGGCCTTGAGGAACACGGGCCGGCGAAGGGGAGCGGAACAAAAATCACCTTCAAGCCGGACGCGGAGATTTTCAAGGAAACGACCGAGTTTGACTATGAAACGCTGCAGACCCGTTTGCGGGAACAGGCCTTTCTGAATGCCGGCGTGCATATTGTTCTTCGGGACGAGAGAAACAAGGAAGAGCCGAGAGAAGACGATTTTCAATATGAGGGCGGCATCCGCAGTTTTGTCGAGTATATCAATAAAAAGAAAGCGGTTGAGGTCCTTCATCCCGACGTAATTCATTTTTCCGCGGTCGCCCCGGACGATTCCGCTACGGCGGAAGTCGCCATGCAGTATAATGATTCCTATACGGAACTGATCCTTTCCTTTGCCAACGATATCCACACGACGGACGGCGGGACCCATGAAGAGGGATTCAAGCGGGCGCTGACCCGGGCGATCAACGATTACGGGCGTAAGTTCAACATTCTGAAGGACAGTGACAAAAACCTGACGGGGGACGACTGCCGGGAAGGGCTGACGGCCGTCATCAGCGTAAAGCTGAAGGAAGCGCAGTTTGAGGGTCAGACAAAGGCCCGGCTTGGAAATACCGAGATCGGCACGCTCGTCTCCAATATGGTTTATGAAAAACTGACCTCGTATCTGGAGGAAAATCCCGGGGTCGCCAGGGCGATTTTCGACAAAGCGACAGCGGCCGCGCACGCCCGGGAGGCCGCCCGCAAGGCAAGGGAAATGGTGCGCAGAAAATCCGCGCTGGAAGGAGCTTCCCTGCCGGGAAAACTTGCGGACTGCCAGAGCCGCGATCCGGAAGAAACCGAGATCTATATCGTCGAAGGGGATTCCGCCGGAGGTTCTGCCAAGAGCGGCCGGGATCGCCGTTATCAGGCGATTCTTCCCCTGTGGGGCAAAATGCTGAACGTGGAAAAAGCCCGTCTTGACCGGGTTTACGGAAATGAGAAACTCCAGCCGATTGTGACGGCGCTCGGATGCGGCATCGGGGACGAATTTGACATTAAAAAACTGCGTTACGGAAAGATCATCATCATGGCCGATGCCGATGTCGACGGATCCCATATCCGCACGCTGCTCCTGACCTTCTTTTTCCGGTTCATGCGTCCGCTGGTCGATGAAGGCCACGTTTATCTTGCGCAGCCTCCTCTTTTCCGGCTGACCAAGGCAAAAAAACATTACTACGCCTATACCGATCCCGAGCGTGATCATCTGATGGAAGAGCTGAAAAACGGCTATGAAATCCAGCGGTACAAAGGGCTGGGCGAGATGGATCCCGATCAGCTCTGGGAGACGACGATGGATCCTTCGCGGAGGCTGATGTACCGCGTGGAAGTGGAAGACGCGGCGGCGGCGGATGAAGCCTTTACCGTTCTGATGGGCGACAAAGTGGAGCCGCGGCGGGAATTTATCGAACAGCACGCAAAATTTGCCCATGATCTGGATGTTTGATTTCCCGGAAAATTATCCGGGGGGCGGATCCGGCCCCGCAGAGAGAGAGAGAGAGAGATCCCGGCCGGAAACATAAAGGAGAACTTTACGATGATGAGCAGTTATTCCCAAGAAAATGCAGAAGGCGAAAAGCCCCCGGAACGTGGAAACCAGCCGGCCGGGGACGGCCAGCCTGAACGAACCGGCGCGCCTCGGGTCCAGAGCAGTCAGAAAACAGAGCTCGTTCCTGACGACGCGGAAGCTTATGAAGAACAGCACACCGGGATCCGGATTTCCTTCTGCCCGAAGGAAGAGGAAGCCTATGAATGTCTCAAAAAGGTCGTCCGGACTCTGGAGCGTGGCAGGAAAAGCACTATGCGGACCGCATCCTTCACCCTTTTTGCCGTGGCGTTTGCCGCTGCGGGCGTCCATTCCGGGGAATGGTGGTTTTATGCGTTCGCGGCGGCTTGTGTGGCGGCTGCCGCATATACCGCCGCTTCCCCGAACCGGACATACCGCAGACTCGCCCGGGAATATTCCGGGGGAGGAACAATCCGGATCCGGGTGTATCCGGATCGCATCCAGATCGCCCGGAATGGCAAAGCGAGGGAAATCCCGCTCAATGGGACGAGCGAATGCGCGCAGATCGGAGACGCCCTGGCGCTGTTTGTGCCCCAAAAAGGCCCGCGCAGCGCGGGAGAAATTTACAGACCGGTGCTGATCCTTCCGCTCAGGTGCGTGGATCCCGGTGCCCTTCCGGAAGTACAGGCGATGATTCTGGCCGGAACAAGGCCGTTTCCACGGCGGGAGCTGTAACATTTTAAGGAGGCATTCATGCCGGAACCGAAGAAAGAGCGGAATTTGACCGTGGAGCAGGCCTTGACGGAACAGGATTTCCGCGAGGCATATCTGGCGATGCGGAATATCGCTTATCCAAAACGACGGCGCGGCATCCAGGCCGGACTGTGCCTGACGGCGGCGGGTCTCGCGGCAACCATGATACCGCTTTCGCAGAGCCAGCTCCATACGGCGGCTCCGCCTTGTGCCGTTGCGGGAGTGTTTCTGCTTCTGGCGGCGGCAGTCTGGTTTTTTCAGCCCGTCCTGCGCGGAAGGCGCGCGGGACGGATCTTCCGCTCCAACAGGCTGATGCCGCTAAAAACACAGATGACGCTTCTTCACGACCGAGTGCTTCAAAAGAGCCGGTATGAGCGGTCCGAGAGGTACTGGACGGAATTCTCGTTCTGTGCTTCTACCCCGCGGCTGTTCGTGGCGATGGGCGGAATCGGACGGAATCTGTGGATCCTGCGGAAGGAAGGACTTTCGGAGGAAAAGAAAGAAGAAGCGGAAAAAATTCTGTCCGCGGCGTTTGGCCGCCGCTATTACCGGATGGACGGAAAGAGGCGGTAAAATGGATTCGAAAACAGAGCCCGTGAATGTAAATTTCGCGATTACCAGAGAAGATGCGGTGCATATCCGGGCTGCCCAGGCGGAACTTGCGATGAGGGGGTTCTACCGGGTCGCGGCACGCGTTCTCGGCGCGTGTTTTTTAGCCGCAGCCGTCGCTCTCGCAAGTATTCCGGCACTGCGGAGGACCTACCGGTGGGCCTGTGCCGCCGCCGCGGTCTGCGGCGTTTCCCTTCTTTTCCTGTGGCAGCCTCTTTTAAAGACGGTAGTGATGGCGGGCGCCGCGGAGGATTTTGAGGCAGGGCGCTTCGGGACGCCCGCGCGCGCGGTCCGATTCAGCCCGCAGGCGGTGGAATTCCGTGCCGAACGATATGAAGCCGCGATCCCATACGATATGCTGTGGCTTGCCTATGAAGATAAAAATGTCCTTCTGCTATACCCTGGAATCGGGGAGTGCCACGCAGTTCCGAAGCGCGCGCTCAGCAAAAGAGAACTGGAAGCAGTGAACAGGCTGCTGACGGACCGGATGAGACAGAAATTTTTGCAGGAAGGTGCCCGTGAATGGACGAAATAAAACAGAACAAGATTGTCAACGTAGATTTGAAAAAGGAAATGGAGTCCTCTTTCATTGCCTACTCAATGTCTGTTATTGTGCAGCGCGCTCTGCCGGATGTGCGCGACGGGCTGAAGCCGGTCCATCGGAGAATTCTATACACCATGTTTGAAAATGGGCTTTCTCCGGATAAGGCATACCGGAAATGCGCCGATACGGTCGGTTCCGTTCTGGGCCGCTATCATCCGCACGGGGATGCTTCGGTCTACGACGCCCTCGTGAGGCTGGCTCAGAATTTTTCCATGCGGTACATGCTGGTGGACGGACACGGAAATTTTGGATCCGTGGACGGAGATCCGCCTGCCGCCTACCGGTATACCGAAGCCCGGATGAGCCGTGTCGCGATGGAGATGCTGAAGGACATCGATAAGGACACGGTCGATTTTCAGCCGAACTACGATGACAGACTCAAAGAACCCACGGTCCTTCCGAGCCATTTTCCGAACCTTCTGGTCAACGGTTCCACGGGGATTGCCGTCGGAATGGCGACGAATATCCCTCCCCACAACATGGGAGAGGCGATTGATGCCGTCTGCCTTCTGATTGACCATCCGGACGCGAGTCTGAATGATCTGATGAACTGTATCCAGGGACCGGATTTTCCGACGGGCGGAATCATCATGGGACGCAGCGGAATTCGCGCCGCTTACGCCACGGGACGCGGCCGGATCACGGTGCGCGCCCGCGCGAAAATCGAGGAAGAGAAGAACGGACGCTATCACATCATCGTCACCGAGCTTCCTTACCAGGTGAACAAGGCAAGGCTGATTAAAAGCATTGCCGATCTGGTCAAGGAGAAACGGATCGAAGGCATCACGAATGTCGACGACCATTCCGACCGGGAAGGCATGAGAATTGTCGTTACCGTCCGGCGGGACGCCTCCCCGCAGATTGTTCTCAACCGTCTCTTTACCTTTACCCAGATGCAGACGACGTTCGGGGTCATCATGCTCGCCATCGTGAACGGCGAGCCGCGCCTGCTGACCCTGAAGCAGCTTCTGGAAGAGTATATCAAATTTCAGGAGCAGGTTGTGCGCAGGCGCACGCAGTTTGAGCTGAAAAAGGCACAGGAACGCGCCCATATTCTGGAAGGGCTCAAGGTGGCTGTCGACAATATCGACGAAGTCGTGCGGATCATCCGCACGTCGAAATCGGTCCCGGAAGCAAGGCAGAAACTTGCGGAGCGCTTCGGCCTGGACGACGTGCAGACCCAGGCGATTGTCCAGATGCCGCTGGGGCGCCTGACCGGTCTGGAACGAGAAAAGCTGGACAGGGAGCTCGAGGAGTTACTGGGCAAAATAAAGGATTATCAGGATATTCTGGCAAATAAGGCGCGCGTTCTGGAAATTATAAAATCAGAGGCCATTGCCGTAAAGAAAAAATTCGGCGACAAGCGCCGCACCGAGATCCAGGCCGTCACCGGGGAGATGGATATCGAGGATCTGATTCCCGACGAGGAATGCATGCTTACTCTGACCCAGTTTGGCTATGTGAAGCGCCAGAAAATAGACGCGTACCGCACGCAGAACCGGGGCGGACGGGGAATCAGCGGCATGACGAGGCGGGAAGAGGACGCGGCGAGCGAGATGTTTGTGATCGGCACGCACGACTATGTTCTTTTCTTTACCAATCTTGGGCGCGCATACCGGTTAAAATGTTACCGGGTCCCGGAGGGATCCCGTACCGGAAAAGGAATCAATATCGCAAACCTGCTGCCGATCGGGCAGGAGGAAAAGGTCACGTCGATGATCCGTGTCCCGAAATTTGACAAGAAGAGTTATCTCGTGATGGTGACGAGAAAAGGGATCATCAAGCGTACTTCGCTTTCCTCGTTTGACACCGCCCGCAGAGGCGGGGTCATCGCGGTGAACCTGGACGAAGGGGATGAACTCTCCTGGGTCCGTCTGACAGGCGGGGAGGACGAACTTCTAATAGCGACCCGTCTCGGGATGTCGATCCGTTTCCGTGAGCAGGATGTCCGCGCGATGGGGCGTACGGCGCACGGCGTGCACGCGATCGCTCTGAAAGAGGGAGACAGCGTGATCGGCATGAGTGTGCTCCGCCCGAACGGAAAGATCCTTACCGTTTCGGAAACCGGATTTGGAAGGCTCTCCCCCGTTTCGGACTACCGTCTTCAGAGCCGCGGGGGAAAAGGACTCCTCAATTATCATGTGGACCGCTTTGGCAAAGTGGCGGCGATTCAGGTGGTGGACGGAGAGGAAGACGTCATTCTGATTTCTTCCGACGGGGTGATTATCCGCATCCACACAGACTCCATCCGCGAATGCAGCCGGCCTTCCAAGGGCGTTCTGCTGATGCGGGTGGAAGAACCGAACCGGGTCGTCACGGTGGCCTGCGCGGCGCGCAGCGAGGAAGAACCGGCCGCAAGCCCGGTGGACGACGGAAGCGCCGAGGAAGGAACGGACCACAAACCGGAAGAAAGCGAAAAACCGGAGGAGAAATAAGAGAGATTTCAAAAACCGATCGGGAAAAGATCCATGCCGGTGATCCCAGCACGGGAAAATGGCAAAATTTTTAAAACCAGCGGGAGAGGCGATTTTAAAAAAGAAGCGCGCTCCCAGAAGAATATCCTCATGCGGAGGGATGAAAAATGAAAGGAAAGGAAGCCCTGGTCTTATTTTTCCTGATTTCGGCATTCGCGGCCGCCGCTTCAGGATGTACAAAAAAACTGTCCCGAAGTCTGCCCTCCGAATCGGCAAGGCCCCTTTCGGCGCCTTCCGGGACGGAAAATCCCGGCTCCGCCCTGCCTTCCTCTATTCCGGAAACGATCACCGGCACGGTTTCCCAGGAAGGTCCGGTTCTCCCCGTGAAAACCGGGAATCCGGACTTTGACCGGAAATTTGCCGCCAACCCGCTCGACAAATCCTATGAAAAAGAATCCGCGGATGCCGTTTCCAACCTCGAAATGATAAAAATATCAGAAAAGTACGCGGGCTTGTGGCAGAAAGAAGTTTCCCATGCCTTTGCCCTTCTGGAAAAACCGATGAATGTCGATTCCAGCCTGAAACCATCCACCATCCGATCCGAGCAGAAAAAATGGGAGGACGGAAAAACCGCCGCCCTCAAAAAGATCACGGCCGATACGCGGAAGGCGGGCAGCATGGCCCAGATTGAGATTTCCTCAAAAACCATGGAATTTTTCCGGATGCGCGCGGCGCGCCTTTACCGATATCTTTCGGAATATGGAATTGATTTTTCGTATGCCTTTGAGGAAAATAATTAAAAATTATACAGAAAGGATTCTAAAAATCCCCTTCCCTCTGCAGAACTTTAAAAATCCATCCAAAACAGGGCTCGGGGATTCCTCGAAAATTTCATGGACGGGGGAAAAAACAGAGAGATTCCTCCTTCAAAAAGACGGTTTTTCTGATTGTTCAAGGAATGTTTACATTTCGATCACCTTCACTTGTTACAATAAAAAAGGTTGTTTGGACCGATTAACAGGAGGAATGACAAAATGATTGAGGTGAAAGACCTCTCGAAGCGGTATGGGGAAAATGTGGCGCTGGATCATATCAGCTTTTCGGTGGGGGAAGATACCATCGTCGGGTTTCTGGGCCCGAACGGAGCGGGAAAATCCACGACCATGAACATCATCACAGGCTACATTTCCGCAAGTTCCGGATCGGTGACGGTCGGTGGTCATGACACCGTCGACGAGCCGAACGAAGCGAAGAAACTGATCGGCTACATGCCCGAGATCCCTCCCTTGTATCCGGACATGACGGTGAGGGAGTATCTGAACTTCATTTACGATCTGAAGAAAGTTACGCTTCCGAGGGAAAAGCATCTGAAGGAAATCTGTACGCTGATTCGGATTAACAATGTTTACGGCCGCCTGATCGCCAATCTGTCCAAAGGCTATCGGCAGCGCGTGGGGCTCGCGCAGGCGCTGGTGGGAAATCCTCCGGTGCTGGTTCTGGACGAGCCTACCGTAGGACTGGATCCCAAGCAGATTATCGAAGTGCGCAACCTGATAAAGAGCCTGGGGAAAAACCATACGGTGATCTTAAGTTCCCACATTCTGCCGGAAGTACAGGCCGTGGCGGATCGGATCATCATCATCAACCGCGGCAGGCTGGCCGCGGACGGAACCCCCTATGAGCTGGAACACGGACAGAGCGGGGAGCAGAAACTTGTCGTCCGGCTGGAAGGAAATTCGGGAGAAGTTCAGCATGCGCTGGAAAGTATCCGCGGGGTGCTCCATGTCCGGAATTTCGGCGAAAAAGAACCCGGGGTTTTCGAATATGAGGTGGACGGCCGCGGAGGCGTGGATTTGCGCCGCCCGCTGTTCGGCATCGCCTCCAAGCGCAACTGGCCCATTCTTTCGATGTCCAGTTCGGAACTGTCCCTGGAGGACGTCTTCCTTCGCCTGACCGGGACCACGTATTTAAGCGATAATGCGAAGGTTAAATTTTCTTCGAAAGGCGGCGACCGGGTTTGAAGGCCATCTGCATGAAAGAACTGAAAGGGTATTACCTTTCTCCCATCGGGTATGTCTTTTCAGGAGTTCTGCTCCTGTTTTTTGGGTTTTACTATTTTCAGGTCATGATGACGCTGTCCTCTTCCTATATTCCAAGCATTTACAGCATGCTGTTTACTTGGTGCATGATGATTCTTCTGCCCATCCTGACGATGCGCAGCTTTAGCGAGGAGATACGGAATAAAACGGATCAGGGGCTTCTGACCGCTCCGGTGGGTGTATTTTCCATTGTGTTCGGAAAGTTTTTAGCCGCGTTTCTGGTGTTTGCCATCGCGCTGGCAGCCAGCCTGATTCCCGCCGTGATCCTTTCCTTTTTTTCGGATCCGGACTGGATTCAGATTTTTGGCACGATTCTGGGATCCCTCTTATACGGGGCTGCGATGATTTCCATCGGGATCTTCATTTCCTCTCTGACGCAGAGCCAGATGGTTGCTGCTATCGCGACGTTCGGAGTCTCCCTTCTTCTGCTTCTTCTCGGGGGCTTTTCCAGCAGTGTGAACAACGAGTTCCTCGCGAATTTCCTTTCCTGGATTTCGTTTGATTCCCGGTATCAGCCGTTCACGAGAGGCATTTTCAGCGTATCCGGTCTGGTATTTTTTCTAAGCGTTGTCGCGGTGTTTACGTTTCTGACCGCCCGCAAGCTGGAAAGCAAAAGATGGAGCTAAGGGGGAGATAAAAGATGAGTGAGGAAAAAGATACGCGGGAAGAGAGCGGCAAAACGGTGCAGCCGCAGGAAGAAAAAGACGGATCCGCGGAGAGCAGCCCTGAGAAGGAAAAAGAAAAGCCGGAAAGCACCGGGGCAGAAAAATCCGCTGAACCGGAAAGCGGAGCAGAATCCACGGAAGACACGGGAAAAAGAAAAAAAGCAAAGAATAAAATGTCTTCTTTTTTCCACAGCTCGAAATTCCGCCATGGATCCACCGCAACGGCTTTTACGGCGGTATTTATTGCCGCGGTTGTGCTGCTGAACGTGATTGTGGGAATGCTGGGCGACCGGTTCCCGTCCATGAACATCGATATGACCAAGAGCGGGGCAAATACCCTGACGGAGGAAGCGGAAAAGATTGTCGACAAGGTGAAGGTGCCGACAACGATTACGATCTGTGCGACAAAGCAGCAGGTCGACAACAACACGGTCCTCCAGAGCTCGAGCGGAGAGGATTACAGCCAGGTCGGCAGAATCGCGGAAAAAATCGCGGAGCGCAACCACAATATCCAGGTAGAGTATAAAGACCTGGACAAAAACCCGGATTTTGCGGCAAAGTATAAAAGCGACGGCGTTCAGGCCGGATCCGTCGTCGTGGCGACGGATAAAAGATACCGGGTGCTTTCTCCGAGCACCGATTTGTTTAAGACAGAATATTCCCAGGACTATTCCAGCAGCACCACGTATTCCAACGTGGATTCCGCCTATGCTTCCGCCCTCAACACGGTGATTGCGGAAACGCTGCCGGTGGCGGCGTTTGATACGGGGCACAGCGAGCAGCTGGATACTTCGGGGATCAAAAAAATCCTTCAGGACAACGCTTTTGAAGCAAAGGATTTTAACCTGCTGACGGATAAAATCCCGGATAAGACGCAGCTCATTGTCCTCGGATGCCCGACGACGGATTATACGGCCGATGAAATCACGAAGCTGGAAAGTTTTCTGAAAGACACAAAACTTGCCGCGGATCGATCGCTGATGATCACGTTTTCTCCCGGAGAGGCGGAGCTGCCGAAATTTAACGCGTTTCTGGAAGAGTGGGGACTCAAGCCGCAGACGGACGCCGTCGTCGTTGAGACCGATAACCAGAAATATGTGAGCAATCCGAGCTATCTTCTCGGTGATATTCAGACCAAGCTGGATCTCGGCGGATCCGGCAGCTATAATTATTTCTTCACCCCGAGCACCTGCCCCGTGGACATCACGTTCTCAAGCAGCAATGATCGGTCGACCTATCAGCTGGTTACTTCCAGCGACGCGTCCTATATTTACCACGACGGCGACAGCACAAAAAATCCGCAGACGTCGGCGCAGAACCTCGCGGCTCTTTCCCAGGGTTCCGTCAAGACGGGCGGAAAGACCTATAAGGCAAACGTGATCGCCTTTGGTTCGACCCTGATGTTTGCTCCCCAGATTATTGAACAGACCACCTATGGAAACGGCGCCTATATGGTAGATCTTTCTAAATATGCGACGGGAACGGCGAATACCTCGACCAGCGTCACGACAAAGACCACCGAGCTGAATCCGCAGGACATGACGCTGAACGCGCAGCAGATCCAGATCCTCGGCCTTTGGATATTCACTATTCTGATTCCTCTGGCGGTTGCGGTCGCGGGGGCTGTCGTTCATCACAAGAGGAGGCTGCTGTAAGATGAAAAGCGGCACCAGAAATCTGATTGTCGCCGCAGTATGCGCAGCAGTCCTCGGAGGAGCGGCATTTGCGCTTTCCCGCGCGCCGGGAGAAGGGGGCGCGGGTTCCTCCGCAGCTTCCTCCGGAGCTTCCCTGGAGCTGATTTCCAAAAAGAGCCAGGACGTCGTTTCCATGAAAGTTACGAATAAAAAGGGAACCTATACCCTTGTGCCGGAACCTCAGAAAGCGTCTTCCGCCGCGTCGGGATCCGCTTCCTCGGAAAGCGATGTTTTCTATACCGTGAAAGGGCTGGAAGACTGCCCGATCAACACCAGTGCGACAGAGTCCGTCGTGCGGAATGGATTCAGCCTTGCGGCGACTAAAAATCTGGGAACGGTCAGCAGCCTCAGCCAGTATGGCCTCTCGAACCCTCAGGCAACCGTGGAGGTTCAGTTTAAGGACGGGACGACCTTCAACTATAAAATCGGGAATCAGACGGCTACCGATACGACGGCCTACTATATGTGCGGGCAGACTTCCGATAATGTCTATGTCGTCTCGGCGGACGAAGGCATTCTGGAGGATGAAAAGTATTTTGTCAGCAAAGAACTCCTCGCCGTACCAAAAAACGCAGCTTCCTCTTCTTCGTCTTCCGGACAGACCGCCGGCGATTACGATTTTACCAAGCTCACGTTAAGCGGTTCAAATTTCCCGAAAACAATCCAGTTTGAAAAAAAAGAGGACACTCTTGCCATGACCCTTCCGGCGTCCTTTGAAGCGAACGCCGACAAGCTCTCGACGGTGGAGACTTCCCTGGAAAATCTGACGGCGGAGTCCGTGGAGGCGGTGCACCCGGATGCAGCGGCTCTTCGGAAATACGGACTGGACAAGCCGACTGCCGTAGCGGAATTTACAGTGAATAAAAAGAGCTATAAACTTTCCCTTGGCGCGAGCTCGGGGAAAAACTGCTATGCAATGCTGGACGGCGTCAACGTCGTCTATGCGGTAAGCCGGGAAAACACGGCGGAATGGGCGGATGCGAAGCTTCTCGATCTCCGCACAAAGCTCATCTACCTGCCGAATATCGAGACGGTACAGTCGATTGATATCCGGCGTGGAACCGAATCTCATACGCTCCATATCTCGCGCAAGGAAAGCACGGCCTCTTCCGCCCCGGCTTCCTCGGGATCCAGTAAGAAAAGCTATGACTATACGGTTACGGGAACCAGCGGCAAAGTGCTGGATTATGAAG
>DAITAP010000003.1:0-7157 GCA_036824225.1 Caproicibacter sp. | reverse complement strand
GAAAATTGAAATTCCTATCAGCTGCTGACAACTATAAGCATTTTTATCAGCAGCTGATAGGAATTTCAATTTTCGCGGATACGGAAAAAGAGCCTGCCGGAGAGCCGGAAGTGACCATAACGTACCACTATTTTGACAAACCCGGCACCGACACGGTGGCGTTTTACCCCGATGGAGACAGGCGGTATACGGCCGTCAAGGGCGGCGTCGTTTACGGCACGGTCACAAAGAGCGGCGTGGATACGGTCTTTGACGTTCTTGGTAGTTTTGAAAAGGGAGAAACCATCCCCGATCCCAACGCGGCGTAAAGACCGCGGTCAGGGAAAAAAGCGGTTTCTTCGGACGGTCCGGAATTTTTCCGTGAAAATCTAAGAAGCTCCCGAAGCATTTCCCTTTGGATGCTTCGGGAGCAATTTTTCGATGCCACGTAGCCTTCCAGAGATTTTCTCCAGGGAAAGCTTATTCCGTCTGCTTTCTGTTCCGGGCGTATTGGGAAGCGAGGGATTTCACCAGAGAGTAAATATTTTCCGAGGAATGGGATTTGTCGAATTTAGCGCAGGAATCGCGCATCCGTTCCAGTTTCCGGCTGTCCTCGAGGAGGGATCGGACCGCCGCGCCGCAGTTTTTTCCGGGCTGAAGGCGGACGGCCATGTTGTGGGTCAGCAGAAAATCCGCGTTGCCTTCTTCCTGTCCCGGAATGGCGTCAAACACCGCCAGCGGGATATTGCAGGCCAGAGCTTCCGATACGGTGAGACCGCCGGGCTTCGTGATAAGGAGATCGGAAGCATGCATAAATTCCTCCACTTCGTCTGTGAAAAATATCAGTTTGGTCGGCAGAGGGCTGCGCGCGATTTCGTCTCGAAACGCCGCGTACAGTTTTTCATTGCGGCCGGTGATGACGACAACCTGAAACGGCAGGCCCGCCTTTGAAATCTGACGGTAAATTCCAAGAATATTCGTGACTCCAAAACTTCCCGCCATGATAAGGACCGTGGGAAGACTGGGGTCGAGCCCGAGCTTTTTCCGCAGGGCCGGGCGATCCGTCCGGGAAAAAAACACGTTTTCCACGGGAATGCCAAACGGGTAAATTTTATTTTTCGGAACGCCCATCGCTACCATCTGGGGAATCATCCCCGCGTCCGCGACGACATACGCGTCCACGTTTTCCGCGATCCACGCGCGGTGCGGGCAGTAATCGGTCATGAGCGTGACAAGCGGGACATCCAAGGCCCCCGCCCCCTTGAGGTGCGAAACCATTTCCGATACGAAAGGGTGGGTGGCGAGGATGGCGTCCGGTTTTCTCGCCGCGATCGCCGGAAGAAGCATTTTGCTGAACGTGTTGCTAAACCGCGTCATCAGATCGTAAAGCGGGCTTTTCTTGTTGGTTGCCCAGTAGAGCTTTCCAAAAAGCTTCGGCGTTTTCATTGCCAATATATGATAGCCATTGCAGACGGTTTTATCCAGGACACCGCTGATGCTTTTGAGGGCGTCCACCATCTCGGCCCTGGAATCCGGATCCGCATTTTCAATATAGGAGCATATGGCTCTCGAGGCACGCACATGCCCGCCGCCCGTAGCTGCCGTGAGAATCAAAATATTCATGTCTGGCACTCCTTTTTTTCCATGCGGACAAGTTCAGGTTCTGCGATATTATAGCATAGATTGAACATGGAATCCATTCTGCCGGGGGAAAGAATGTCAGGGATGTAACTTTACAACCGAAAAATGCCGCATTATAATAAATCTGAACAGGCCGGAGACTTTTCCGGCCGCGGAGGTGCCTGATGGCGAATTACAGATACAGAAGGGAAACAGGCAGAACCCGCCGCAAAAGCGGGCGGATATGGCGAAGAGCCCTTTTCACGATTGTTCTGGTGGCGGTCGGAGCGGCGGCTGTCATTGGCGGCAAGCGGTTCTACGATAAAATTCAGCATGAAAAAGAAGTATCCCAGGTTCTGGATACCGGTTCCATCTACCATGGAATTTCCGTAGAGGGAGTTTCCGTCGGCGGCATGACAATCGGTCAGGCGGAAAACGCGCTCAAGGGAAAAGAAAAAGAAGCGGACGGGAATTATGAAATCACGATTACATATGGTTCGAAAGAGTGGAAGCTGACGGAGAAAGACCTGTCCTTTCAGTACGATACGGCGGACGTCCTCAAAAAAGCCTATGAATTTGGAAGATCGGGAGACAGGGAGCAGCGTTTTCAGACCGTGAAAGCGCTCAAGACGAACCCGAAGAATTTTTCTCTGACAGCCACGCCGGAAGCGGAATCCCTGAAGCCGAAACTGGAAGAAATTGCGGCGCAGATAGGGAAAAAGGCGACGGAACCCGCCGTGGTATCCTTTAATTTCCAGACGAAGTCTTTTGGGTACCGCGAAGGGGAAAAGGGGATTTCCGTGAATTCCGGGGAATTCTATCAAAAGGTCAAGGACCTTGTCGAAGGATCCCGTGTGGGCACGGTCCCCGTGCCGGTTTCGAAAGTCAATTTTAAAAACTCTCTGGCACAAATCAAAAAGCATATGGGGAAACTTTCGGAATTCAGCACGACTTCCACCAACAATGCGGACGGGACATACAACATGTCCCGCGCTCTGCGGGCGGCGGGCGGCGCCTCCGTGGCATCCGGAGCGACGTTTTCGTTTTTCGGGCGAGTCGGTCCCTGCGACCAGGCACACGGCTACCGTCCGGCGGGAGCCATCTTAAACGGGATTCTGGTTCAGGACTACGGGGGAGGAATTTGTCAGGCCTCAACAACCCTCTATGGGGCGGTTCTCCGCGCCGGGATGACGATTGTGGAACGGACAAATCACTCGATTCCGTCCAGCTACTGCCCGATCGGACAGGATGCGACCGTCAGTTATCCGGCGCTGGATTTTAAATTCCGGAACCCGACGCCGTTTCCCGCCTATATTGTCACCCGGGCGGAAGGACGGAAGCTCACGGCGGAAATGTACGGATACCGGCCGGATGATTATGATGAAATCCGGATTACTTCCCAGGTGAAAGAGACCATTCCGGCACCGGAGGAGCCAAAATATGTCCTCGATAAAAGTCTGCCTGCCGGAACGGTCAAACAGGCCGCGAGAGCCCGGAAGGGATACCGGGCGGTGGCGCAGAGGGTATTTTACAAGAACGGAAAAATCGTTAAAACGGAAAAACTGCCTTCCTCCTATTATAAGCCGCAGGCTGCGTGTTATACCTACGCCGAAGGAACGGATCCGGGCAAAGGGAAAAAAGCGGCGTGAGATTCGTTCCGCCGGGATAAAGTCCGGCAAATTCCCCGATCGGGGAATCCGCCCGGGACTTGACTTTTGGCAGATTTTCTGCAAAAATAAGAAGGAAGAACCGGTATTTCTGAAATTCCGGTTTTCCTGTTCTATGCCCCAGAAAAAAGAAAGCAAAAAGGAAAAAACGGTCCGCCGAGGCCGAAAGGAAAGGAAGGACTGTTTTGCTGCAGGAAAAGAATGCGCCTGAAATCAGCGTGGTGGTTCCTGTCTACAATGTTGAAAAATATATCGGACGGTGTCTTTCGTCGCTGGTAGGACAGACTTTTCAAAACTTTGAAGTGATCGCCGTCAACGACGGGTCACCGGATAATTCCCCCGAGATTCTGCATCATTTTGCGGAAAAATACAATTTTATCAAAGTGATTGATCAGCAGAACGGCGGTCTTTCCCGGGCAAGAAACGCCGGAATGGCCGAGGCGAGAGGAAAATATATCTCCTTTGTAGACGGTGACGACTATGTCGCTCCCACCTACCTTGAGGAACTCTACCGCGCGTGCGAGGACAATGGGGCTGATATCGCCTGCTGTTATTACTATTTTCATTTTATCGAAAATAATTTTCTGTTTGAATATCCATTCCGCTGCAAGGGGATTTTTACGGGGCAGGAGGCGATGGATCGCCTCCTGAGGGATGTGCAGATCCAGAGTCTGGTATGGAACAAACTTTACCGCCGCCGCCTTTTTACCGACTGGGACATCCGATTTCCCCCCATGTGCTTTGAGGACATGGCGACCACCCATCGGGTCTTCGCGCACGCGGGGGGCGTCGTCGTACTGGACCGTCCTCTCTATTACTATAATCAGCGTCCCTCCAGTACGCTCGCCACAATGAACGCAAACAAGATCAACGATTTCATACGCGCCATCGCCCTCGTGAGGATTTCTCTGGAAAAAAACGGGCTGTTTGAAAAATACCGCAGGAGCTATAACGCGCTGGTGCGGAAAACATGCGCCTGCTGCTATCTTTATGTATTAAAACTGCACAGCGAGAAAAAATGTATGAAGGGCTGCATGGCCAACATGAGGCGCGTATCAGAGGCGCTGAAAAACTGTTCGGCGGATGAAATTGGCGCGGCCTCCGTGTGGAACAGGCTGCCGGACGATGTGGTTTCCTCCCCGAAAAAAGCACTGAAAAAAGATTATTCTGTCCGCTGAAAAGACAGACTTTTTCCGCGTGGGGCGGACTTCTGAAAGCAAGAGTATGGAAAAAATTCGGACACGAAAGACCAGAATATTCCAGGCGGCGCTGTTTGCGGTTTCGGCAGCGCTGCTGGTATATTTCTGTGTTTCTGGAAACAACCTTGTTATTCTGTGGAACAGTCTTCCGACCCTGAACCCTTTCTGGATGATATGCGCGGCCGGAAGCGTCGTGACAGGATGGGGAATGGACGCTTCCATTCTGAAGGCCCTGATGACGCATGCCCATATTCCAAATTATCCGTTCCGGTGCGCGTTCCGCACCACGATGGTCGGGCAGTATTTTAATGCCGTCACTCCTTACGCCGTGGCCGGACAGCCGATGCAGCTGGTTTCCCTGATCCGCCAGGGAGTGCCTTCGGGCATCGCCGTTTCCGCCCTGGTTCGAAAATTCCTTGTATATCAGATGACAATCACCTGCTATTCGCTTCTGGTGATTGTGGTCCGGTACAGCTTTTTCCGTACGGAAATTAAGGGGTTTATGGCTCTTGCCTTTATCGGCTTTCTTTGCCAGGCGGCGGTCGTTGTCCTGCTGCTGTTTTTTACCTACAGTCCCGGGTTTACGACGCGCCTGATTGAGGGTGTGGTGTGGGTGCTGACGAAGATCCGGCTGGTCCGGGATCCGGGGAAAACGAGGAAGAAGGTCCGGGATCAGCTCCAGTTTTACCTTGACAACAACCGGGCCATGCAGGGAAACCGGGCTCTGAGCGTCAGAATTTACAGCTTTACGGCGGTTCAGCTGACGGTGATGTTTCTGGTGCCTTTTTTTATTTACAAGGCGTTTCACGGAGCCGGTTCCCCGGTGTTTGATATGATAGCGGCGCAGAGCTTTGTCACGATGATCTCAAGCTATACTCCTCTTCCCGGGGCTGCCGGGGCGGCGGAAGGCAGTTTCCTTATCATCTTTAAGCTCTTTTTCAGCGAGAAAAACCTGACGCAGGCGATGCTGCTGTGGCGGTTTTTAGCCTACTATTCCTGTATCATGGCGGGAGGATTTTTCGCCGGGATGGATGCAAGGCGTGAGAAAATAAGAAACCGGGCGGAAGGATCCGGGGGAAAAACACCCGCTGAGGCGGAGAAAAGCGGAGGAATCATCGAAAAATGAAAGACGGTTTTTTTCGGATCGCGGCAGCGACGCCGAAAATCAAGGTAGCGGACTGTGAATGGAATGAAAACTCCATACGGAACCTGATGGGCGAGTGTGAGGCGGAAGGAGTCGGAGCGGTCGTGTTTCCCGAACTCTGCCTGACGGGATATACCTGCGGCGATCTGTTTCGGGGCCGGGAGCTGATACGGGGAGCGGAGCGCGCCCTCGGAAAACTTCTGGAGCAGACTTCGGGAATGAACCTGCTCGCGGCGGTAGGGCTGCCCGTTGCCTGCGGGGCGGAACGGTATAACTGCGCGGCGGTATTCTGCCGCGGCAGACTGCTTGGCCTTGCGGCGAAGAGCAATCTGCCCAATTATAATGAGTTTTATGAGGCGAGGCATTTTTCCCCCGCTCCGGCCTGCAGGGAAGCATTTCTCTGCGGACAGGATGTCCCGCTGGGGAACAGCCTGATCTTCCCGTGCGAAACCATTCCCGGACTGACGGTCGGCGTCGAAATCTGTGAGGATCTCTGGGTGCCGTGTCCGCCTTCCGTCAACCTCGCGCAGGCCGGGGCTACCGTGCTGTTGAACCTTTCCGCGAGCGATGAAGTGATCGGAAAGGCGCCGTACCGGCGCAGCCTCGTAAAGGAACAGTCCGCGCGGCTGCTGTGCGCCTACGCCTATGCGGACGCGGGGGAAGGGGAATCCACGACAGATTTAATTTTTACGGGACATAACATCCTTGCAGAGGACGGGACCCTGCTGGCGGAATCCAGACAATTTTCCCTGGGAATTACCGCGGCGGACGTGGATCTTGAGCGCCTCGAGCAGGACAGGCTCCGCATGACCACCTGGAAAGGCGGGGGAAAAGCGGTCAGGATCCCGTTTTCCATGCAGCCGCCGGAATTCAGGCTGCAGCGGCGGTTTCCCCGCCTCCCCTTTGTACCCGATGATCAAAAGGAACTGTCCGAACGGTGCGAAGAGATTCTCAATATGCAGGCGTGGGGGCTGCGTACGCGCCTGGAACATACGGGGGCAAAACGAGCGGTGCTGGGAATTTCCGGCGGGCTTGACTCGACTCTGGCCCTTCTGGTCACGGCGAGGGCGTTTGACATGCTGCGCCTCAAACGGAAAGGAATCCTCGCCGTAACGATGCCGGGTTTTGGGACGACCAGCCGGACCAAGGGCAATGCCCAGAGACTCGCCGATTCCGTGGGAGCCGAATTCCGGGAAATTCCCATTGGAAAAAGCGTGGGACAGCATTTTCAGGATATCGGCCATAACCCGGAAAAGCGAGATGTCACCTACGAAAACGCCCAGGCAAGGGAGCGCACTCAGATTCTGATGGATCTTGCAAACCAGTGCGGCGGCTTTGTGATCGGGACGGGTGATCTTTCGGAGATTGCGCTCGGCTGGGCTACTTACAACGGGGATATTATGTCCATGTACGGCGTAAACAGTTCCATCCCGAAGACGCTGGTCCGGCACCTGGTGCACCACGCGGCGAAATCGTCGCCCGGAACTCTGCGCACCGTGCTGGAAGACGTGCTTGCGACGCCGGTGAGTCCGGAATTGCTGCGTCCCG
>DAITAP010000149.1:0-4783 GCA_036824225.1 Caproicibacter sp. | reverse complement strand
CGTTTTGTCGTCCTTCGCCTTTGCATCGCTCACCACGCTAAGTAGGCTGCTGTAGTCTCCCGAGGTTTTCTTGAGGTACTCCCATCCGTAAACAAAGTCCCCGGCCGTGACCGGTTTCCCGTCGGACCACTTGATGTCATCCCTCAAAGTGAAGGTATAGGTCTTCCCGTCCGAGCTTTTGTCCACGGATTTTGCCTGGCCCAGGGTAAGACCGCCCTTTTCGTCGAGTTTGTAAAGGCCTTCATAGAGATGTCTGGATGCGGAAAGCCCTTCCAGCGTCGCCGTCTTCGCGGTATTGAGGACCATGGCGTCCTCGCTGCCGTCCGTAACGGAAATGGCGTCGATCTCCCCGGAAGCGGAGGATGTCGTGGAAGCGCCCGTTGCGCCGGAACTGCTGCCCGATCCGGAACCGCAGCCGGAGAGGGCAGAAACCGCGATTGCCGCACACAGAAGGAGGCTGGCTAGTTTTTTTTGTTTCATGATTTTTCTCCCTTTCATATTGAAATCTGAAATCATGGAAACGGATTTAGCATTCTTCCATCTTCGGGTCCAGAGCGTCTCGGAGCCCGTCCCCAAAGAGGTTAAAGGCAAGAATAATGAGGCTGATCAGCGCTGCCGGAAAGGCCATCCGATACGGGGTGACGCTGATGCTGCCGAGAGCGTCCGAGGTCAGCGAACCGAGGCTCGCCATCGGGGCGGACACTCCGATCCCCAGAAAGCTCAAAAACGCTTCTGTAAAAATGGCCGACGGAATCTGGAGCATGACCGTCGCGATAATCTGTCCGATGCAATTTGGGAGAAGATGTTCCCGAATAAGCCACCCTTTCGAAGCGCCGAGAGCTCTGGACGCCGTCACATACTCCATCTCCTTCAGCTGAAGGACCTGGCCGCGGACGATCCGCGCCATTCCGACCCAGTAAAGACAGCCGTAAACGATAAAGATGGCAATTAAGCCGGAACCGATCTTCTGAAGGGGATGGAAAAAAGCGACTGACTGCACCAGATTGTCAAGCGGTTTATCGATGACCAGTTTGATGACGACAATCAGCAGAATTTCCGGCACCGAGTAGAAGATATCGACGATCCGCATCATGATGGTGTCGGTTTTTCCGCCTGCGAGACCCGATATGGCCCCGTAGATGGATCCTATCACGAGAACGATCACGGCGGAAACCACGCCGACGGTCAGGGAGATTCTCGACCCTATCATGCAGCGCACCAGAAGATCCCGCCCGAGGCGGTCCGTCCCAAACGGGTGCCGGAGGCACGGGGCAAGGTTTTCGTCCCCGCGCACCTGCTGATCATAGGCATATGGGACAATCATCGGCCCCACGACAGCGAAGATCACAATGGCAAGGATGACAAAAAGAGCGGCCATCGCGATTTTGTTTTCCCGAAGTCTTCTCCAGCTGGCTTTCCAGAAACCGATTTCCTCTGTGCCTGCCTGCTCTTCCTTATCTTTAAAGTAATCGGCCGCCAGAGGTTCAAACCCCGGCCTCACCTCAACCTGCATGCTCAAAAGATTCCTCATCATTTTTTAACGCCCCCTGTATATTTTGCCAGCGCCCGGCGTCAGTCCAGTTTGATCCTCGGGTCAACGATCTGATACAGGATGTCGCAGACGAGGTTCATCGCAATAATCAGCGCCGCATAAAAAATCGTGGTCCCCATAATCAGCGTATAATCCCGCGCCCCGATGGCGCTCACAAAATATCTGCCCAGCCCCGGCACGTTGAAAACGCTTTCCGCAACGAATCCGCCTGTAAGAACGGCAGCCGTCAATGGGCCCAGATAGGTGATGATTGGGATAAGGGAATTTTTCAGCGCGTGGATAAAGATGACGACAAATTCGTTCATCCCTTTCGCGCGTTCCGTCCTCAAGTAATCCTGATTCAGGACTTCAAGGATGCTTGCCCTGGTAAGGCGGCTAAGATAGCAGGCGGGATAAAGGGCCAGGACGATGATCGGCATGACGCTCCCCCCGGGTCTGTTATAGGAAGTCGGCAGGATCTTGAGCTGGACGGAAAGAACCGCCATCAGAACCGCCGCGATGACGTAGCCGGGAACCGAGATTCCAATGGCGGAGACAACACGGACAACCCCATCGGGGGCTTTGTCTTTCCAGAGTCCGGCGATGCAGCCGGCCGGGATGCCCACCAGAATAGCGACCACCAGCGCCTTCAGGCCGAGCTGCAGGGATACGAGGAAAGACTGCGTCACGATTCCTGTAATCCCGCGCCCTTTCTGAAGCACATAGCTAATCCCCATGTCACCGTGCAGGAGCGCCCCTATGTATCGGAAATACTGAATATATACCGGCTTATCGAGACCGTATTTTGCCTTCAGAGCCACCTGGGCGGCCTTCGGCGCCTTTTCGGTAACGAACGGCCCGCCGGGCACCAGATTCATCAGGAAAAAAGTGACCGTCACAATGACAAACAGGCTGAATACGGCCAGAAAAGCCCTTTTTGCGATTTTGCGAAACAATTCCATTCTGTCGCACCCTCCGTACGTAAGTCAACGACCACCGACGAAAGTCGGCATCCTGTAAGCGTGTCAAGCTGCCAGGAGTTCTGCGGCTTTTTGTCTCTTCCAACGGCCGGGAATCATTTTAAGTCCCGGACAGGATGTGCGCCGCAGTGCGGACAAGTTCCTTCCCGGTCAATATGCGGGACGGTCATCCCGCATAAAAGCAGGCAACAAAATGCCCCGGACTGATTTCCCGGAATTTCGGAAAAGCTTCGGCGCACTTCGGCGCGGCCAGAGAGCACCTCGTCCGGAACGGGCAGCCGGAAGGCGGATTTATGGCGGAAGGGATGGATCCTTTCGGCTTAATCCGGTGCCGTTTTTCGCTTTCGTCCGGATCGGCGATCGGAACGGCGGAAAGAAGCATCTGCGTATAGGGATGCAGGGGGCGCCGGTACAGTTCGTCGCTGTCCGCCAGTTCCACGAGCCTTCCCAGATACAGCACACCGATGCGGTCACTGATATGCCGTACAACCGCCAGGTCGTGGGCAATGAAAAGATAGGTAAGATGCTTTTCCCGCTGAAGCCGTTCCAGCATGTTGATCACCTGTGCCTGGATGGAAACGTCCAGAGCGGATACCGGTTCGTCGCAGACAATGAATTCCGGTCCGGCCGCCAGGGCTCTCGCAATTCCGATTCTCTGACGCTGGCCTCCCGAAAATTCGTGCGGGTACCGGTTGTAAAAGGTCTCGTTCAGTCCGACCAGTTCCATCAGCTCCAGAATCCTTTTTCTTCTTTCGGCCTTGCTGCCGAAAGTTTTGTAAATATCAAACGCCTCGCCAATGATATCCGAAACCGTCTTCCTCGGGTCCAGGGAAGCGTAAGGATCCTGAAAAACAATCTGCATTTTCCTGCGGTACTCCCGGATGTTCGAATCGTCGATCTTCGTGCCTTCAAAATAGATTTCTCCGGCCGTCGGTTCCAGAAGCCGGAGGATACATCTTCCCAGCGTGGTCTTCCCGCATCCGCTTTCCCCGACGAGCCCGAAAGTCTCCCCCCGGTAGATCTGAAAACTCACATCGTCGACAGCCTTGAGACGGCCCTTTCGGAACGCACCCTGTTTGACGGTATAGTATTTTTTCAAATGCCTGACATCCAGCAGTATCTCCCTGCTCATCAGCTTTTCCCCATGTCCTTTCCTGTACCCTTTTCCTCCGGACAGCATCTCCAGCAGGATGCCTGATGGCCTTCGCCGACGGTGAAGAGAGGAGGCTTCTTGCGCGCACAGATGCTCATCGCGTACCTGCATCTCGGCGCGAATGGACATTCCTCACCGAGCGTCAGCATATTCGGCGGGTTGCCTTCAATCGGGATCAGATCTTCCTTTCTGTTCTGATCGATCTTCGGCACGGAGGCGAGAAGGCCCTCCGTGTAGGGATGAGCATACCGGTAAAAGATATCCCGCTTGCTGCCGGATTCCATGATTTCGCCGGCATAGAGGACGATGATCCTGTCGCAGATATCGGAAACGACACCGAGATCGTGCGTGATAAAGATGATGGACATGTTGATCCTGTTTTTCAGTTCCTTCAGCAGATCAATAATCTGTGCCTGAATGGTCACATCCAGTGCCGTCGTGGGCTCGTCCGCGATAAGCAGCTTCGGATTGCAGGAAAGCGCCGTCGCAATCATCACCCTCTGGCGCATCCCGCCCGAAAACTGGTGCGGATATTCTTTCATCCGCTTTTCCGGCTGGCTGATTCCCACCATCTGCAGCAGGTCAAGAATTCTCTGCCGCCTCTGACGGTGATCGAGGGAAGTATGTTTCCGCAGGGACTCGTCGATCTGATACCCTATCGTAAACAGCGGATCCAGCGAGGTCATCGGATCCTGAAAGATCATGCTGATCTGATTGCCCCGGATCTCCGCCATCTGCTTCGGCGACATTTTGACGATGTCCTTCCCCTCGAACCAGATTTCTCCGCCCTTGATTTTCCCGTTTCCCGGAAGAAGCTTCAAAATACTGAGGGACGATACGGATTTTCCGCTTCCAGATTCTCCAACAATACCGAGAACCTCACTCTCCCTTACGGTATAGCTGATTTTCTTGATGGCAGGAATCTCAACCTGCCTGTCGAAAAATGAGACTTCCAGATTTTTTACTTCCAGCAGCTTTTTTTGCTCCAACGCGCTGCCATCCCCCACGGCGAATCATCCGCCTTTCCGAAATATAAAAAGAAAAAGGGCACAGGAATTCTTTCCGGACTCCATTGCCGTTTTTTATCAACTGATATCGTATTCATTTATTCCGCTTTTT
>DAITAP010000002.1:0-41443 GCA_036824225.1 Caproicibacter sp. | reverse complement strand
AAGCCACGGCAGGAAGCACTGATCACAAAAAGACGTATCTGCAGCCGGATTTTCGGCAGGCAATCGCGATGTCGTCTCCGTGATGAGGAAGGCGTTGATGTTGGGCGGGACGGCGGAAGTGACTGCGGAAGCTCACCGGAAATCGGCCGCCGGCACGACGCTGAAGTTGATTTCTCACACCGTCAACCCGATACAGGGCTACAAAAAGCAGGAGGATACCATGCTCAAATACAGATATGATACGCAGCTATTAATCGACGGGGAAAATCTTTCAGACGACAGAATAAACGAGTATATTTCCCACAACATTGAGGGCGACTGTTTATTGGCCATCGGGGACGAAGACCTTATTAAAATTCATTTCCACACCAACACTCCATGGAAAGTGCTGGAATATTGTGCTTCCCTTGGTGAAATTTACGACATCGTAATAGAAGATATGGAGAGACAATCTCACGGACTGAAAGGTTAGATCGTTTTCCTCAGCGAGACAGCGGGCGCTGATTTTCAGGGAGGACGGAAAGACATAACGGAAAGGGCGATCCCAATACCTGTTTTTACGAAAACATTGACCTCCCAGCAGACAGCCGAACCGCTGTTCCCTGAGAGGTCATATTTCTGAAAAGATCGATAAAACTTTCAGGCGGGCATTTCACATCCATTCCCGTTTCCTTTTTCATTCCGTGGATAATGTGATGACGACCAGCTCGGGCCGGTTGTTGATGCGCACGGGAGCGATGCTGTTCCCCAGCCCACGGCTGACCGCCATTTTTGTCTGGCCTTTTTCATGGACTCCCTCGGAATATTTCGGGAAAAGCCCCTGGTTCGGCACGAACAGCCCGCCGATCAAAGGAAGGCGGATCTGCCCGCCGTGAGCGTGTCCGCACAGGGCCAGATCGATCCCGTTGGCCGCATAGGCATCAAACAGCTCCGGCCTGTGGGAGAGCAGGACAGTGTATGCGCCGTCCTCGCTTTGCATGCTCTTCAGCTTTGCGCCGACCAGAGCGGCATTTTCCGCATTTGAGCCGCGTTGATCGGCGAACGCGGGGTCTTCCAGGCCGAGAAGGCGGATGAAATCTTTGCCGCGGCGAATCTCGGCGCCTTCATTTTTCAAGATCGAAACGCCGGCATCCTCCATCTTCTTTTTCAGGATGGCATACTGACCGGTCCTCGCTTCGTGGTTGCCCGTCACATAATAGACCGGGGCGATCCGGACGGCGCCGACGATAAAATCCATCGCTTTCTCAACATCCGTATGGCGGGAGTCGATCAAATCGCCGGTGACGGCGATCAGGTCCGATGACGTTTCTTTCACCGCGCCGAGCAGCCTGCTTTGATGCTTTCCAAACTCTGCATTGTGAAGGTCGGATATCTGGACGATCCGGAACCCATGGAAGGACGCCGGGATTTTTTTACTGGCGATACGGACCTGCGTCGTTTGGATGGAGGTGTTGCCCCAATAAATCCAAAGGGAAAAAGCGGCAAGCAGAATCAAGAAAACCGCTGCCATTTTTCTGCGCCTCCTCCCCTTGTCGTTTTTCATATGCAAGTCAGCCTCTGCCCTTTTCAAATTTCTGCAGCGAAGGGAGCTTTCCCACCTCGATAAGGGCGCTCGCGTAACCGAAAAAACGCGGAGTGCGGCTCGCGATATCGTTTTCCGAGACGCCAAGGAACAGCGCGGACTTCCGGGATAAGGCGATCCCGCCGAATCCCGATCCGCTTCCTTCTCCGGTCGTTTCCTCATAACAAAAATAACCTTCCGGTTCCGCGCTGGGCTTCTGGTCTTTGCAATGTTCATTGCCCCACTTTTGCCACCATTCCCGGCGGTCGGCGTCGATGAACGGCTCGTTTTTTTCAGTATGCAGGATATGGAATCCATGGACCTTCAGCCCGAAGCGCTCCGGCGGAAGCTTTTCGACTTCGTCCCGCCGGGCTTCGGTTTCCCGCTTCCAGTTTTCCAATTCCTCATCTGTCATGCCGCCGGAAAAAAGCGGCGGCCGGTGCTCCAGGCGATCTCCAAAATGCCTCAGGATCAAACCGTCTAAAAAGGACCGGACCTGCGGATGCTCCAAAGGCAGCGGTTCCAGATCACAGAGTTCCCTCAGATAGGCTTCCAGCCCGTCTGAGGAACGGCGGTTCGGCTTCATCCTGTCTGCGCATTCCTGAAGCCACGCCTGAAAGACCTCGTCTGAAACCCCGCTTTTTACCTGTTTCAGCGGCGCCACCGTCATCGTTCCGCTTTCCGTTGTGATGGTGACGTTTTCCCCCTTACGCTCGACCGGCATCCCGGACACCTCCTTATATGTTTTTATATTTTAACATACCTACGATGCGAAATCAAAACCGCCTGTTGAACCGCGGCCTCTCCATGCCCTGTAAGCGGAAAGGGCACTCCGGCAGGACCGGCAAATAATGCTGAAAATATTGTGTAAGCCTCCATTGTCATATGCGACGGAAAAAGAGACAATGGAGGCTTTGTCATGCCAGGGACGTTTGTTCTTATCCTGATATTTGGACTTTACACAAAATTTTACATGCTACCGATTTTTATAAAACGCAAGGACAAGATTGATGTCTCTGATCCCGCATGGGATAAGCTCATAGGAGCCTTCGTGCAGGCACCAGTCATAGATCGTGCCGCGTGAGACTCTCAGGATGTTTTCCGTGATCGCAAACACATCTCCCGCGAGCTTGCCCGTCTCCACTCCCTCCGCGACAAGTTCCCGGATTTTCTGATAAAAAAACCGATCCGGATTGAGAATGTACTTCTCCTTATTGCTCAGTTGATTCTTGAAAAACTGCGTGGCAAATAAATACCCGTTGGCCGAGATGGCTTCAAGTTGAAACTGAATCAAAAAGCGGATCTCATCAAAAAGATCAGTCCGAGAGTGTCCCTCCCATGCCGTTCGTACCAGTTCGTCAAAATCCCGATACCCTTCGTTGAGGATGTCTTCCTTTGTGGCAAAATGGTGATAGAACGCGCCGGTGGAAACATGCGCCGCACGGCAAATATCGCTGATTTTAACCTCTTCATAAGAATTTTTTGCAAAGAGCTCGGTGGCACATTGGAATATCCTATTTCTCGTTTCAAGCGATTGCTTTTTACGGGCCGTCATTCTGTTCTTCATAGCAAACCTCAACACATTTCCATTTTTCTCCGTACAGTATATCATAAACGTGCATAAAAATCATCCGGTAAAGATGTCACTTCTATTCATTGACAAGGCGGGCGGGGGTGTGTTAAAGTGTTGGCAGAATCAAATTCACCGAATATCATTCATTAAAGAGAGGATGGTTTCTATGACAAGCAGATTCCAGCACCTGTTTCAGCCCATCCGGATCGGATCCGTGGAAGTCAAAAACCGGATTGCAATGATGCCGATGGGCGTGTTTTCTCCCCGGCTGATGAACTCGGACGGAAGCTACACAAAAGACGGCGCCGACTATTATATCGAACGCGCCAAGGGGGGCACCGGCCTCATCGTCACGGGGCTCGTCCCCATCGTTTCCCTGGGGCCCGGGCTGCCCTGCATCATGAACAGCCCCGAAACCTATATCGAACACCAAAAGTACCTGGCTGAAGGGATCCACCGTTACGGTGCGAAAGTCTTCGTGCAAATGACGGCCCTCACGGGCCGCGCGGGCATCGGCGCTACGGAGCCCGCACCGGCCGAGATTCAGAATGTGTGGGACCCCTCGAAGAAAAATCCCGGCATCACGAAAGAGGAGATCCACCGCTATATCCATAATTTCGCCGAGGGCGCCTTCTATGCGAAGCAGGCCGGGATCGACGGCGTTGAAATCCACGCCGTGCACGAGGGATACCTGCTCGACCAGTTCGTCATCGCCTCCATGAACTACCGCACCGACGAATACGGCGGCTCCCTCGAGAACCGTCTGCGTTTCCCCATCGAGATTGTGAAGGCCATCAAGAAAAGATGCGGGAAGGACTTTCCCGTCTCGCTGCGTTACAGCGTTAAAAGCTATGTCAAAGCCTTTAACCGCGGCGCGCTTCCGGGAGAGAGCTTCAAAGAGTTCGGGCGCGACCTCGAGGAGAGCAAAATGATCGCCCGTGAATTTGAAAAGGCCGGCTACGATATGCTCGACTGTGACAACGGATCCTATGATTCCTGGTTTTGGCCGCACCCGCCGACCTATATGCCAAAAGCCTGCAACCTGAACGACGTGGCGGAGATCAAGAAGGTCGTCGGCATCCCTGTGGTCTGCGCCGGCAAGCTCGACGAGCCGGAAGTAGCGGAAAAAGCCATAGCGGATGGCCGTATCGATATCATGGGCATGGGCAGGCCGCTTCTGGCGGACCCGGAGCTTGCGAACAAATTCCGGGCGGACGATCTCGACAATGTGCGGCCCTGCATCTGCTGTCATATGGGCTGTCTCGGGCGCATCTTCCAGGGAAAGGATATCAGCTGCGCGCTGAACCCCGCCTGCGGCCGGGAGGTCAGCTATGCGATCAAGCCCGCCCCCGTAAAAAAACGCGTCGTGGTCGTGGGCGGCGGGATCGGCGGCATGGAAGCGGCGCGCGTTTCAGCGCTGCGCGGCCATACGGTGGAGCTCTATGAAAAAACCGGTGAGCTCGGCGGTGTATTCGTCGCGGCGGCGACGCCGGATTTCAAGGACGACGACAAACGTCTGCTCGCCTGGTATAAAAAGCAGATGGAGAACCTGGGCGTTGGGATACACCTGAACACGAAAATCACGGAGGAATCCCTCGGGCAGATGCAATACGACGAGCTGTTCGTCGCAACCGGCGCAACGGAACGGAAACTGGAGATACCGGGTCTTGACGAAAGCCATGTCACCTATGCCATCGAGGCGTTCCGCAAAGGCACTGTAGAAGGAGAAAGCATCCTGGTGGTGGGCGGCGGCCTCACTGGCTGCGAAATCGCCTATCAGCTTGCCCGGCAGGGCAAAAAGGTCACCATCATCGAACTGGCGGACACGATCCTCAACGTGTTCGGTCTTGCTGCGGCCAATTACAACATGCTGATGGAGTTGCTCGACTATTACAAGGTCGACGTTATCAAGAGCGCTTCGCTCGTGAGCTATGAGAACGGGCAGGCTGCCGTGAAGGTCACGGTAAAGAACCACCCGAACGTCGCGAATCGCGCCAAGCTGATGTTTGCGGTGGGGCCGGAAGGCATCCCATCCACCGTCGAACTCCCTGCGGACCATGTGGTCATGTCCGTCGGGTACCGGAGCGACAACAGCCTGTACGAAGCTGTCAAGGGCGACCGTGTCCACCTGCTGGGCGATGCCGAACGGCCGGGAAACGTGATGTCCGCTATCTGGGGAGCTTATGAAGCGGCCATGGCACTTTAACCGAACTGATACAGCGGCATTATTACACAATATCTCTCACTACTCCCGAAGAGCAGGTCTATAGAAGAATGGCCGGGGCGGCAGTGCCGCTGTTCCGGCCATTCTTTTTCTACCCCCAGCATATTTGGAAGCTATGCTCCCACCCAGCCCTCCATTATGCTAAATTGCAATTTGATTTCAGACAGCCAAATTTTGATCCACGGTTCATTTGTCCAGCAGCTTATATAAAAGCGTATACAATGCTTTGGCTTCCTCCGGGGAAAGCGGCATGCACTTTGCCATTTCCAGAGGGATTTTTACCGCTTTTTCCTTTAACTTTTCCCCGGCTTCGGTGACCGTGATATCGACCGTCCGTTCATCCTTGCTGGAACGCGCGCGCCGGACAAAGCCCTTGCCCTCAAGCCGCTTAAGGAGCGGCGTCAGGGTGCCGGAATCAAGGTACAGGCGTTCCCCCAGTTCCTTTACGCTGACGCTCTTGTATTCCCACAGCACCATCATGACGATGTACTGCGTATAGGTCAGGTCGATTTTGCTGAGGAGCGGCTTATAACGGTTCACCACATCTTTAGCCGCGGCGTAAAGCGGAAAACAGAGCTGGTTTTCAAGTCTTAAAATCTGATCATTCATTTCTGCTCCCTGCAAGTCCTTTCTGCAAATGCCTCGGCCTGTCTCAAATCCTCTCCGTCCGGCCGTCCCCGATTGGCGAACAGGAAGGAGCCCCTGCAATGGAACTCATCATTTGAGACACCTATGCCTTTTGGCTCAAGGATGGATTTTATTTCCGGCAAAGCCGTCTTTTTGCCTGCCGATGTGCCGAACACGACGACGCACTTAACCTGCGACGGTTTCAGACCCGCCAAAAATCGACGCAGTCTGCCATCGATGGCTCCGGCATAAATGGATGCGCCGACGTAAAGGGTGTCCACCGATTCGGATGGATCGAAATGCTCCACTGAAACAGCCGGCGCTCCGGCGCCTTTGGCAATGGCATCGGCGAGCTTTTTCGTATTGCCGCCCCTTGAAACGTAAACGACTCTGTTCATATGGTACCTCCTTACAACAATTTTTCGATATCGCCGGCAATGTCCTTCGGCTCTACAGTCGGTTCGTAACGGGAAACGACGGCTCCATCCCGATCGACCAGGAATTTGGTGAAGTTCCATTTGATCTGATCGTCGGAAAAGCCATCCTTATATCTGGTCCTGAGCATGAGTTCCATGGTTTTGGCCTTTATTCCCCTGCCAAACCCTTCAAACCCCTTTTGCGCCGTCAGGTATCGATACAGCGGTACGGCTGTTTCATCGCGGACGTCGACTTTTTTGGACAGCGGGAAAGTAACGCCGTAACGCACCGAGCAAAACTCGGAGATTTCATGTTCGCTGCCCGGCTCCTGCTCCATAAACTGATTGCAGGGAAAGCCAATGACCGTAAAGCCCCGGTCTTTGTACTTTTGGTAAAGCTCTTCCAGCCCTTTGTACTGCGGGGTAAATCCGCATTTACTGGCCGTGTTGACAACGAGCATTACTTTCCCTTTGTATTCGGACATTTTTACCGGACGATTCTCAATCGACAGATACTCGTAATCGTAGACAGACATGGGATCGCTCCTAAAAATAAATTTACAAAAATTAAATTTTGCAAAATTATCATATCATTCCATTCTTTATTTGTCAAGGTGAAAATAAAGGGATCAGATGAAACCCAAATTGTTTCCGTCCGTCACAGGGATCAGCTTTTGTCATATGCTGAAAAAACAGGAAGGAGGGATGTCCCGAAGCCATACGAAATTGAGATTCCGAAAACAGGACCACCTCTTCCACGATCCGATCCGGTACAGACTGCTTCAAAAAAAGCGGCGGACGCCTGAGCTGCCCGCCGCTTTCTATTATGATGCCCATTTATCCGCCCAAGGGTTCGGTATGCCGGGCGTCTTATGCCCGGCTATTTCCCTTCGGGATTTTCTTTTTTTCTGGGCCGTCCCCCGATGTTTCCGCCCCAAAACCGACCCGGGACATGCATCTCCGGCCTTCCTCCGAATATGCCGGCTCCAGGGTGAGGGCCGCCATGATTGAAATGTTCCCTCAGCCTGCTTTCAAACAGCATATGCTTTTCCAAATCGAAGCCGTCATCCCCCAGCTTCTTCCCAAGGTCGTCGATGACGCGGGTGAGATAGCCGTACAGCGTCTCCCGTTCTTCTTCCTTCAGGCATCCGAACAGCTCGTTATTATCCGGCTGCTGTTCTTCCAGGCTCGACGCCTTTTTGCCGGCATCCGTCAGATGAATCTCAATCACCCGGCGATCTGCCTCGGAAGGCGAGCGGGTGATATACCCGCTCCGTTCCAGCTTGGCCAGAAGTTCGCCCAGCGACTGGGAACGGATGTCCAAAATATTGGAAAGCTCCTTCTGGCTGATATCCGGCTTCAGCTTCAGCAGGGCCAGCACCCTCCCCTGACCGCGATGGGGATCGGCCATCGGGCCATACTCCCTGTAATTCCGCATTCGATAACGGCGGAGAAGCCATTCGAGACGCACAAGCTGTTCATATAAATCATGCTGACTGCCGCTCATATTTTTCCCCTCGACACATTTTTTTATCTTTTTATTCTTACAAAAAGGCCCCTTCACAATTTTAGTATAGGACAAGGCCCCTCCGCTGTCAAGAATGGAATCCCGGATTTACCGGCATCAGGCGGATATTGCCTGACCGGCTTTCAATTTCCGAAAATATTTTTCAAAACAGTTGACAAATAATAAAGGTACCTTTATAATTTAATTAAAAGGTACCTTTTAATTTTCTGACAATCGAGGTTTTACAAAATGAGCAACAAAGATCGTGATTTATCCAAACAGATGATCGAGGCGGGTCTGCTCCTTCGCCTGGTGCAGAACCGGAATATGTATCCAGCCTGCCCCGGCTTATCCGCAGAAAAAATTTTGACGCTGCTGAAATCCAGGCCGGGGATAAGCGAAAAGGAGCTTGCCGACCTGTCGGGCATCCGCAGGAGCAGGCTTGCAAGTTGGCTGGAGCGCCTGGAATATGAGGGCCTCGTCGAGCTGGATTCCAGAGATGGTGACGACGCAAAGGTTATCCTGACCAAAGCGGGCGCGAAAGAGGCCGGAAAGATCGAAAGGAGCCGTGCCAAAGCCGAAAGCCTGTTTGACTGCCTGTCCGACGAAGACCGCGAAAAGCTCTCGGACATCCTGGATCGGCTTTTAAGCAAACTGAAAGAGGAAACAGGCGAGGACGGCGAAGAACTGGACGATCTGGCGGAGCTGCGGAGGCGGCATCACTTCGGTGGGCGCATCCCATGCCCGGATCTTCACGCCTTCCCCGGGAAGCCGGGCAGGTTCCCCTGGTAAAGGTTCCGACAAAAGAAATCAGGTGAAGCATATGCAGGATATCATTGAAGTGGAGCATTTCTCCAAACGTTACGGAGACTTCAAAGCGGTGGACGATATCTCGTTCATCGTCAAGGAAGGCGAAATATTTGCCTTCCTCGGCCCGAACGGGGCCGGCAAGAGCACGACCATCAATACGCTGTGCACGATTCTCGACAAGACGTCCGGCGAGATGCGGATCAACGGACACGACGTGTCCGCCCAGAAGGACAAGGTCCGCAAGGACATCGGCATCGTCTTTCAGGAATCCACGCTGGACGAAAAACTGACGGTCGAAGAAAACCTCAGGCTGCACTGCAGCTTTTATCAGGTGCCGAAAAGCGAGGCGGAGGAGCGCATCCGGTTCGCGCTTGCGCTGGTGGAGCTGACGGACTGGCGAAAAGCCACGGTGGGCGGTCTCTCGGGCGGCATGAAGCGCCGTGTTGAAATCGCGCGCGGGCTGGTGCATTTTCCGAAGGTCCTTTTTCTCGACGAGCCGACCACCGGGCTGGACCCGCAGACCCGGGCCGGCGTGTGGGCCTATATCCGGAAATTGCAGAAGGAAAAGAATATCACGGTCTTTCTGACGACACATTATATGGATGAGGCCGAAATCTGTTCCCATGTCGCGATTATCGACCGCGGCAAGCTGATTGCGTTCGATACCCCGGAAAATCTCGAAAAGCAGTATACCAGCACGACCCTTACCATTCGGAGCAGAGAACCCGAAAGAATGGAGAACTACCTCCGCGAAGGGGCCCTCAGCTATCAGGCCGACGGCGGGCGTTTCCTCGTCAACATCGGAAAAACATCCCAAGCACTGGAACTGCTGTCTCTTTTTAGGAACAGCATTATCGATTTTGAAGTAAAAAAGGGCTCGCTCAACGACGTGTTCCTGTCCGTCACGGGGAAGGAGATCAGAGCATCATGAATGCCGTCGGCGCTATCGTAAAGCGCAATCTGCTGAATTTTGTACGGGATAAGGGCCAGCTGCTCGGGACCATCCTCATGCCGCTGTTTTTCCTGTTTATCTTTTCCTTCCTGATGAAATCCGCGATGAGCGGGTTTGCGCAGCCCATGAATTACCTGATCGCGGGGATCATCATCATGACGGTGTTCCAGGGCAGCATCAGCAACTCCACCGCCATCCTCTCCGACATAGCGAGCGGCTTTATGAGGGAAATTCTTGTCGCTCCGATTTCACGGACGCAGATTTCCGTTGGGCACATTCTTTCCGCAAGCGTCATTTCCGTATTGCAGGGACTGCTCCTCACCCTGATCAGCCTGCTGATCGGACTCAGACTCGACCCCATCCATCTGGCGGAAATGATCGGCGTCATGGCGCTGGCCGGCGTGACCTTCGGCTCGATCGGCCTGTTTCTCGCAACGGTCTCCCGCAACTCCGCTTCATTCCAGATCATCAGCGCGATTGTGGTCATGCCGTTTACTTTTCTTTCCGGCGCCTATATCCCGACCACCATCATGCCGAAGTTCCTGATGCCCCTGGTCTATCTCAACCCCCTGACCTACCTGACATCCATCTTCCGTTTCATCTCTCTGAAGATGGAGCACACACCGACCGCGGCTCTTGTTCAGGAGGGCGTGGCTTACAATATCCACGGCTTTCTGATCACACCCGGGCTGGGGCTGCTGATTACTCTTCTCATCGGGCTTGTTTTCCTGTTCCTTTGTGTCCGCCAGTTCGACAAGGCCGATTTTTCCAACGTCAAGGTGGCGGCGCGGAGGCACTGAATTTCCGAATGGCCATAGGGATCATCGAATTTAATCCATAGTCAGACTATCCGGATCTATCCCCTTATCTGACCTGCTTATCTGACCTGCCGAGAAACCGGCGGGTCTTTTTATTTTCAAACCAAAGGTGGATAAAGTCCATATGCAAACCGGTTTGCCGCCGGTCTGCGCCCTTACGCCCATAGCTCCTCCATGACAAATTCACTCCCCGCAGCACTTCCTTTTCAAAGGTGCTCGCTGGGAAGGTTTTACATTCGGCGGTTTTGTAAAGATCAGCCTTTTTTCCGCATCGACGGGGATTGCAAGACTGATAAAGTCATTATTTTCCTGTAAAAGCCAATAGATGCTGGAAAAAAGTAAAAAATAGTGGAGTTGACCAAGACAGGCTGAATCAACAGCCATTTTGCCGTTTCAAAGGAATAAACGCACGCAAAAAAAAACACTGCCGTTTTCTGGAACGGCAGAAAATAAAATCCGACTTGAGGCATTCTCAAGGAACCGTGGTTTCCGAAAGCGGAGCCATATAACCCAATGGAAATGAAGGGCTGGCAAAAATGCATTTTATCATCAAGCTGATCCGTTTGTTCAAGGAACAGCATAAGCAAAACAGAAAAGAGGATGAAGACAGCCGGCGGAGTGAGGAAAGCACGCAGGGCCTCTCCCCTGCGCTCGAAAAGAATCTCGACACGGTCAAAGCCAGGTTCGGGGAAAGCTCCGACCTGATCATTCGCGAGTTTTCGTTCGGAAAGGACAAAGGAGCAGAGGTGAAAGCGGCGCTGATTTTTCTGGACGGAATGGTAAACCAGTCCACGATAAACGACAGCATCATAAAGCCGCTCATGCACGACGGCTGGTATTTCCATGCAAAGGAAGCGTCCGACCTTTCGGGGATCGACGAGATCCGGGACAGGCTGCTGACCGTAGGGGAAGTAAAAACCGCCTTCACCTACAGCGAGGTGATGGATGCCTGCCTGTCGGGCGACGCCGTCCTGATGACCGAGGGTTCCTGCAAGGCCCTCGACATCGGCGCAAAAGGCTGGGAAAAAAGAGCGATCACCGAGCCGACGAGCGAAGCCGCCATCCGCGGCCCGCGGGAAGGCTTTACCGAAAACCTGCGGACCAACACATCTATGATCCGCCGGAAAATAAAAGACCCGGCGCTCAAAATCCGTTCCGCAGTGATTGGAAAACGCACGCATACCCAGGTGAACATCCTCTATATCGAAGGAATTGCAAATCCGAATCTGGTTTGCGAGGTAGAGCGCCGGCTGAAGAAAATCGACACCGATGCGATCCTCGCCGCGGGCTATGTGGAACATTATATCGAAGATGCCCCTTTTTCGGTTTTCCCCACCCTTTGGTGCAGCGAAAAGCCGGACGCGATCGCCGGGAAGCTGCTGGAGGGCCGGGTTGCCATAGCGGTGGACGGCTCCCCATTCGTGATATCGATGCCCATGCTGTTCGTGGAAAACTTTCAAAACACGGAGGATTATATCACACGCAGCTATTACGCAACCATGATGCGCGTCCTGCGTCTGATCTCGTTTCTGATCAGCCTGTTTACCCCCGCCCTGTATATCGCGCTCACCACCTATCACCAGGAGCTGATCCCCACCACCCTGCTGTTTACGATGGCGGCTTCCAGCGAAGGTGTGCCTTTTCCGGCGGCGGTGGAGATGAGCCTGATGCTGCTGATTTTTGAGATTCTTCAGGAAGCGGGCGTCCGCATGCCCCGGCCGATTGGACAGACCATCAGCATCGTGGGCGCCCTGGTGATGGGGGAAGCAGCCGTACAGGCCGGGATCGTGGGAGCGCCGGTCGTCATTGTCACCGCAATCACCGCTGTATCCAGCTTTTCCATTCCCTTCGCATCGGACGCCATCTCGCTGGCAAGATGGTTCCTGCTGATCCTGGCAGCCACCATGGGGCTCTTCGGCATCACAATGGGCGCGTTCATCCTGCTGATCCATCTCGCATCCCTGCGATCCTTCGGCGCTCATTATCTGGCGCCCTTGGCGCCATTCCAAAAGGCCGGCCTGAAAGACACCGTCGTGCGCGCCCCTCTCCGGGACATGAAAACCCGCCCGCAGGAGATTCAGCCACAGGATAGCCAGCGGAATTCAGAAGCCCCGAACGGCGGCACAGATGAACAAGGTGGAAAGCCATGATCAAAAAAGCTGTCAAAACCGGCAGGAAGCTGTTCCTGCCTTTCTCCTTATCCTTTTCCCGTCAACGCCGGGAAAAAGCGCGCCGCGCCACCGCGGTTCTGCTCTGCACGCTTCTCATTCTGTCTCTGTCTTCCTGCTGGAGCAGACGGGAGCTCAACACACTGGCTATCGTGCTCGGCACCGGGCTGGACGTGGGCGATCAGCCGGACACGCTGAAACTGACGGCTCAGGTGGTCAAGGCTTCGGCGATCGGGTCAGGCTCAACCGCGAAAGCCGGAGGAGCCGGCGAAAAAGCCTATGTCAACATCAGTTACACGGACAAGAGCGTGCTCTCCGTCCTTCGGGGAATCACGCATATGCAAAGCCGGAGGCCGTATTTCTCGCATAATGAAGTGTTCATTTTCAGCAGCGATCTGGCAAAGCGGGACATGGCGGAAGGGCTGGATGCATTCGCGCGCGATTATGAATCGCGCCTGCATGCCGATCTCCTGATCTCAAAGGGCAAGGCGTCGGATATCTTGCAGGGGGAAGCCGCCTTGGAGAAAATCCCTGCGCGCCAGATCGGCGACATGATGGAAGACCAGGAGATCAACTCGGAAACGGCAGTCGTAACCCTGCGCGATTTCAGCATCGCCACGCTGAGCGGTTCCAAAGCCCCCGTAGCCCCGATGATAGAGGTATACGAATCCGGAGGGGAAAAGCACATAAAGCTGGAAGACACTGCGGTTTTCAAAGGAGGAAAAATGATCGGAGAACTTGACAAGTCACAGACAAGGGGCCTTTTATGGGTGACGAACCAGGCGAAAAGCGGAGTGAAAACCCTGGACACCCGGTGGGGACAGGTCGTTTTGGAAATCTTCGATTCCAACAGCAAATTAAAGCCCGTAAAAAACGGGGATGGAACGATCCGGATGGAGCTTACGGTCAACGGGGACGGAACGATCGAAAGCAACGAGACCAACGAAGATATGTCCCGCCTGGAAAACGTCGAAATGCTGAAAGGGCTCATGAAGGAAGCAATCCGCGCCGACATTGAAAACGCGCTTCATCAGGCAAGAACGCTTTCCGCCGACGTGTTCGGATTCGGCGAGGCAATCCATCAGGAATATCCGGAAGAGTGGGAAAAGATGAAAGAAAACTGGGAGCGGGAATTTCCAAAGATCGGCCTGAACGTCCAGGTGAATGTCATGCTGCATTCCACAGGCAGCCTGACAGAGCCGGTAGTTCCCGGAGGTGGGCAATGACGCTTGAAAAGGAAAATATATCCTCAAAAGAGCTGGCATTCGCTGTGTTCTGCTTTATCCATGGCACCGTACTGCGTTCCGGGTTCATCATCAGTGTGACCCGGAACGATTCCTGGGCCATGGCCTTTACCGGATTGCTGTTTATGCTCCCGATCGTAGCCATCTATGCCGGGTTGCTGCGAAAATTTCCAGGGAAGAGCCTGGTCGAAATCGACGATATCATATTCGGGCCGATTCTGGGGAAAGTGATCTCCGCATTATATTTGTTTTTCTTCGCATCGCTCGCTGCGCTCAATACCCGCGACCTTGGAAATTTCGTGGCGGTCCACATGATGCCGGAAACCCCGATCGCAGCGGCCATCGCTGTGTTTTTGCTCGGGTGCGTCTATACGCTTCGCAAAGGAATTGAGAATCTCATCAACCTGTCCACTCTTTTATTCATCATCTCCGCAGGAGCGTTGGCCCTCAACGCCATTCTGGTCCTCAAGGAGGTACAGCCCGAGTTTCTGAAACCGTTGTTCCGGCTGGAGCCCCAGAAATACGTTCAGGCTACCGTCTCCGTCACGGCGGTCCCAATGGGAGAGGTTTTAGCCTTTACCATGCTCACGCCCATGCTGGGAAAGAACGGAAAGGCCGCGAAGCCTCTTCTGCTCGGATTAGTCCTTTCCTCTGTGTCTATGGCGATCGTCCTGATGCGCGACATTGTGACGCTGGGCCCCCTTGTCTCGATCGTGTCGCTGCCGGCTTTTGAATCCATACGGTATGTGAGCCTTGGGGACATCCTCACCCGGTTGGAGAGCGTTTATGGGGTGATCCTGATAATTTTGTTTTTATTAAAGGTAAGCATCCTGCTTTATGCGTTCGTGTTGGGCTTGACCCAAATGCTGAGCGGGAAAAGGCGGCCGCTCTCAAATCCCGGTCACGAAGGTCAGGCATCCGGAACAGCGCAGTCCCTGAATTCGAAAAATCATCCGCCTCTTATCCTGATTTCCGCGGCGCTTGTATTCTTCTACTCCCTTTTTGTTTTCGAATCCATGATGGAAAACAAGAATTGGGGAGCGACCACGGCTCCCTTCTTTTCGCTGACCTTCGAGTTCCTGCTTCCGGCTGTCTCTCTGCTGGTGGCCTGCCTGCGGAAGCTCGGCAGAGCCCGGGAGGTGAAAGCATGAACCTGCTGCTGGTGCTGATCGCTTTCGCCGGGATTGCCGCAATCGATGTGCCAGGCATGGTCAAAAGCAAGCGGTGGCACGACCTTACCGTTTATTCCATCCTCTTTCTGCTGGTGCTCGTGCTTGGGATACTCGTGGCCCTGGATGTCAAGGTGCCAAGCCCGATCAAAGCGATTCAGGCTTTTTACCGGGATATTCTGCACCTGAGCTTTAAGATATCCTGACCGAAAGCTCTCCATCGATTTTCACAAGCCTTTTTCAATCAGGCTGATACAGAAAGACCAGCATAAAGGCAATCGCCAGAAGATCCGCGCAGCCGCCGGCGCTGATATTCAGCGCGATAAATTCCCCGTCGAGCCGGCGCGCGGCACAAAGGAGCCCGTCGGTGTCCGTCACGCTGTCAATCAGATTTTGGACTTTCCGCCGAACCGCGGCATAAGTTCTCTTTTCCGTGCGCGCGGCAATGTTCGTATCCTCCACGGTTGCGATCAGGTGGAGGAGGGTGACCGCCCCGGCATCGTTATAGGAAACGCCCTGTTTCAGCAGGCCGCGCAGAACGGGAAATGCAACATGGATCACGCTGGGAAAACCGTTTGCCGCTTCTCCCTTGACCCCAAGAAATCCGTAACGGGAAAAGGCCGCTTCGCCGTGTGTCTCCGGCGCGGATTTTTTCTCCTCCAACTCCTTCAGGGAAACCTTCGCCATCTCCGAACAGAGGGCCGTCACATCCCCGGGCCCCGCCTTTTTCTTCCCGCGGTGCAGCCTGCCTGCCGCCGCACAGATCAGCCCAAGGGAATAAATCGCCCCCTTGTGCGTGTTGACGCCGCCTGTTGCGGCGAACATGGCATCCTCCGCCGCCTGGCCGGTGTAGCGGACGGCTTGGAAAAGCTGTCCCGGAGTCCCTTTCAACCTCATGCCTTTCATTGTAAAAGCATGGAAATACGGTACAAGCGCAGAGCAGCTGTCGATGAACTTGAAAAAATCCATGTTCCTGTGCGCACCGTTATTGTTCCTATCGACCAGGCCCGGCTTCGGGGTCACCGACACCTCGTACATCAGCGCGCGAAGCGCCGCGCCCGCCACCTGATCCGCGAAGCGCCTGTCGAAATAATCCCGCAGAAGCTCCTCCGTCCTGTGGATCAGCTCTTCCACAGGATGCTTCTGGCTCCGCGCGCAGGCATGCGCCTCCGCGCCGCAGATCAGGCACTTCCTCATCGGGAGGCCCAGCTCCCGCCGCGAAATTCCGCTTCCATCCGCGCGCAGCACATCAATGTCGAACAGCCGCCCGAGACCGCTTCCTTCCTCGATGGAAATCGCCAGTTTCTTGATCCGCACCGGGTCCGCATCCAGCGCCCAGATGCCGCAGGAGCCGGCATCGCCGAAAATCTCGCGGTAAACGGCAACCGGTATTCCCTCCCGTTCCAGCTGCCGGGCGATCTGAAGCTTGCCCTCCGAAAAGGCCTGTTGCGCAAGCGGAAATGTTTTTCTGGCCCCCGCGATATTGAGCGTAAAACTGATCAGCGGCCGGCCAAACTCGGCCAGCATCCCGCGCTGAACATCCGCGCGCCGTTCCCTTGCGCTCAAAATCCGGTTCAGCATGTCATCAGCCGCGCAATCCGTTTCATGATTCCGCTCATTCGCGTCTTTCATGCCAACCCGCCTTTTTCAGATAATCATAGGTCGCCAGGGGAACCAGCTCCCGGACTTTTTCCAGCTTCCCTTCATCCAGCAGCTCGCGGACGCGTCCGGCGCTCACCGCCGAACCGCCGATCTCCAGGCGGGGCACGATCTCGACTTCGATCTTCCGGGACGGAAGATATTCCTTCATGACGCGGTTGTAACAATCCGCCGTCCTGCTGAACGGCTCCGAACCGACAAACCGCGTCGTAATGTGCAGGGGCCCCGCGAACTTCCTAGCGAAAACGACGAGGTCCAGCATGCAGCGGATGTTTTCCACGCGCGCTTTGTCCCGGATGAAATAGTCGGGAAACGTCGCCGCGGAAATCAGGTAATCGCCGGTGGGATGCACGGCGACGTTGCGCAGATGGGAAACCGCCCGCTTCGCCAGCATCATGCGCACATCGGCGGGAAAGCGGCTGCAGTCCTCCGACAGGATGAACAGATGAAGAAAGTCGCAGGAACGGGCGGCGGTTTCCGCCAGATAGAGATGGCCGTTGGTCATGGGATTGCAGTTTGCGACGATGCAGCCGATTTTCCCCTCTTTTATGGGACAGTCCAGGCTGCTTACAAATTTTTCAGCGCCGTTCTTTACGTTTTCCAGCAGCAGCACATCCTCCGTGCCCGCAACCGGATAAAAGCCGAGCGCCTCGAAAATCCGGCCGGATTCCGGCTTCGTATACAGGAACAGGTGCGCGAAGCCGGCCGACACGGCGTCCTTGACGAGTTCCGTCACGATCCGGGCCGCAAGCCCGCTCCCGCGGATGTCCTTCAAGACGGCGAGACATTTCAGGACCTTGCCCTGCCGGGAACCGGTCGCCAGAATCTCCCCGTTTTCCATCAGGCAGACGGTAAACTCCGCGCTTTCGTCAAAATCCAGGGAAGCCTCCCGCAGAAACCGTATCGTCTTTTTCTTCAGTTCCCCCGCGACCGGTCTCCCATAAACGAATTCCATATCAAAACCCCCGCAGATCTTACGTCCGGTTGTCTCGGTTGTAATTAATCAGACAGCCCGCCTGGATGATCTTCCGTTCATCGGGTGTCAGCGGCGCGATCCCGAGCTCGATCTTTTCGGCCCGCTCCCCGATCACATACGCCTCGATCCGAGAATAGGAGCCCTCCGCGATTTTTTTGCGGATCCGCGGGACAAACAGATAGCTTCCGCTGCCGAACCCCGGTTTTCCATCCAGCAGGAACGGGATCATGCCCCAGTTGATCAGGTTGCTGCGGTAACGCTTGGTGGCATATTCCCCCGCGATGTTCGCGCCGCCGCCCAGCACCCTCTGACAGGAGGCGGCCTGTTCCCGGGCGCTCCCGTCCCCGGGCTTGACCGCGTAAACCGCCGATCCGATTCCGATCTTCATCGGGTCCGCCGATTCAAAGCCCTTGATCGACCGGATCTTCGCAAAGACTTTCTCGAGCTCCCGGGAGAGCTTTTCGGGATTTTCCCCGGCAAGGCGCGCCTTTTCCAGCTTCTGCACCTCCTTGGCCCTGCCCACATAGGCCGGGTCCTTGCGGGAAAGGGTAAATTCCGCAAGCCCCAGAGGGTTCGACCGGTAGGACGACGTTTCCCCGGATGGGATCAGCTCGTCGGTCGTCGTGACCGGGTCGGTGATATAGGATACGACTTTCAAAAGCAGATCGTCGGCGAGCGGGGCGATTTCCGGCCAGTCGACGATATTCGGGCCGTAACGGAGCCCGATGTCCGGCCGAGCCTTTCCGTAACCGTCGTACACCCTCTTCTGATAGGGCCCCTGATCGAAGAAATATTTTGGAATATCGGAATCCGTGTCACAATTTTCAGCGGAAGTCAGGAAGCCCTTGTTCCTTGCCGTCGCCGCGATGCTCCGGGCATCCATCAGCGCGACATAGGCGGCCTGCCCGGCGCCGGGCTTGGAGCCTTCCCGGTTCGGGAAGTTGCGGGTGGTATGCCGGACCGAGAGCGCCCCGTTGGCCGGAACGTCCCCCGCGCCGAAGCACGGGCCGCAGAACGCGGTGCGGATGACCGCCCCCGCTTTCATCAGATCGAAAAGCGCCCCGTTGCGCGTCAGCTCCAGCATGACCGGCTGACTGGAAGGGTAGACCGAAAGCGAAAACTCCCCGTTTCCGATGTTCTGCCCCTTCAGCACGGAATGCGCCGCCATCACGTTGCCGAAGATGCCCCCCGCGCAGCCCGCGATGACGCCCTGGTCCACCTTCAGGCGGCCGTCCACGATTTTGCCCGTCAGGCTTCCCCGCACATCCGGATTTCCGAACGTTTTCACCGCCCGCTCTTCCACATCGTGAAGGATATCCTCCAGGTGATCGCAGAGCGTGTCGATCTCACAGCAGTTCGACGGGTGGAACGGCAGGGCGATCATCGGCTTCACGGCGGAAAGGTCCAGATAGATCAGGCCGTCGTAATAGGCGACGTCCGCCGGCTTCAGCTCCCGGTAATCCTCCGGGCGGCCGTGGATCTCGAAAAACTCCCTGATTTTCTCGTCGTCCGTTTCCCAGATGGAGGACAGGCAGGCCGTTTCGGTGGTCATTACATCGATGCCGCAGCGATAATCGGCGGACAGGTTTCCGACCCCGTCGCCGATGAATTCCATGACGCTGTTCTTGACATAGCCGGACTGGAAGACCTCCCCGATGATCGCCAGCGCCACATCCTGCGGCCCCACCCCGGAGCGCGGCTTCCCCGTCAGATAAACCCCGACCACGCGGGGATAATCGATATCGTAGGTTTTGCAGAGCAGCTGTTTCACAAGCTCGCCGCCACCCTCGCCGATCGCCAGGGTGCCAAGCGCGCCGTAGCGGGTGTGGCTGTCGGAGCCCAGAATCATCTTACCGCAGCCGGCCATCCTCTCGCGCATATACATGTGGATCACCGCCAGATGCGGCGGCACATAGATTCCCCCGTACTTTTTCGCCGCCGAAAGCCCGAACAGGTGGTCATCCTCGTTGATGGTGCCACCGACCGCGCACAGCGAATTGTGGCAGTTCGTCAGCACATAGGGAATGGGGAACTCTTTCAGCCCGCTCGCCTTGGCGGTCTGGATGATCCCCACAAACGTAATGTCGTGGGAAGCCAGCGCGTCGAATCTGATTTTCAGCTTCTCCATACTGCCGGAATGGTTGTGGCTTTTCAGAATGGAATAGGAGATCGTGCCTTCCCTCGCCTTCTTGAGATCCGCCCCGTGGGCGGCCGCTTTTAAGCGCTCGGCATTCGAGGCGTCCGCCTCCACGATTTTCCGGCCGTCAATCACATAAACGCCGTTCGGATAAAGTTTCATCACAACCTTCCCCCTAATCTTTCACTTGGCGGATCAGGTCGATCACGGAGCCGTCCCGATAGGTGACGACGCCCACCACCTTGTCGGTATACTCGACCGGCTTCGGTTTGCCGACGATGCGTTCGGCCTTCTCCTTCAGCTGTTCGATCGTACACAGCGGAATATTGGACTTTTTCAGGCGGCTCAGCAGATCCGCGCGCTGCGGATTGGCCGCGACCCCCTGATCGGTCACCACGATATCCACCGTTTTTCCGGGCGTCACGACCGTGTTGACCTTTTCGACCACGCACGGGATCCTGCCGCGGATCAGCGGGGCGACGATGATGGAAACGGAGGCGCCGAAGGCCGTGTCGGGATGGCCGCCGATCGCGCCGCGGATCACACCGTTGGAGCCGGTCAGCACGTTGACGTTGAAATCGCAGTCCACTTCGAGCGCCGAGAGGATAACGACGTCGAGCTGGTTCACCGCGCTGCCCTTTCCCCCGGGGCCGGCATAATAAGAGGCCGAAATCTGCTGGTGGAAACGGTTCTTTTTGACCGATTCCGCCGCTTTCAGATCGAAGCTCTGCACATCGAGTATCTTTTTGACGAGGCCCTCTTCAAAAAGGTCGACCACCGAGCCGGTGATGCCGCCGAGCGCAAAGCCGGCTTTCATGTTCCGCTCGGCCATTTTATCGCGCAGGAACCTCGCCACCGAGAGGGATGCCCCTCCGCTCCCCATCTGAAACGAAAAGCCGTCTTCAAAATACCCGCTCGCCATAATCACGTTCGCGGCGGATTCGGCGATCAGCAGTTCCTTCGGATTCCGCGTAAAGCGCGTTGCGCCGCTCATGATCCCGTTCGGGTCCCCGATTTTGGGAACCTTTACGATGTAATCCACCTGGGTTTCCGGAATGCTGCACGGGGTGTTGGGATAAGGGACGACGCTGTCCGTGATGACGATCGTCTTCTTCGCGTACTGCGCGTCGCATTTTGCGTAGCCCATGGAGCCGCACATCACGCCGCCCCCGCTTTCGAGGGAATAGCCGTTCGCGTTCCCGTAGGGGTCGCACGACGGGGCACCGAGAAACGCCACGTCGATCGGCAGTTCCCCCGTTTCAATCGCATAGGCGCGCCCGCCGTGGGAACGGAACACCACCGGCACATCCATCAGCCCGCCGGAAACCGCTTCCCCGAGCTCGCCCCTCAGGCCGGAGGTCTCGATGCGGCGGATCACCCCGCTTTTGATGTGCTTAATCAGGGGCGCATGGCAGTCGGTCAGCGACGACGCCGCAACCACAAGCCCGCGGAATCCCATTTCCGCGAGCCGATCCATCACCATATTGACGATATAGTCGCCGTTGCGGAAATGGTGATGGAACGAGATCGTCATGCCATCCTTTAGGCCGGAAAGGCGGATTGCGGTTTCAAGGTCCTTCACGATTTTATTTCCCTGCTTCTGCCGCTCCGCCAAAGGCCGGACATCCTTCGTGATCCGATCCGGCTCAAACACGGTATGGATGGAAGGGATCTCGTCAAGGAACGGTATCTTTTTCAAATCAGCGTTCATTTTTGTCCTCCTGTTTCAAAACGCCGGCCGCGCGGGCGAGGTCGAGCACCCTTTGGGCACGCGCGACAACCGGCTTGTCGATCATCTTGCCGTTGAGCGCAATGACGCCGGAGCCCTTTTTCCTCGCTTCTTCGATCGCATCCATGACGGCAAGTGACCTGTCGATCTCTTTCTTCGTCGGCGTATAGATTTCCTGCACCGGCTTGATCTGCCTTGGGTTGATGATGCTCTTTCCATCGAAGCCGAGCTGTTTGATCAGGGCGACCTCGCTGCGGAAGCCCTCCTCGTTGTCGACGTCGGAATAGACCGAGTCGATCGCGTCGATCCCCGCCGCGCGCGCGGCCTGCAGGATCATGCAGCGCGCGAACAGCAGCTCGGTTCCGTCGGCGGAGCGCGTCGTTTTCAGGTCGGTGACATAGTCCTCCGCGCCGAGCGCGATCCCGATCAGGCGTTTTGTGGAAAACGCGATCTCCTTTGCGTTCAGCACGCCCACCGCGCTTTCGATGGCCGCCATCATCCGAGTGGAGCCCTCCGGGATGCCGCGTTCGCGCTCGATGGCCGCGATTTTCTTTTCGCATCCGAGCACATCCTCCGCACATTCCGTCTTCGGCAGGCGGATCGCGACCCTGCGGGTGCTGACCATCGCCCTGAGATCCTCAAGCCCCGTCCCGGTGTCCGGGGAATTGACGCGCACAATCAGTTCCTTGCCGTGATAGTCGATGGTTCTCAGCATTTCATAGACCAGAAACCGCGCGGCGTCTTTTTCGCCGACCGAGACCGAATCCTCCAGATCAAACATGATGCTGTCGACATCATAGATGCCGGCGTCCCGGATCATCCCGGGATTGTTCCCGGGCACGAACAACATCGTCCTTCTGAGCTGTTTCATATCTCATTCACCCCAAACATAGTCGGCATGGTTCTCGCCGCACGCACGATGAGCGGCCGTTTCCACGCGCGCATGGATCACGCAGTTCAGCGCGCCTTTATCCACCGCGGTGACAGAAGCGCTGTCGATTCCAAGCTTTGTCAGCGTATCCCGGATCACCCGGCGGATTTCCTGCCCGAACTGCTTCTCCACCGTGCTGTTCAACTCGATTTGAATGCCGCTGCCGTCGCTGGGGGCGATGGTGACCATGATATCGCTCGACTCCATCGTGCCGGCAACCGCGCTTTGCTTGATCTTCATCAGGTACCCTTCTTTCCAAAAATAGGTCGCTCTTTCAAAGAAGCACTTCGAAAAAGCGACTGAAAAATGATACTGATCCTATCTTCCCAAGGTCTCCAGCACATAATCGGTGAATTCCCCGGCCGTGGCATCCTCTTTTCGAGTGGTTGCGGCGACCCGGCGCTCGGTAATCGTGCAGATATCCATGGCGTCATCCAGCTTCTTTTTCAGGCCGGGATAGCCGATATGGCCGAGCATCATGCCGACCGCGCGAATCAGGCTGCTCGGGTCGGCGTATTCTCCCCTTCCCTGAGCGATCAGGTCGGGTGCCGTACCGTGAATGGCCTCGAACATCGCATATTTGTTCCCGAGGTTGGAGGATGACGCGCTCCCCAGCCCGCCCTGATGCTCGGCGGCGATATCCGTGATGATATCCCCGTACAGGTTGGGCAGCACAAAGACCTCCAGCCCCTTATTGAACGCCGGGTTCATCATTTTCGCGGCCATTGCGTCCACCAGCCGCTCCTCGACCGTGATCCCCGGATATTCTTTTGCGGCTTCCCGGACGGATTTCACAAAATTGCCGTCCGTCAGTTTCACGATGTTCGCCTTGGTGACCACCGTCACGTTCTTTTTCCCGTTGTTTTTGGCGAATTCAAAAGCCGCGCGGGCAATGCGTCCGCTGCCCTGCTTCGTCTGTACGCGGAAATCGACCGCGAGATCGCCGTTCACCTGAATCCCCTTGTCGCCCCAGATATATTCTCCCTCGATATTCTCGCGGAAGAAAGTCCAGTCGATCCCTTTGGAAGGGATCCGGATGGGGCGGACCGCCGCGAAAAGATCAAGCCCCCGGCGCAGGAGGCTGTTCGCGCTCACGAGATTTGGCCAGGGATCCGAGGCCCGCGGCGTAACCATCGGCCCTTTCAGGATAACATTGCATTTTTTGATCTCCTCAAAAATCTCGGGGGGCAGGGATTCCCGCCTTGCTGCACGGTTTTCGATCGTCATCCCCTCGATGACCCGTATCTCGATGCGCCCGCTGTCAAGCTCTGTCTGAATCAGGCTTCGCAGGACGCGCAGCGCCTGTTTCATCAGAATAGGCCCCACTCCGTCGCCCGGCAGGATGCCAATCACGATTTTATCGAGCGCTTTGAAATCGGTGAATTCGTTTGTTTCCTTCATGCGGGATACCCGCGCCAGATCCTGTTCAATCAGCTCGCCAAATTTTTTCGTGGCGTTATTGATGTCTTCCAATTGATTAACCCTCCTAAGCAGATCCATGATACTTCCATCAAGGTCCAAAATTTTTCATTTAAAGTTCGATTCGTATATACAAATTTCATAGAGACATCGGGATTTTAAAACCTAAAAATTGGGCACAATTCACTATAATTATCTTAAAGGAAAAACAGCTTTAAGTAAAATGCTTATTTGGGTATGAAAGGTATAAACCAAATTACATAAATATTTTTTCCGATTCTCCGGCTTGTTGACAGAATTGCATGAATGTGGTACCTTGCTGGAAAGGGGGTATGCAAAATGGATATGCAGCAGCTGGTATACATCTGTACCGTGGCGGAATACCAAAGCATCACGAAGGCCGCAAACTCGCTCTATATTTCACAGCCGGCCCTGAGCCATTTTATCTCCAAAGTGGAAGGGCAGCTGGGCGTGCAGCTTTTCGACCGCTCCACTTCGCCGCTCTCCCTCACCTTTGCCGGCGAACAATATCTGAAGTATGCCCGGCAGATTCTGATGATGGCGAACAATATGTCCAAAGAGCTGGCCGACATTTCAAAAAACAGGAAGGGCCGGATCCGGGTTGGCTTTCCGTTTGAACGATGCACTTATATGCTGCCTCTGATTTTACCCCGCTATCGAAAGAAGTTTCCCGGCATCGACGTCCAGATTTCTTCCTGCAAAGGCGATAAATTGGTGGATGGGATTCTGAAAGGGCAGCTCGATTTTGCGATTCTTCCTTTTCAGAACAACAATAAGAAAGGCCGGGACAAAAAGAATGAAATGAACCTGGCGACACGGCGCATTTACAGCGAGGAGCTGTTCCTCGTAGCCGCCAAAAACGTCGTGAGGCCTGAATATCTGGCCGACGGCAATCCCGATGCGGTAGATCTCAATAAAATAAAGGACCTTCCGTTCATTTTTCTCACGAAGGGACACGCGCTCCGGACTTTTCTCGACCTTCTTTTCGATTTTTATAAAATCAAGCCGAATGTCTTTATGGAAATAGACAGCAACGTATGCGCCTGCCGCCTTGCGTCGGCGGGGATAGGCGTGACGATTGTACCAGCCATGACCATCGAGCTGGCCAAATGTGATGCCGAAGTGGATATTTATTCTCTCGCGAGACAGCCCGTCAGATGGGATATTCTGGCCCTTTACCGCAAGGACGCTTATCTCAGCGAGGCGGAAGAGTCGTTTTTCGAAATTGCGGGCGAGGTATTCTCACAGATGTCGTTTCTTCGAAATCACAGGGGAAACAGCCGAATGAACACCGAGACGGGCTGATGAACCGGCAGGCAGCCGCGCCACGACAGACGATTCCAAAGACACCCGGGCTCCAAAGTTGGAGCCCGGGTGTCTTATTCTTTTCGCGGAATATCGTCTGCCGTGTCCCTGTTCCACAGGGAACACAGACGCTTCCATATGCTTTTTTCTGTATGGATCTCATGATTCATTTTGCATCTGTAACGAAAAATCTGTCCTGTTCCATTATTGTGCATTATGCACATATAAAATAGACAAATTTTAATCTTTTTGACATGCACAATTGCTTTTTCAGCTCTGTTATACAATTTTATCTATATTACCCATATTAATATTGGCATTTTACAAAAATTATAGTGATGCTATGATAAAGTCAGTTGTTACAAATTGCACAATCTTGGGCACTTTTCACGAAAGATTCCAAAGCTTGATCAGGAACTGCTTGTAAAATCATTTTAAATAACGGAGGGAATTACTTTTCATGCCAGACAATCTGATTCGAAAAATCATCCGCAAGCATCTGACCTCTCCGGCAGAACTGGTGCCGGGAGAAGAAATCCATCTCAAAATAGACCAGACGCTGACACATGATATCACGGGCGTGATGTCATACCTCGCGTTTGAAGCACTCCATCTTCCGCGCGTCCGCACGGAATGCTCCGTGAGCTATCTGGACCACAATCTTCTGTATGTCGACAATAAGACGCCGGACGATCATATTTTTTTGCAGTCCATTGCAAAGAAATATGGGCTGTACCTTTCGCGCCCGGGCAACGGCATCTGTCATTCTGTCCATTATTCCCGCTTCGGCATCCCGGGCAAAACGCTGCTGGGGACGGACAGCCACACGCCGACGAGCGGCGCGATCGGCATGCTGGCAATCGGCGCGGGCGGAATGGACGTGGCGGTCGCCATGGCAGGCTTCCCCATGCGGCTGAAAATGCCCGCGGTCATCCGGGTCAATCTGATCAACCGGCTGAGGCCCGGCAGCTCCGCCAAGGATGTCGCGCTTGAAATGCTGCGGCGCTTCACCGTAAAAGGCGGGCTCGGCAAGGTTTTCGAGTACACCGGAGAAGGGGTCAAAACGCTTGAAGTGCCGGAACGCGGCACGATCGCGAACATGGGCGCGGAAATGGGCGCGACCACATCCATCTTCCCGGCGGACGAGGTGGTCCGCAAATTCTTTGCGGCGCAGGGCCGCGAAAAGGATTTTGTTCCGATGAGCGCCGACGAAGGCTGTGAGTACGACGAAGAAATCACGCTCGATCTTTCCAAAATCGAGCCTTTGATCGCGTGCCCCGATATGCCCGACAACGTAAAGACGATCCCGGAGGTTCACGATATCCCGGTTCAGCAGGTCTATATCGGAAGCTGCACCAACGCCTCCTATGCCGATATCAAAAAGGCGGCTCTGGTTCTGAAGGGCAAAACAGTGAACGACGACGTCAGCCTGACGGTTTCGGTGGCAACGCGCCAGACCTTCCGGCAGCTGCTGAAAGAGGGCGTCATCACCGACCTGGTCGATTCGGGCGCCAGGATCACCGAGATCGCCTGCGGGGCGTGCCCGGGCATCGGGCAGGCCCCGCCGACGGGCGGCGTTTCGGTCCGCACTTCCAACCGGAATTTCAGGGGCAGAGGAGGCACAGCCGACGCGAAGCTGTATCTGGTAAGCCCGGAGGTGGCGGCCGCGACCGCCATCACCGGCTTCATCACCGATCCCGCGGATATCCTGGGCGATCTTTCCGCACTCGGTGAAATCAGGGAACCGGCGAATTACCCGATCGACGACACGATGATTATCGCGCCCCCCGCCGACGGCAGCAACGTCAAGGTGATCCGGGGGCCGAATATCAAGCCGCTGCCGATCAATACGCCGCCCGCGGAACGGATCAAAGCGAAAATCAGCCTGAAGGCGGGCGACAATATTTCGACGGACGATATTACCCCGGGCAGCGCGCAATTCTCTTCCATGCGTTCGAATATCCCGCTGATCGCCCAGTATGCATTCAGCCGCTACGACCCGGATTTCGTATCGCGCGCCAAGGAATTCGGCACGAGCATCATTGTCGGCGGGGAGAACTACGGCCAGGGCTCCAGCCGAGAGCACGCGGCGATCTGCCCGATGTATCTGGGCGTGAAGGCCGTCATCGCAAAGTCCATAGCCCGCATCCATAAAAACAACCTGATCAACCACGGCGTAATCCCCCTTCTGTTTCAGGATCCGGCGGATTACGACGGCCTCTCGCTCGGGGATGAGTTGGAAATCGATGATTCGAACAGCCAGATCAGATCCAGAAAGGTCACCATCCGCAACCTGACGAAAGGGACGTCGTTCCGCACAAAATTGGATTTGAGCGATATTGAAATCGAAATCATCCTCAGCGGAGGGCAGCTTTCTTACATCAAGAAGCAGAAGAAGGCATAGCGTTTCTCCAATTTTCACCTAAAGAATTTCAGCGATCTTTACCGTGGAAATAAAATAATTTCCCAATAGCGAAACAGCCACCAGGTCGTCCTGTGGAATATTACGTTATCTGAACGAATTTTCAATGAAGGGAAAGGAGGAAAAGGAACCAGCGGCGCGTTTCACGATCGTTTTACTCCAAAGTCTTCCTATTAAAAAATAATTTTGAGGAGGAGATTTTTTATGGTGGATGTTGGAGAGGAGAAGTCTTTATCTTACCGCTTTTTTCATTATGAGCTGAGCGGCGTTCCGGTTTATCTTTTTATAGGTCTCGCAGTTCCGGTAATCCTCGGCATTTATACACAATCCTTAACCAAAGACATGCTGTCCACCTTAGCCATACTTTTTGTATTGGGCATGATCTTCATGGAGGTTGGAAAGCGCCTTCCGATCTGGAACAATTGGTTCGGCGGAGGCAGCATGATGGCGATCATGTTTCCGTCTTTTATGGTCTTTATGAAATGGCTGCCCCAAAAATATGTGGAGTCGATCACCACCTTCTATGACGGCATAGGCTTTTTACAGCTATATGTAGGGCTGCTTATGGTAGGCGGACTGCTTTCCGTCGATAAAGACACATCCTGCTTAAAACCCTGGCGCGCTGCGGCCCCGTATTCCTCGGAACCATTCTTTGCGCCGGCTTATTTGGAATTATAGGCGGCCGCCTTATGGGGATGGACTTGGGAAAAATCTTTTCTTACTATGTCCTTCCCAACCTCGGCGGAGGAAACGGTGCGGGTGCCGTGCCCATGAGCGAAATTTTTCAGCGGGTAACAGGCATTTCAAAGGATAAGTATTATCCTGTTGCACTTGCGATACTGACACTGGGAAGTACGATCGCCCTGATCCTGGGAGTCATTCTCAGCCGTCTGGGCAAGACTTTCCCGAACTTAGCCAGCGATGGAACACAGCTGCTTCGCCATTTGGGTAAAGAAGGAGACAAAGTTCAGGAAGCAAGCGAAAGAGCTAAGTCGAAGACAGAGGTAAAGCCTTCTCCGACCGATATTGCGGCGGGCTTTGTCATTACAGGCGGGTTTTATGCCTTGGCGTGCTTTGTCGGCGGATATCTTCTTCCCGACATAGGGGGAGTTATTATCCATCCTTATGCCTACTTAGTCGTTTTTCTAACGATTGCCAAAATTCTGGGGATCATCCCGGAACATTTCTGCGCGGGGGTCAGGTATCTTTCCAAATTCGTGACGGAGAAAATGGGGCCGATGTGCTTTGCCGGAATGGGCATCGCCATTACCGATTTCGGAGAATTCGTAAATGCGCTCACCCCGCAGACTTTCTTTGTCACGTTTATGATCATCATCGGGGTTGCTCTTGGTGCTGGGCTGCTCGGCCAGCTGGTCGGGTTCTATCCCATCGACTCTTCCATCATCGTGGGCCTTTGCTGTGCGAACAGAGGCGGAAGCGCAGATGTCGTACTGCTGAGCGCCACAGATCGCCTGGAGCTTATGCCGTATGCGGTTGTGCTTTCACGAATTGGCGGGGCCATAGTTCTAGCTTTGTCCAGCGCTATATTCGCAGTGTATTTCTAAAAGAATAATTTTGCGATGACTTGTTATGCCTTCAAAAGAGAGGGCTTACTAAATTAGTCACAGATCCGAAAGGGGTCAAAAAATATTTGGGAGGAGTAATTTGAATGAGTTTAGGCATCGTATCCTTAATCGCGCTTATCGTGGCGATTGCAGTCGGCTGTATCTGGAAAAGCAACGTGGGGATCGCTTCCATCGGCCTTGCTGTGATCATCAGCCTGATCTACGGGGTCAAGGAGAAGGTCATCATCGAAGGGTTCAGCGGTTCCCTGTTCGTCACGATGGCGGGCGTTACATACCTTTTCGGCATGTTGATCCAGAACGGGACGCTGGATAAGATCGCAAAGATGTTTGTTTCGGTCTCCGTCAACCGCTCCGTCTGGTTCATCCCCGTTGTCATCTACTGCCTCGGCTTTATACTGTCCGCAATCGGGCCAGGCTCCATTCCAAACCTGGCGATCATCCCCGTGCTGGCTGTACCGATCGCGTTTTCGGCGGGCTACAACCCGCTCATGCTCGCGCTGATCGGGGAAGCCGGATGCTTCGGCGGCAGGCTGACGCCGATCACGCCGGAGGGCCTTTTGGTGATGAACCTGCTGGCAAAACAGAAGGTCAGCGACAACCTGTTCCCCATCTGGCTCTGCATGTTCGTTTCTTCCCTGGTTCTCGCCGCCCTCGCCTATGTCTATTATAAAGGCTGGAAAATCGAGAAGGTCGAAAAGCAGGAAACAAATCTGCCGCAGGAAAAAATCCGGTTCAACAGGAGCCAGGTGATTTCCCTGATCGGAGTGGTCGTCATGATCGTCTGCAGCCTCGTTCTCAAAAGAAACGTCGGTCTGGTTTCGTTCCTCGTGGGTACGGTCATTCTGCTCTTCGGCGTCGCGGATGAGAACGTGAGCATCAAAAAAGTTCCGTGGGGCGTGCTGCTGGACGTTCTGGGGGTCGGCATGCTGATGAACATCATCGTGGAATCCGGGGGAATCGACACCCTTACCACCGCGCTGAGCTCCGTCATGAGCCCGGCCACCGCCAGTGCAATCATGGGCCTGACGGGAGGCATCATGTCGTTCTTCAGCTCCGGCCTCGGCGTCGTATTCCCGACGCTGGTTCCTACCGTCAGCGGGATTGCCGCTCACTTTAACGGCGCCGTTTCCCCGATTGAACTGGCGGCCGCAGCCGTCATCGGCGGAACCATGACGGGCGTATGCCCGATCTCCACCGCCGGTGCGCTGGCGATGGGGGCGCTTTCCACCCAGCCGGGTTCGGAGAAAAAATACGACATCAACAAGGTCTTCGTCGAATACTGGGTCTGGGCTTTCGTCGCCCTCGTCATCGTGTTTGTGCTCGGAGTCACCGGCGTTTACCGCCTGATCTGCGCCTGATCTGTAACAGGGCGATAACACTTAGCTTTGCCGTTGGATTATGAGTTCACGGATTTTGACCGGAAATTTTTAAACGGGATTCAAATCATGCACATATGGCCTACGAAGGATCTGAGCAGACAGCAGCGGCGACAGGACCGTTGCGCCCGCGCGGGTTTCGATAGGCCATCGCTTTTCGGAAGACGGTTCCCGGGGCGCGAAGCCGCGAGGCTGTATCGCAAAATTTGTTGCATTTTCTGTGAATAGAATTTATAAAAAATGAAGGGATGGTCCATATGAGTTTCGCATATGTCGGCTGCCGGACGACAAAGGAAAGGAACGCGCGGGGGAAAGGGCTGAAGGTATACCGCGTCGACCACAAAACGATCGAGTGGCAGGAAATCCAGCTGGTCGGAAATATTGAAAACCCGTCCTACCAGTGTTTCGACCGGAGCGGGAATTTCCTGTATACGGTACACGGGGACAAGGATTTTGTCAGTGCCTATCGAATCGACCGGGTGACCGGAAAGCTGAAGTTTCTGAATTCCGCCAAGGCGGGCGGGAAAAACCCCGTCTTCCTTTCGGTGGACAAGACGAACCGCTACTGCTTTGTCGCTACCCTGCAGGGAGGAAAAGTTTCCACCCTTGTGAGGAACGACGACGGGAGTCTCTCCGACCCCATTCACGAAACGGTCATTCCGGGAAACGGTGAAGGAGCCGTCTCTCTTCCCCATCAGTGCATTCTGGACCGGAGCCAATCCTTCCTTTTCGTCCCCGCCCAGGGCCGCGCCACCGGGTTCGGCCAGACGAATGTTTTCCGGATCGAAGCGGACGGATCTCTCACGCTGACATGCCGGGTCCCTTCCCGCAAGCTTGACGAACCGCGCCATGTCGCGATCCATGGAAACAACCACTATGTCTATCAGGTCAACGAAAAGGGAAACAACGTGACCTTCAGCTATTTTGACGAGAAAACAGGCACCCTCGCACCCAAACAGATTCTCCCCTCCCTGCCCGACACCTACACCGGGGAAGGCCAGGCCAGCGAGATCATCCTGCACCCGAACAACCGGTTCGTGTATTGTTCCAACCGCATCCACGACAGCATTGCGACCTACTCCGTTAATCCGTTCACGGGGTATCTGCATTGCGTGGGATTCACCGAAACGCTAGGCAAGACGCCGCGTTTCCTCACGACGGACCCTGCGGGAGAGCTCCTCTATGCTGCGAACGAGGACAGCGATACGATCGTTGCTTTCCGGATTGATCCGGAAACGGGTATCCCGCGTTATGCGGGACGCACGATTCAAACGGAAAGCCCGGTCTGTATCATCTTTTCCGAATAAAAGCTCTTCCTGCGGGCGCGCGCGGGTAATCATTTAACGATAAGATTCCCCCTGGACATGTTTGCAATCCTTTCTGTAGAGTTTGGTTCGATCACTGAATTCTCCCAAAAGGTTGCAGGCATGTCTCTTTTTATTCCCTTTCGAATTTGTTTTACAAAAAGGACCTGAATATTCAAGACGTACCAAATACTCAGGTCATTAAATGATTTATATTTCTTTGATCACAGCATCGGTAAAGCCTGTCGTCGCCGTTCCTCCCATATCCGGCGTAAGAATTCTTGCTTCCATTACTTTTATGATGGCATCCCGCATGCTGTTTCCGGCCTCAGACAATTTCGGATCATCATGATGGTCGCCCAGCCAGTGAAACAGCATCACTGCCGAAAGCATCAATCCGACGGGATTGGCTCTGTTTTTCCCCGCGATATCGGGCGCGGAGCCATGTGCGGCCTGAGCCATGCACTGAGTTTCGTTCGTATTGATCGACGGCGCCAGGCCCAGACTTCCCGTCAATTCCCCCGCCAGATCGGAAAGGATATCCCCGAACAGGTTCGTGGTGACGATCACATCAAAATCTTTCAGCCTTCTCACCATATGTGCAGTCATCGCATCGATATGATAGTCGTCCACTTTTACTTCCGGATAATGATTTTTCCCCACTTCGTAGCATGTGCTTCTAAACATCCCGTAAGCCATCTGAAGAACGTTCGCCTTGTGGACGATCGTAACGTGCTTGTTTCTCCGCATGGCCATTTTGAATGCTTCATGGGCAATTCTTTCCGCCGCTTTTCTGGTAAAAACGGAATTTAAAACAACCACATCCGGCGTCGGCATAAACTCGCCATAACCTTTGAACATGTTCCGGTCAGGAAGAGCACCTTCCGAGTTTTCCCGAAATACCACCACATCCGCCTCGCCCACATGGCTTTTTACGCCGGGGTATGTTTTTGCCGGGCGGACGTTTGAATATAGGTTAAAATAATGCCTCATGGTGCCGCTGGGATTCGTTTTCTTAAAATATTCGGGCGGATAAGAGGCCGAATCGTGCGGTGCAAAAACCCAGCCGTCACAGTTCTTCAACCCGCTCTTCGTGATTTCGGGGACCGGGTCCCCATACTTTTTGATCCCTTCCCAACCCATTGGAAATACCGGGAATTCCATTTCGAGCCCATACTTTTTTACTGCCGCTTTCATTAATTTTTCAGTGGCCTGCGTAATCTCCGGCCCAATTCCATCTCCGTAGAGCAATCCAATTTTGTAATTCATTCAAACCACACCTCGCATTCTATTAATGTCAATTTCAAGTTAAGTTTAACACTGGAACGAGGTGTTGTAAAATACCGATTCTTATATATGTCTCATGCGCGAACCGTCCAGGTTGAAAAAGCGCGGCGTTTCGGCCCATCTTCCCGAAAAGTTCTCCTGCGGATAAATGCTTTCAAAAAAAGCATACGCTTCCGGATCGTATTCCTTCAGTTCATCCCGTTTGTTGATCGGGCCGCGGACACCGTCCCATGTGCCGTCGGGGCTTTCCGACATCGCATTGAACCAAATGGCCGTCAGAGTGGCGAAATACTCCGCATAATTGCTGATGGCATAGGTTTTGGGCCATCGTCCCAAACGGCGCGCATTCTCGTAAGTATGTAAAAATTCTTTTGCCTTTGTCTGATCGCTGCAGTAATTGATTCCGATCAGGTGGATGGCGTGCCCGAATTCGTGTGCCATAATGCATTCGTTGGGGTAGTGCGTTTCATGCGGACCTTCAACAATGCGCAAAAGATTACGCTCTGAAACCGAGGTGACGGGCTGATCGGTCACTCCGCCGAACCCTTCCGCCGGGCGGAGCAGGATGCGATAGCCGATACGGTGCTCCGGAATATCGAAGGCGGTCTCATCCAAACCGTAAATTGCCACTTCCGCATGAAAATGCCGCATGACAGCGGCGATTTCCGGAAGGCGGCTGAGCATATGGTCGGCCGCCGCCGCGGCGATTGCGTGCGCCTCGTCCGAAACATCGGCGCTGGATTTGATGACGATCCCGCATTTGGATTTGGTGTATTTTTGATAAAAAGGATGATACTCAGGGACGCAGCGGACAGACTTTTCCACCGGGCCGCCGTCTTCCCCGGTCACCCGGCCGGAGAAAGAGAGCGACAGCTGATCCGTCTCGTAAGGATAAAGGCATTCTTCCACATAAAGGGTCGTTCTCCGCTTTTCCTTCTCGTACACACAGCCCTTGTCCCATTCCTCCGGCTCCTTCCATACATGGAAATGCCTTTCGTTTCCCCCGACCGAAACGAACACATTCTCCACGTCGTCGGAGCCTTGGACGCCGCCATCCCAGTACAGCTCCAGCCGATGGTCATCCAGCAGGATGCATTTGGTTACCTTCGTCATCATTTCATCCTCTTCCAATAAAATTTTGCTTTTCTCATAGCCGCCGGACCGCCTTTGAAACCTTTCAAATTCTGCGGCAAAAGGCTGCCGGAGCCCCGTGCGGGTATCAGGCTCTCAATTTGGCCCGCTCCATACGCGTTTGCAGTTCTTTCATACGCTCCAATATATGCCCTGTATCTCCGGAATTATTCGACGGTGAAAACTTATGATATGGCTGTGAAACCAGACTCAGGTTACCACTTTTAGGCGGCAATGTCAACAATTTACAATATTATTTAAATAAATATATAATTTATATGTAATATGTCGGACAACATGGAACAGCTTATCCATTCCTGCCTAAACGTCATGTTCATATATTCCAGAAAAGAACGAAAAATTTGCAGATCAGTATCTGATATTTCGGATTTCTTCTACAGACAGGCCACTTATCAGGGGATCTCTTCCCCGCCTTACGATTTTTGATGTGATTTTAGATTTATGAGAATATTTTCTTTCCTGTTTCCGGTCGTCCGGGAAGACCGAACCGGATCAAGCTCCAGCTCCGGATATGAGGGGAACAGCGAGGTCTGATTTTCACCACCGGACGTTTTGCGGATCGGGGTCTGCACACATACAATTAACTTTCAGAATTGTGAAATTACTTCAATTCGATGAAAATTGAAGTAATTTGAAGTTTTAACATAAAAATTAAACATTGGCAGAGATATTTATGTAAAACGCCAATTTATGGCATTTGCTTTTTCCAGATATTGTAATTAACCTATTAAGTTAGCAAAAGCATTTTTACTTCAGCGGCATATGGCCGCCGGAAGCCCGCTTACGGGGTACGACCCAAAGGGGACACCGAAAACGACGGTGCAGCGGCTGCAGGCGGCAGACCCCTGCCGTTTTCGAAATTCATAGAGTGAATAGATCCTAATTTGAAAGGAAGCCGGATTTCATAAGAAAGTTTTAAAAGTTCGGCTTCCTTTTTTGATTGATATCCCGACAATCGAGAGGGCGTCAAATCATGAACAGGAACGTTATTGTGCTGATCAGCTAACAAAAGCGTTTTATTTTGGCGGCATATGGCATATACCGTTAAATAAAAATAATAAAAGGAGGAGAATCAAATGAAAAAAGGGCGGATTTTTGTCTCTCTGTTGACGTCACTCGTGATCGTCGGAAGCTCGCTCACAGGGTGCACCTACAAAGGGGGGACACCGGCAGCTACGGGGACCGCGGATTCAAGGGGCGGAGGGAAACAGGTATTAAGGTTTGTTTATGGCGTGGATATCCCGAACTTTGACCCTCAGCTTGCAAATTCAATGGTGAATCAGACGGTTGGAACAACGATAATAGAAGGCCTGGTGAGGATGCGCGAGGGCAAAATAGTGCCCGGAGTCGCGGAAAAATGGGATGTTTCGGAAGACGGAAAAACCTATACGTTCCATCTCAGGGACTCAAAATGGAGCGACGGGCAGCCCGTCACCGCCAATGATTTCGAATACGCGATCAAAAGGCTGTGCGACCCTAAAACCGCCGCATCTTATGCGTATGCATCTTTTTATATCCAAAACGCCGAGGAAATCAATTCGGGCAAAATCAAGGACCTAAACCAGCTCGGCGTGAAAGCGCTTGACGACAAGACGCTCGAAATCAAGCTGAAGGCTCCCGGGAAATATATCCTCAGCGTATTGGCAGGCACAAACTTCGCCCCCGTAAGAAAGGACATCATTGAAAAATACGGCAAGGATTTCGCGGCGGCGCCTGATAAGATGGTTTACAATGGGGCTTTTACGATGACGAACTGGACGCGTCAAAAGGAAGTCGACCTCGCGAAAAATCCGAACTACTGGGATGCGGAAAACGTAAAGCTTGACGAAGTCAATATCCTTCAGGTAGATAACGGACAGACCATGGTCAATATGTACGAAAGCGGCGACACCGATATGCTCGACCTGGTCAGCGCCGCATACGACAAATATAAAAAGGATTCAAAGCAGAACGTCTTGTATTACGATACCGGTTCAGTCGAGTATATCACATTCAACGCGAAATCGAGCAATCCCTTGGTGACAAATGTAAATTTCAGAAAAGCCATCGCCTACGGATTCGATCGGGCGGAATATGTGAAACTGAGCAGCAAAGACTTGAATCTGCCCGCGGAAAGGTTGATCCTGCCCGATATTTCCGGCGTAAAGGACAAATTCAACAAGGAGCACCCGCTTCATTATTATCCCGCCAAGGCGGACGTGACAAAGGCGAAGGATTATCTCGCAAAAGCGATGCAGGAACTGAATATCTCCGATCCCTCAAAAGTATCGTTCAAACTCCTAATCAACGACGCATACAAAACCTACGGGGAAGCGATACAGGCCATACTGAAGCAGAACCTTGGGATCACTGTGAAATTGGATATAGCGCCCTATGCGGACCAAATAGACAGATGCCTGAAACTAAATTATGACGTCGCCTGTCAAGGATGGAACCCGGATTACGACGATCCCATGACGTATCTCGACCTTTGGATAACGGGTGCGACCCAGAATTCGGCGGGCACCAGCAACCCGGAATATGATAAGCTGATCCGGGAGGCAAAATCCACAGCGGATCAAAAGGCCCGCGGAGACCTGATGGCGCAGGCGGAAAAGATACTCCTCGACGACGCCTACGTTATGCCGTACGATATAGGAAGGGGAGCATATGTCGTAAAGCCCGGGGTAAAAGACATGTACCGGTATTTCGTAGGAGCGAACCCGGACTTCGTATACACATCTGTCAACGGAAAATAAAATACCGGGTACTTTTCTGTAGAGGCGGAGAAACCAACGCTTTGCCTTTATGTCTTTGAAGTTCATAAATCGATGATCAAAATTGAAAGGGAGCCTGATTTTTAAATCTTATCTCGAGTTTTAAAAGTTTGGCTTCCCTTTTTTGATCGATATCTTAATCACCGAAGGAGGTATCACATCCATGACCAAATACATACTGAAACAAGTCGGCACCGGAATCATAACGTTGTTTGTGCTGATAACGGCCGTCTTTTTTATGGTGAGGGCCTTGCCCGGCGATCCGTTCGCGGATCCGAAGATATCGCCGGACATCAAGCAGAACATTGTACATTACTACGGGCTGGATAAACCGATCGCCGAGCAATACGGCATATACCTTGGAAATCTGTTGAAAGGCGATCTCGGGTATTCTTTGAAATACAGAAATATCACCATCAATGATATCATCAACCAGGCGTTTCCGTATACCGCGGATCTGGGAATCAGATCGGCTGTTTTCGCGATCGTAGTCAGCGTCATTGTGGGAATTTTGGCCGCCGTCAAGAAAGGAGGGCCATGGGACTGGGTCTGTACGATCATTTCGGTGATCGGGCTGACCATCCCTAATTTTGTAATCGGCTCGATCCTGCAGGTTATTTTCGGCGTGAATCTTAAATGGCTTCCCGTTTCGGACTGGAAGGGGATCAGCTATACCATCATGCCCATCATCGTGATGAGCGTCGGATGCTTCGGGTGGATGCCGCTGCTGATGCGGGCGAGCATGGCTGAGGAAGGAAATAAAGACTATATTAAAACAGCCAAAGCGAAAGGGCTTCCCCACAGGCAGATTGTTTTAAAATACCAGATCAGGAACGCAATCCTGCCGATCGTCACAAACCTTGGCGTTACGGTCATGGGCTTTTTAGGGGGCACCCTGGTGGCGGAACAGATATTTGTGGTTCCGGGACTCGGAAAGTTTTTCAACGCCAGCATAACAAATCTTGATTATTCGATGATATTGGGAATGACCATATTCTTCGGGGCGTTTCTGATCCTGTGCAACATATTGGTGGAAATCGCGTATGGATTTGTCGACCCGAGAATCAGAGCTTCGAGAGGGTAGGTGTGAAAGATGGAAGTAATGGAAATGGAGCGTGGCCCCCGGATTCAGGACCAGTTTGTAAGAGTGGGCAAAAACAGGGAAATGATGAACAGCATCGCGAGGCCCAGCCTGACATTCTCACAGAATGTATGGAGAAAATTCAAACAGAATAAAAGCGCGCTGTTTTGCTGCGTAGTGGTAATCGCCATCGCATTGATGTCCATATTGGCTCCCAAAATGGTCCCATATGATCCGAACGCCGCAGACCCTCTGTCCATCACCCAATCCTTTTCCGCGCAGCACTGGTTTGGAACCGACGATTTTGGAAGAGATCTGTGGGCAAGGACGTGGCTCGGCACAAGGATATCCCTGCTGATCGGTTTTTCGGTCGGCGTCATTTCAAAACTGCTCGGCGCCGCAATCGGCGGGCTGTCGGGTTATATCGGGGGAAAGCTCGATACGGTCATTATGGGCGTCATCAATATCCTGTACGCCATACCGCAGCTGATCATCGTCATACTGATCACGGTCGTCATGGGAAAGAGCATCCCCACCCTCATCTTTGCGATGGTATTTTACGAATGGATGGGCATGGCGCGTATCGTAAGAGGTCAGGTCTTGGTTCTGAAAGAGAGCGAATTCGTGACCGCCTCAAGGCTTCTTGGAGCAAAAAGCAAAAGGGTCATCATGAAAGACCTGATCCCGAATACAATGAGCCTGATCATCGTCAATATCATCATGGCTGTGCCCGCAGCCATTTTTATGGAAGCGTTCATGAGCTTCATCGGCTTGGGAGTCAAGCCGCCGGATACCAGCCTGGGCCAGCTGGCCAATACAGGCGCGGCCGTCGTCACTTATTATCCGTGGGAGCTCATCGTCCCGACCATATTGATCGCGGTATTGATGATATCTCTGAATACGATCGGCAGGGCTTTGAACGACGCCTTGGATCCGAGAGAAGGCTATTAGGAGGTGAGCAGAATGAGCAAGCTGCTTGAAGTAGAAGACCTTGAGGTCTCTTTTAAAACTTATGCGGGCGAGGTGCAGGCGGTAAGAGACGTTTCGTTTTATGTCGACCGGGGGGAAAGCATTGCGGTCGTAGGGGAATCAGGATGCGGAAAAAGCGTCACGATGCAGAGCATTTTGGGCCTTTTATCCGTTCCGCCCGCAATCGTAAAAAAAGGATCGATCAAGTTTGACGGGAAAGATATCACAAAGCTGAACGACAGGCAGATGGAAGCCCTGCGCGGCCCGGAAATGAGCATTATTTTTCAGGACCCCATGACTTCCCTCAATCCCACCATGGTGGTAGGGGAACAGATCTCCGACGGCATCGTAAGACATCAGAAAATCAATAAAAAGGAAGCTTTTCAAAAGGCGATCGATATGCTCAATCTGGTCGGGATCCCGAATCCGGAAAGGAGGGCCAGGCAATACCCCCATGAATTCAGCGGCGGGATGAGGCAAAGGGTGATGATCGCCATTGCGCTTGCGTGCAATCCGAAACTTCTGATCGCCGACGAACCTACCACAGCCCTCGATGTTACCATACAGGCTCAGATCCTGGACCTCATGCGCGACATACAGAAAAAGTTCGGCACTTCCATCGTGATGATCACGCATAATCTGGGAGTTGTCGCAAACATAGCGGAAAGAGTACTTGTCATGTATGCGGGAAAAATAATCGAATCGGCCAGCGTCGATGATATTTTTTATTCGCCTCAGCATCCTTATACGGTTGCGCTTTTAAAATCGTTCCCAAACTTGAATACGCACAGGGGCGAGAAGCTTACGTCGATTGAGGGCACTCCCCCCGATTTAATAGCGCCTCCGCCCGGCTGCGCGTTCGCGCCGAGATGCGAATATGCGATGAAGGCGTGCGAATCCTTCGTGCCTGAAACTTTTGAACTCGGCGATCATCACGAATGCTCCTGCTGGCTGCTCCATAAGGATGTTCCCGAGGATTTAAAACCTTCCTGGATGAGGAGGGCTGATCGATGATGGGGGATAAAAAGCTGGTTGAGGTGAAACATCTGAAGAAATATTTCTCAGTCGGAAAGAATCTGAAACTGAAAGCAATAGACGACGTAAGCTTCTCTATCAATGAAGGTGAAACGTTAGGCCTTGTGGGCGAAAGCGGATGCGGCAAAACGACGACAGGAAGATCGATTCTGGGGTTATACGAACCTACAGCCGGAGAAGTATCGTTCGACGGTATCGACGTTTATAAAATGGGGAGAAAACAGGAGGAAGGATTCAGGAGATCCGCACAGATGATATTCCAGGATCCATATGCTTCCCTGAATCCCAGAATGACCGTAGGAGATATCATAGCCGAAGGAATCGATATCCATAAATTATGTACCGGGGAAGAAAGGACCAAAAAAATATACGAGTTGTTGAATCTTGTGGGATTGAACAAAGACCATATCAACCGATTTCCCCACGAGTTTTCAGGAGGACAAAGGCAAAGGATCGGGATTGCAAGGGCATTGGCAATACAGCCGAAATTTATCGTATGCGACGAACCCATCTCGGCCCTTGACGTTTCGATTCAGGCGCAGATTGTAAACCTGCTTATGGATTTGCAGCAAAAGCTCAATCTTACTTATCTGTTTATCGCTCATGATTTAAGCATGGTGAAGCATATATCAAACAGGGTGGCGGTCATGTATCTGGGCGCGATATTTGAAATCGCAGAAAGCATGGAATTATACGATCACCCGATGCATCCCTATACAAAGGCCCTGCTTTCCGCGATCCCTGTTGCGGATCCCAAAATAGAGAAATCAAGAGAGAGGGTATTGCTGAAAGGCGATGTTCCAAGCCCCATTCATTCAAACCCCGGGTGCAAATTTGCAGGGCGCTGTCAATTTGCAAGCTCGATATGCAGAGAAAAGCCTCCGGAGATGAGAGAAATATCAAAAGGGCATTATGCCGCGTGTCACGCATTGGACTGAAGGAAGAATCGGGAAACCGTTTCCGGCAAGCGGTCCGCTGTAAAACCGAAAAGCCGTCGCAGAGATGCGGCGGCTTTTTTCCGTCTGTTTGGCTTTGATCGGCTTGGCTCCACAATCCATTCGACGATGAGGCGCCGGCCGATGCTGCGGCGGAGCTTGCCGCCACCGCAGCATACATAGCGGCCTCCTGTGCTGCGGACCCGGATTTTTTTCTTTTCTTGACAGGGGCGTTTTCCCATGTTATATTAGTAATCAGTGATAGCTAACATTGATTACATAAAAAGGAAGGAG
>DAITAP010000148.1:0-4828 GCA_036824225.1 Caproicibacter sp. | reverse complement strand
ATTTATTTCTTATAGGGAATTTATAATCAGCATAATCCTTAACCTGTTGACATTGTTTAAAAAAGCGCAGAAAGACGTGGATCCATCCAAGGCAATCGGTTTCGCGATGGTGAAAGGATCCGACGGGAAGTTTACCGTTTATCAGAATGCCGACCAGTGGTCTCAGACGGCGATGAACGCGTCTTCCATGGACAAAACGAAAGTGTCACGCTGGTGCAAAATCCTTGATTATCTGGTTTCCGATGAAGGATATTATTTCAGAGGCTTCGGCATCCCGGGCAAAGACTGGACGATGGGAAGCAGCGGCAAACCGGATGTCAAATGGAAAGTGGATTCAAAGACCGGCGTGAAAGTATCGCCGTATGATCCCAACGGCACATATCCGTGGAGCCGTGCGGCAAGCGCTCTCGACAATTTGTCCCTAGAGAGCCCTGCGTATCCCGACTGGGAAAAGAATCTCATTGAGAGCGCTTATCGCAACATAGAGAACGATTCCGATATTCATTTTATCAAGCTGGACGCGAATCTCGATTATTTCCAAGGAAAGAGCTACAATAAAATCGGCAACGACGAAGCGGAAATCCGCGCCGAGATCGAAAAGCTGATGACGTCCGGGGATGTGAAAAATGACTGGAATTCCTGGGTTCAGTCCAAGATGAGTCAGATTCAGCCGGCCCTGGATGAACTAAATTCCGGACTCAAGTGATCCTATAAACTTTCAAGATTCAGAAAAGATAAATTCAGCATTTCATAATTTGCTGGGGCAGGGTCATCCCGGAACTTTTGTCGATGGACCTGCTTTTTCTATTCTGACGGCCGAAAATCCAGATGAGATAATTTTAAGGGGCGATGAAAAATGGCCAGAGTACTGAGCAAGAAAAGAATTGTCAGGCGATATGCGAAAAATCCGATTATTACGAATGACATGATCCCTTACAGCTGCAGAGGCGTATATAATTCTTCCGCGGTAAAATATAATGGAAAATATCTGATGATTTTACGCTGTGAGGGATATAATCTCCTCGATTATTTTATGGTCGCCGAAAGCGCCGACGGGTATGACTGGTCGGTCCGCCGTGATATTATCCCCATGCCGGACACCGAGGAATTCCGGCATTTCGGACATAACTATTATGATCCGCGCATTACGCGGATCGGAGACACCTATTATATAACCTTCTGCTGCCATGCCGAAGAAGCGCGGATGGCTTTAATGAGCACGAAAAACTTTGAGAGCTTTCAGTGGGAAGGCTTTCTCACAGGAGCCGGATACCGGAATACCGTGCTTTTCCCCGAAAAGATCAACGGGCTTTACACGGCGCTGGAACGCCCGAATTCTGTCGGAAGCATCTGGCTGACCCAGTCCCCCGATCTGGTGTTCTGGGGAAAACAAAAACCCGTTCTCTGGGCCGGGAAACACAGCGTCGGCGTATGGGGCATCAAAAAAATCGGTCCCTGCGGTACTCCAATCCGGACGAAAAAAGGCTGGCTGATTATTTTCCACGGGGTTGAGACTATCTGCGACTATGAATATCTCTACCATACAGGAGTCATGCTGACGGATTTAAAAGATCCCTCAAGGGTCATCCGGGTTGGCACCGAGCCGATCCTTTCTCCCGAAATGCCCTATGAGCTCTGCGGACATGCGCCGAATGTGGTATTCTCCTCCTCCCAGATTGTCGAGGAGGATGGAAGCGTCAAACTATATTATGGGGCTTCCGATCGGTATCAGTGTCTGGCTGAAACCACGGTCGATCTGCTGCTGGAAGCCGCGCTGGAACGCTGAATCTGACATTCCGAAACGATGGGAGGAATCCGCTGATGGAGGATCACTGCAAAGTACTGGAAAGGGTGGATCTTCGCTTTCAGAGCGAAAAGACCTATCCTTTTCCTTTCCTGGAAGTTAAAGTACTGGCCGAATTTCAGGGGCCGGAAAATCAACACATGGTTCTGCATGCCTTCTATGACGGAAAAAGCACCTGGGTGGTGCGTTTTGTTCCGACCCTTGCCGGCAGATGGAGCTATCAGCTGAAATCCTTTCCCGCTGATAAGGGCCTGTGCGCTTCCGGCGAAATCATCGCCGAAAGAGGGGAAACCCGGGAAAAAGGATTTTTACGGGCGTTTCCTGGGAAAGGCTGGGGCCTCAGATTTGATGACGGGGAAGACCTGCTGGTGATTGGGGATACCATGTATAATCTATTCGGAGCGGCGTACTGCGGGGTGGATATTCGAAAAATACTGACGCGGAGAAAGGCGCAGGGACAAAATCTGATCCGGGTAAAAATGAACCCGACTCCTTTCCAGCAGGGATGCCAATACGCTTCGTGGTACAATAGGGAGGCTTTTCCCTGGGCTGGTTCTCCGGAAATTCCCGATTATACGGCGTTTCGTCTCGATTATTTCCAGGCCGTTGACCGCATCTTCCAACTGTTCGAAGACCTGGATATGGGTGTCGAGCTGATTGTCATGCCCTTTGGCTATGAACTGCCGATGACGGATCGCTGGCATTTTCTGCCGGAGCTTCAGGAACTCTATGTGGATTACCTGGTATCCCGGTATGATTCCTTTAAAAGCCTGTATTTCTGGGATGTGTCAAATGAATACAATCTGTATGCCCTCGCACGGATGGAATTCAGCAACGGGCCGCGGGAGGAACTGATCAGCGCAAGGTATGCGGAACGGATTGCCGGACTCATTCGGAAGGCGGACGGCTACCGCCATCCGGTGGGGGTTCACGATACGGCTTCCGGCTCGAAAGCGGTGCAGCCGCTGAAAAACAGATTTTCGCCCTGGTCGGGAATCGACGTCCTCCTGTTTCAGTCCTGGGGCGATATGGAAAGCCGGCGCGGCAGGGATCTCTGCGCGGGCTTGGAAGACGCAATTCAGTATCACACGGCGGGAAACAGGATGGTTACCATTTTGGCCGAGTACGGTTATGAAGGAGCCGGGTATTGGACAGACCCGGAGAAAGTGTTCGGACCAGCGCACACAAGACGAGGCGCGTGGCGCGCGCTGATGAGCGGCGCGCATGTGATCACCGGCTATGAAAACACTTCCGTTACGGTTATCGAGGAAAACGGGGATCTTCCGGGGATACGTTATATCAGGTATCTGAACCAGTTCTTCCATACCGTCATTCATTTTGCGGAGTACCGGCCTGCTGACGTGCTGCTGCAGAAGCTGGAAAAGGAAAAGCCGAGAGGGGAAAAAGCGCTCTCCCTGTCAACGAAGGATCGTTCTTCGTCAGCCGTCTATCTTCCGGCAGGCGGCAGGGTTGGGGTCCGGGGAGAAAAAACACCCACTCTTCGGGCGGAATGGTTTGATCCGATGAGTGGAAAATTGCTAAAGGCAGAGGAAGAGGAAAGCTTCGACGGCTATCTGATTTTTACCTCCCCCGGCGGAAAAGACGAAGGCGGAAACGGCAAGGACTGGACTTTGCTTATCAGGAATTCCGCAAGGCCATGAGATTTGAATTCCCCATAAAGTACTGTTCCGGAAAAAAGGAGAACTATAAAGGATGCGAAAAGACTGGATTGCAAGGCTTTTGAGGATTGCCCTTCCTGTTTTGCGGCCGCTGGCGGAGGGAAAGCTGCGCCGTGTTCTGAATCCGGATATTGTGGGGAGGGATCAGCTCCTCACCGCGCCGCTGGAAGCGTTCGGCCGGACGATTCTCGGCGCTGCCCCGTGGATAGCCGCCGAAGGCCTCCCGCGGGAGGAAGAAGCAGAGCGGGCGGAATTCGCGGAACTCGCCCGGCGGGCACTTGCGCAGGCCGTGGACCCTCATGGATCCGATCATATGGATTTTCTGGATGACGGGAGCAGTACCCAGCCGATCGTGGATGCCGCTTTCCTTGCGGATGGGCTGCTGATCGCGTGGAAAGAATTGTGGGAAAAAAGCACGACGGAAACCCGCAAAAACGTGATAACTGCGATGCGTCAGATTCGACGCAGGAAACCGTACCGGTCAAACTGGCTTCTGTTCAGCGCCGTGGTGGAGTGCTTTCTGTACAGAGCAACAGGCGCATTTGACAAAATGCGCGTCGATTACGCAGTCAGCGAATTTTCCAGGAACTGGTATGCGGGCGACGGGATGTACCGCGACGGAGAGGAGTTTCATGTAGATTATTACAACAGCTTCGTCATTCACCCGCTGCTTTTGCAGGTTCTTGATACGGTGGGAGGAATTTACCCGGAATGGAGCGCACTGCGCTCTCTGGCCGTGAAGCGCGCGCAGCGTTATGCGGTTATCCAGGAAAGGCTGATCGCGCCGGATGGGAGTTTTCCTGCCGTTGGGCGTTCCCTCTGCTATCGGATGGGGGCGTTTTATGAACTCGCCGATATGGCCTGGCGGAAGGAACTGCCGAAGAATTTTTCTCCGGCAGCGGTCCGCTGTGCGCTGGACGCGGTCATACGGCGATGCATGGATATGCCCGGCACATTCCGGGAGGATGGATTTCTGACCGTGGGCCTCTGCGGCCGGCAGCCGTCTCTGCGGGAAGGCTACATTACGACCGGCAGCCTGTATTTCTGCACAACGGCGTTCACACCGCTTGGACTTCCGCCGGATGACCCGTTCTGGTCGCTTCCCGACACGGACTGGACAAACAAAGCGGTCTGGAATGGCGCTGACCGCTCTGCCGATCATGCCGTGCCGTAAATAAGAAATTTTATCGCATAGAAACAGCCGATTTTCATTCCCGGAATGGATTGTGGCTGTTTTTTTCTTAAATTTATATCCGGTACTTTTTCATCCGGGATTTCCGCTGTCTGTGCGGAATTAATTTCGATGCAGTAGACCTTAGGTAGGACAAGGGCTGCTGGGAGGAAG
>DAITAP010000147.1:0-4908 GCA_036824225.1 Caproicibacter sp. | reverse complement strand
TGACGACCTGGACATTGATCTGGTCGAAATAGATGTTCTTCGCGTCCCAGTAATACGGGTTCTTCACGTATTTCCAGGAGATATCCGTTCCGCCCCAGTCCTTCAGCACGTAGGGTCCGCTCGACAGAAGATTGTCGGAAGTCAGGCCGTAATTCTTTCCTTTCGATTCGACAAATTTCTTGCTGACAGGCGCGAGAAGAGTGCTGGAAAGCGTTGTGTCAATATAGCTGCTCGGCGCGACCAGCGAAAACTGAAGTTTCGTATCAGAGAGAGCCTTCACGCCAAGTTCCGTCGGGGCGAGTTTGCCGGCGATAATCTGTTCCGCGTTTTTAATGTATACGAGCTGGTTGGCGTCCTGGGATCCGGTCTTCGGATCCACAACGCGCTGAGCGGCATACACGATATCCTCGGCTTTGACCTTATCGCCGTTCGAATATTTGGCGTCGCTGCGGATATCAACCGTTACGGTCTTCCCGTCCTCACTGACCTGCGGAAGCGCCGTGGCAAGATTGGGGACCGCTTTGTTCTTCTCATTAATCCGGTAAAGCGTATCCGCCTGAAAATCAATCTGTTCCTGGCTGATGACATCATAACTTTTTCCGGAATCCATCGTGGTAACTTCACCGGCAGACACCCAGTTCAGTTCTTTCGTCTTCTTTTCCGATTCGGACGCGGCCTCCGACTCCGTTCCGGACGAAGGAAGCGCGGACGAAGCGGATCCGGAGGATGCCGCGGACGTCGTTCCGTTCGACGGCCCGCTGCAGGAAGTAAGAACCGCTGTCCCAAGAATAACTGCAAAAACGGCGGAAATGAATTTTTTCATCAAAATACCTTCTCCTTAAAATTTGTCAGATGAATTTAAAAAGCAGTGCGGATGCAGAAAGAGAAAGGAGGGACATCGCTCCGACGCGATTCCGGCGCGAAGGCCTTTCTCCGTTTGGGACCATCCGTTCATGGTAAAACCCCTTTCCATCCAAATCAGCCCGCTTAAAATTGAAAAAGACGGCGGACGGAATCCGGAAAAGCTACAAAAAAAAGCTCACAGGCCAACTGACCCGTGAGCTGCGTGATGCCGCCGAACCTTAGACAACACCACAGTCCACCATCAATTCACCCTCAGACACAGAACGGCAGAGCGAAAAATCCATTCCGGACATTCGCGTGGTACAGAGACACATTCCACTCCTTGCCGATTTTATCATTTCGTTCTGTCTCCTTTCCCGGGGGCGCACTTTCTGCCGTGCGCCGGTGAATTTAGCATACTAATTATATATGTTTTAGATTGAATAAATTATATCACGGTTTTGCAGAATGTCAAGGATTTTTTCGCGAAATATCCGGACGGTTCTGTTTTTCCCCCGATTTCCGGGAACGGGAGAACGCCATGCGGTTGATATTGATAAGGGAAAAGGCGTTGTTGAACTTCATGAAAAGGCAGATGGGGAACCCCCACGACGGGTAGAGGCGCGTTTTATAACTGACCGGATATCTTTCCAGAAGACGCAGCCCGATTCCCCATTTTTCCATTCCAGCCGTATTGCGGATACCCCATTTCATTTCCGCGCCGCTGATTCCGGACCGCCGCACCGAACGGCTCACCATCGGGAGAATGGAAGGGGCAATGGTATCAAAGACAATTTCTCCCCCCGGAAAACGCCGGGCCAGGGCGGAAAGAAACCCCCGGACTTTCGGCTCGTCAAAATACATCAGCACACCGCCCGCCAGAAAAAGGATCCCGTCCACCGGGGATTCAATGTCATCCAGAAAGCTTTCATCAAACATGGATTTCGGGATGGCGTCCGCTTTCGGCGAATTCGGAAGGAGCTCGCCGCGAAGGCGGATAACCTGGGGCACATCGAGATCATACCACCGGATGCTGCCGTTGTTCACACGGTAAAACGTGGTGTCCAGCCCCGCTCCGATATTGACGATCGTGGCGCGGGGATGATCCTGAATAAAATCCCGGATGATGGAATCAAATTCCTTCGCCCGCAGGGCGAGAACGAGGATCTGCATCCTGCGAAACTGGGAATGAAACTTTGAAAAATCGTAATCCAGTTTTCCTACCAGTTCTTCCGCCTGGCGGTCTCTCAGAACCGGGTTTTTCATCTTGGCCGCTTCCGCCCGTCCCCAGAGCGGCAGCAGCAGCGTTTCATGGACGCTGCGCAGATCGACTTTTACCTTAGTCCCTTCCATATGGAGCCCGCGCCCCTTCCGCATCCTGCCAGAGGCTGCACATTCGTCCGTCTTTTCTTTTCTGACTCATACCGTTTTCCTCCTTCCATTACCCGTAAATATGCTTGCTGAAATACCGGTCTCCGCGATCCGGAAGGATGACGACGAGATTGCTGCCTTCCGGAGCCTCCGCGGCAGCCTTTCTGGCAGCCGACAGAGCGGCGCCGGAAGAAGTTCCCGCAAGAATCCCTTCGCGCGAAGCGAGAAGCCGAAGTTCCTCGATCGCCTCGGAATCCGAAATTTTATAGACCTTATCCACGAGGGACATCTCCATGGTCTCCGGCATGAAGGTGTTGCCGATCCCCTCAATCGCATAGCTTCCGGGCTTTCCTCCGCCCATCGTGGATCCGTAGGGATCCGCCATGATAACCCGGACGCCGGTTTTCTTCTCTTTGAGATACCTTGCCGCGCCGGTAATCGTCCCGCCGCTTCCGGCTCCCGCGACAAGATAATCGACTTTTCCGTCAAGATCGTCGTAGATTTCCGGGCCCGTCGTCCGGTAATGGGCACGCGGGTTCGCCTGGTTGGTAAACTGGCTGAGCGTCACGGGATGTGGAACCGACTTTTTCAGCTCTTCCACCTTGGCGATCGCGCCCTGCATTCCCTTTTCCAGCGGCGTATGGACAATCTCCGCGCCGAGCGCCCGCATGATGGTCTGTTTCTCTTCCGAAAACTTTTCCGGCACCGCAAAGACAACGCGGTACCCTTTTCCCAGCGCGGCCAGGGCGATTCCGATTCCGGCATTCCCGGCCGTCGCTTCCAGAATCGTATATCCCGGCTTCAGCACTCCCCGCTCCTCCGCGTCCTGGACCAGAGCGGCGCCCATGCGGTCCTTTACACTTCCGCCCGGGTTCATCAGTTCCAGCTTCGCAAAAATATTTCTGCCTTCCGGAAAGTCCAGATGGTGCAGCTTGACGAGCGGCGTATGTCCGATAAGTTCCCGAATGTCATTATAATATTTCATGCTTTTTCCTCCTCAATCGACTGTTCCAGAGCCTGGGAAATGTCGTCTGCCAGATCTTTTTTGTCCTCAATTCCTACCGAAAGCCGAACCAGATTGTCGACGATGCCAACTTTCTGCCGGATATCGCGGGGCACGGAGGCATGCGTCATGGTTGCCGGATGGCATATCAGGGATTCCACGCCTCCCAGGCTTTCCGCCAGGGTAATCAGCTTAACGCCGCGGAAAAATTTTTTGATATCATACCGCTTAGACAGAACAAACGATATCATTGCCCCGGCGCCGGAAGCCTGTTTTTTCTGGATCTCATATCCCGGGAAATCCGGAAACCCAGGATAATACACCTTTTCAATTCCATCGTGCCCGCGCAGGAAATCTGCCAGGTAGGCCGCGTTTTCCTCGTGGCGCTCCATCCGGACAGAGAGGGTCTTGATCCCCCGGATCAAAAGCCAGGAATCAAACGGGCCAAGCACCCCTCCTGTAGCGTTCTGGATAAACGCGAGGCGCTCGGCAGTCTCCGGGTCCTTCGTTACAGCTAATCCCGCGACAAGGTCACTGTGCCCGCCCAGGTATTTGGTTGCGCTGTGTACGACGATATCGGCTCCCAGCCGGAGCGGCTTCTGCAGGTAAGGCGTCATGAACGTGTTGTCAACGATCACTGTAAGGCCGTGCCGGTGGGCAATCTCAGAGGCTGCCGCGATGTCCGTCACCGTCAGCAGCGGATTCGCGGGGCTTTCGATCAGCAGGGCCTTCACTTCTTTCGTAATGCTGTCCTCCAGCAGGGAAAGGTTTGAGGTATCGACGATCCCATAGGAAAGGTCGAAATCCCGAAAGACTTTGTCGAGAACCCGGAACGTTCCTCCATAGACATTGCTGGAAATCAGCACCTTGTCTCCGCTGTGAAACAGGGAAAGCACCGCCGTAATCGCCGCCATGCCGGATCCAAACGCGAAACCGGCGCTCCCGCCTTCCAGTTCGGCGATCAGCTTTTCCAGCGACGCCCGCGTGGGATTCCCCGTGCGGGAATACTCATAGCCGCTGCTTTCTCCAAGGCCTTTCTGGCGGTAGGTGGAAGTCTGATAAATCGGCACGCTTACGGCACCTGTCGCCGCGTCTCCGTCGATTCCCCCGTGAATAAGCTGCGTATTAAAACCGGGCATGTGATTCTGCAATCTGTTCTCTTCCTTTCCTGAAATTTTCTATAGGATAAAAGAAGACGAAGACAGGGCGGCAATCCGCTACCCTGTCTCCGTCTTCTCTCAATGCATATTATTCCATGCTTCTACGGCAGACATCGGCGCAGGAATCGCCTTCCCCCTGTTTTAAGACAACAGCAAACTGCACTACAGTTTCCCGTAGCACAACAGATGTCAAAGCAGGCAGAAAAGCGACTGCTCAAAGCGCCGGCCTCCTTTAAATCATACTAATTATATATGCTATTCTATTCCGATTTCGAGATTTATGTTACACCATTTTTGTCCCGGTGTCAAGCATTTCCGCAGGGAAACTGCTTTCCCCCGGAGCCGGACATCATTGTCCTCCGCTCCCGAAAAAGAGGTCGCGTCACCCGGCGAATATCGTCCAGTGCAAGCTGTCCCAGAACGGCGGCGCGGATAAAATGCGCGGTACAGAGGTAGAAGAAAACGCGGAGCTGACTTCAGAAGGTCGAATGGCTGATGGAGCGGCTGAGGCTGGCAAATAAAAAAATATTT
>DAITAP010000146.1:3504-4963 GCA_036824225.1 Caproicibacter sp. | reverse complement strand
AACAGGGTGCAATACTGATTCAACTGGCCCAAACGATTTTTCTCATACAGTTTCAGATAGGCTTTCCCGTGATCAATGGAACGCTCATAGTCCCCGACTGAAAAGGCGGCGGACTGCGCGCAGCCATGAAAATCGATCCAGAGGACCTCCGTTTCCGCATTATGGGGGACGTCGTTTTCCAACAAGCGAAACAGCTTGTCACTTTTATTCTCTTTCATATATGCGGTGGCGAGGATATGCAGCAGGGAAAGCCTCCAATGGGGATCAGGATTCTCCCGCTCGATCTGCAGGCCGAAATTGCAGTATTGTTCCGCCCGGGCCGGGTCTTCCGACAGAAACTGCATGGCGGACTGAAGATAGGCTTTCAGGTTCTTCGGATGGTCTTTTATCTCCAATTCAAGCAGAGTTGTGTTCCTGCTTCGCTTTTTTCCGCCTCACAGTGAAATATATAACCGTAATGGTGAACATAGTCATTCACAAACTTGATTGGCTTCACGGCCGGAATGTTTTCATGGATAACATTGACAAACCGGATTCCCTGATATACCCGGTAAACACGCATCGCATGAAAATCGTTATACCGTTTTCCGTCAAAATTATTGTAATTTCTCTGGATATAGGAAGCCGACCCGTACCGGTCACATTCGCCGCTTGTAAAAAAATCAATGAGTTCGTTCGTATCCTCGAACCATTCGTCTCCGTCGAGGAACATGAACCACTCGCCGCGCGCCGCCTTGAGGCCGGTGTTCCGGGCGGCCGAGAAATCGTCGCACCACTGGAAGTGAATGATGTGATCGGTGTATTTTTCCGCGATTTTCACCGTGCGGTCCGTGCTGCCGGTGTCGGTGATGATCAGCTCGCTCTCCACCGCCTCCATCAGCGGCTTTAAAGAGCTCAGGCAGCGGTCGAGCGTCTTCTCCTCGTTCTTTACGATCATGCCGATGGTCAGCCGAATTGGATGCCCGTGGTACGGACCTTCTCCTGAAATTCGGATGATGTGTTCCTTGGAAACATTCTCCTGTCTCACACGTGCTTTCATCTATGTAATTCCTCCGATTCGTCATTAAAAACTATTTTTATTATATATCGGCAGAGCAGGACAAAGTCTTACTATATTTTAAACAAATCGGCGACAGAATGTGCTATGATTGAAGAAAATACCGGGCGGATCGTTTTCCGGTCCGCCCTATGGAAAGAAGCGCGCGGAACACATGATTTCCATCAGTGTCTGTATGATTGTAAAAAATGAAGAGGCCGTACTGGCGCGGTGCCTGGACTGTCTGACCGGAATCGCGGATGAAATTATTGTGGTCGACACCGGTTCCACCGATTCCACCCCCGGAATCGCCCGAAAATACACGGAAAAGATTTTCCCGTTCCAATGGCGGGACGATTTTGCCGAAGCCAGAAACTTCGCCTTTTCCAAAGCGACAAAGGATTATATTTACTCCGCCGACGC
>DAITAP010000146.1:3193-3494 GCA_036824225.1 Caproicibacter sp. | reverse complement strand
AAACCGAGCTGGTTGAAATGCGCTATGCGAATCAGCTTCAATTCAACACAAATTACAATTACGACGTGGAGTACCGGCCCAAGCTGTTCCGGCGCGTGCGCGGTTTTCACTGGGTGGAACCCGTCCATGAAACGGTCGATCTGTCGCTTCACATGCTTGAGAGCGACATTGTGATCACCCATTGTCCGTTGGAACTTCACGCAAAGAGGGATTTCCTGATTTTTCAGGAAATGGTCCGGAAGGGTCCGCTGAATTCCCGGCTGCACCGGATGTATGCAAAAGAACTGTTCTTCGCGGGAGA
>DAITAP010000146.1:0-3183 GCA_036824225.1 Caproicibacter sp. | reverse complement strand
CCCCTATTTTGAAAGCACGCTGCACGAAGAATCCAGGAGCTTCGACGACATCCGTGTTTCCCAGTGCGTGGCGGCAAGATGCGCCCGCTTGCAGGAGAATTCGGTGAACCTCTTCAAAACGGCTCTGAAAAATGTGATCGGCGGTACGCCGTGCGCCGAAGTCTGCTGCGAACTTGGAGAATACTTTCAGAGCGCAGGAGACTGCGAGGAGGCCGCAACCTGGTTTTACACAGCGGCATTTGGGGCGGAAAGCGAAATTGATCTCCGCGCTTCCGGAATTTTTCCGCTCCGGAAACTGGCGGACTGCTATGAGGCGCTCGGCCTTCCGGAGGAGGCGCAGACATACCGGGCCAAGGCCGGGAACTGGAAGGCGCCCGGTCCCGACAGCACAATTTCAAAATAATTTCATAGAACATTGCTTGACTTCACATAATAGGTATGCTATGGTATGGACAGAGTAAGTTTCTGCTAACTTTTGGTAAACGGAAAGAGGGGTCAAGCATGCCTGATTACAGGATTAAATCCGTAAAGGGTTTGGAAATGATCGATTCACGCGGCAACCCGACTGTCGAAGCGGCGGTGGAACTGGCGAGCGGAGCGGTTGGGCGCGGCGCGGTGCCAAGCGGCGCCTCCACCGGCACATATGAGGCGCTGGAACTTCGCGACGGGGATCCGTCCCGCTTCGGCGGAAAGGGCGTTCTGAAAGCTGTGGCAAACATTGACGGGCCCCTCTGCAACGCAGTCTGCGGGCTTGACGCAACCGACACGTCGGCGGTCGACAGCGCGCTGCTGAGCGCCGACGGTTCTCCGGACAAATCCCGCCTGGGGGCCAACGCCATTCTGGCCGTTTCCCTTGCGGCAGCCAGAGCGGGAGCAAACGGCCTGGGACTTTCGCTTTACCGTTTTCTGGGCGGTATCGGCGCGGACACTTTGCCCGTGCCGATGATGAATATTCTGAACGGGGGCGCGCACGCGGCGAACAACGTCGATATTCAGGAATTCCTGATTATGCCGGCCGGGGCGCCTTCCTTCAGGGAAGGCCTTCGCTGGTGCGCGGAAGTGTTCCATACGCTGGCGGGCATTCTGAAGTCCAAGGGCCTTTCCACCTCCGTCGGCGATGAGGGCGGATATGCGCCGAACCTGAAAACCGACGAGGAAGCAATTGAACTGATCCTGCAGGCGGTTGAGAAGGCCGGCTACCAGCCCGGCAGGGACTTTGTCCTGGCCGTTGACGCCGCCGCCAGCGAGTGGGCATCCCCCGAGGGGTACCGGCTGCCAAAGAAGGGAACGCGGTATACGACGGACCAGCTGATCGGTTATTGGAAGCAGCTTGCGGGCAAATACCCGATCCGTTCCATTGAGGATCCTCTGGGTGAAGAGGATTGGCAGGGCTGGGCCAAGATCACGGAGGCGCTGGGCTCCAAAATCCAGCTGATCGGCGACGATCTCTTTGTGACCAATACAAAGCGGCTGGAAAAGGGCATCACCATGAACTGCGCGAACTCGATCCTGATCAAGCTCAATCAGATCGGTTCCCTGACCGAAACGATCCGGGCCATCAAAATGGCGCACGGAGCCGGTTACACGGCGGTCATTTCCCACCGCTCCGGCGAAACGGAAGATACCACGATCGCCGATCTTGCTGTCGCCATGAACGCCGGGCAGATCAAAACAGGCGCTCCGAGCCGCAGTGAGCGCGTTTCAAAGTACAACCAGCTTCTGCGAATCGAGGCACAGTTGGGGACTGCGGCGGTCTACCCGGGAGCGGACTGTTTCCATCAAAAATAGGGATACAAAACCAAATCACCGCACCCCCGGCAATGCCGGGGGTGTTTCGTGTCAGTAAGGCCCTGACCGGTCAACTGTAAAAAGCAGCGGCAGCCCTCCGGGAGGGCCGCCGCTGTTCCAATCTCAAATCAGGAAACTGCAGTCTTCGTTTTTAAGTGGAATCGATTCAGTTCCTTTTGGAGCAGATCCGCCTGCCCGGACAGTTCTTCACTCGCCGCGGCGCTTTCTTCCGCGGATGCGGAATTGGTCTGGATCACGCTTGAAATCTGCTCAATGCCCTGCGAAATCTGTTCGGCGGCCCCGGATTGTGTTGACGCCGCGCCGTCGATTTTCGCAACCGCCTCGTTGACTTTGACAATTCGGGTGGAAATCTCCTCCAGAGCTTTCGCGGTTTTTTCCGCGATTCCGGTGCCGTCCTTCACCTTCGCAATCGTGCCTTCAATCAGCGCCGTCGTCTGGCTGGCGGCATTGGCGGATTTGCCGGCCAGGGCCCGCACCTCGTCGGCGACGACGGCAAACCCTTTTCCGGCCTCTCCGGCGCGCGCCGCCTCAACTGCGGCGTTCAGGGCAAGAATATTGGTCTGAAAGGCGATTTCGTCGATCGCCTTGATAATCTTCCGGATTTCATCGGAGGACGCATCAATCTCTTCCATCGCGGCAAGCATCTGTTTCATCTGGCGATTGCTCATCTGAATATCTTCCGTTGTTTCCGCCATGTAAGAATTAACTTTGCTGATATGTTCCGACGTTTCCTGAATGCTTGCCGAGATTTCCTGCGTGGAAGAGGACAGCTCCTCCACGGACGCAGCCTGTTCGGTCGCCCCCTGGGCCAGCTGCTGGGCCGCGGCCGAGACCTGCCTGGCGCCGCTGTCTACCTGACTGGAAGTCGACTGAATGATTTCAAACGTATGATTCAGCTTCCGAAGAATCTCACGGTAGGAATCCGTGATTGGGGCAAAGTCTCCCGCGTAGTTCTGGGTGATCTCCATGGTAAGGTCACCGTCTGCAATCCGGTTCAGAGTTTCCGAGATTTCACATACATCTTTTTTTAGAAGAGAAAACGCGGCGTTAAGGGACGACGAAATGGTGCCGATTTCATTCTGTGAGCGGCAATCGATCCGAAGCCCCAGATTTCCTTTGGAAAACTCCCGCGCCACGTCCGCGATCGTTTGGATCGGCTGCGAAACCTCTCTGGAGAGCCAAAGATGAGAGAAGGCAGCGGTAAGAATAAAAACAACGCAGAATCCGGCCATCACCGCAATCATCCACACCGCGGACTGTTTCAGCCGGGTAAGATCCTGCCCGTTCAGGACCTGAAGCAATGCATAAATCCCCATTGCGGCGGACAGAATACCACCTGCCGAAATCACATATTGTATTCCTGTAAGCAGTTTT
>DAITAP010000145.1:4667-4971 GCA_036824225.1 Caproicibacter sp. | reverse complement strand
AATGGACTTCTTTGAAAGTAATTCCATGGTGAATTTCATGACACGACAAAGCGGCTGTTTTTATATGTTACATCCAATCCGTCAACTCTCCCGCGCTCTTTACAATCCACATCTTTTCCATTTCCTTGACCTTACGATATAATGAGGCGGTGGACATATTTCTGTATACGCAGAACGAATATTGTTGTTAACAACAGCTATTCCATCGCCTCACGGCATTCCGCAATATAGGAAATATCCAAATCGACCGCTCGAGGTAATAATATGGACTTGTTTACGAGAACGGATTCTTTTAGTGGATTTG
>DAITAP010000145.1:2810-4625 GCA_036824225.1 Caproicibacter sp. | reverse complement strand
TTCAGGTGCTTGCCTCGTGCCACGTTGAGTGCGTGGTATTGATGTCGAGGGTAAAGGAGTGAGTGCCTAAAATAACAGTTTGAGTCTAACAAGAAAGGTTATGTGATTATGAAGCGGAGCGTAGAAACGGAATTTACAAATATGTGCATGGTTTATGACGGGAAAAAAATACTGGTGCAAGATCGTGTTGATAAAAAATGATCCGGCATAACTTTTCCTGGTGGTCATATTGAAAACGGGGAGTCCTTTACAGAAGCGGTGATTCGTGAAGTATATGAGGAAACAGGCCTAACGATTGAAAATCCTGTTTTGTGTGGGATCAAGCAATGGCAAAATGATGATCTAAGCAGATATGTGGTGCTTTTTTATAAAACGAATCAATTTAAGGGGACGCTATCTCCTTCCAATGAGGGCGAGGTGTTTTGGATCAATAAAGAGGATTTGAAGAATTATAAGCTTGCAAATGATTTTGATGATATGTTTAAAATCTTTGAAAATGATCACTTAAGTGAATTCTGTGATTATAAAACTTCAAATGGATGGGAAAAGAGAATATACTGATTCTTTAGGCTATTATAAAGAATGGTTTGCAAGAACAAGTCCAGAGAGGCGGATTTCGGGCGCGGGTGGTCGGTTTAGATGTCACGGTTTCGCATGGGTACGATTTGAATGTTTCTCAATTTTATCGGGATTGTGTGAGCAGGTTGGATGTCACAGGCAAGCGATACGACAAAATAAGCGCTTTGAAAACTTATGATGACTTCGCACAGGAGGCGGAAGAATGAGCATTCTAAATACGTTTGATAATAAATCAGCGGAGGTTTTAAAGCCGGATTGTATTGCAGCTCCTGTGGAAGGATTCCCCAGTACGGTAGTTATAACTTTCAAATCTAAAATAATTGATCTTCTCAAAGAGATATGCGAGGTTCATGAAGTAAGCCATCTGCATGCAGGCATAACGATACCTATTTACAAATTCGCATATAAAGGGCACAACTTAGGTATGTATATGACAGTTTTGGGCGGTGCGGCGACAACTGCTTTGATGGAAGAAGTGCTGGCGAAAGGCGCTGAAAAATTTTTACTTTTTGGTTCTTGCGGCGTTCTCAATAAGCAATTAACCGCAGGGCATTTTATTATTCCAACATCCGCATATCGCGATGAAGGCACAAGTTATCACTATATGCCTGCAAGCGATTTTGTAGATATTCCTTCATCGAAGAGACTGGGAAGTATTTTTGACGAGCTAAACATTCCGTATGTTTTCGGCAAAACATGGACAACCGATGCTTTTTATCGGGAGACGAGAAATAATGTTGAGGCTCGTAAAAAGGACGGATGTATCACCGTCGAAATGGAATGCGCTTCCGTAATGGCCGCCGGTCAATTCAGGAAAATAGCGGCATATCAGTTTTTATATGCGGAAGATAGTCTTGACGGAAAAATTTGGAATTCCAGGACTATGGGGAAAGTTCCGCGTTCAGATATTGAAAAATACTTGAAAATTGCTTTGGAAGTGGCTATTAGAATTTAAGAGACACATATTTGCCTTGCTCGTTTTTGCCCTTATTCATCCACCGACACGCCGGACTTAAATTCCGCGGTTATGATGAAACGCTCCATGTGGAGTGCTGCGAGTTTATAACGGAGTCGTAAAATGCGTTCTCCGCAGGAGTGGTGAATGAAGTAAGGCGGTAGTTATCAGCTCACAAGCCGCGTTGCGTGCGTTGCAAAGTGGAGATTTTTATGTAGAGGGCAACGAATATGTTTCCGGGAAATAAAAGGGCGGCCGTTTCCGCGACGGGAAACAACCTG
>DAITAP010000145.1:0-2793 GCA_036824225.1 Caproicibacter sp. | reverse complement strand
CGCGGCTTGCCCGGCGCGATGGAGACGCCGCAGGGGAATGCCTCCGCGGCTCTTGACAAAGCGGCGCAATCCTTTATGATGATATAAAAAAGGATAGGAGCGGGCGGAACTCGTGCGGACGCAAGGCGGGAAAACCAAAAAACAGATCGCTTTTCAGGCGCTGAAACGGGCGGTGCGCTTTTTCTTCCCCGCCCACCGCGTCAGCGGGGCCGACAATGTCCGCGAAGGCTCGCCCGCGGTCTTCGTCTGCAATCACATGGGCTCTTACGCGCCCGTCGTCATGGAGCTTTTCTTTCCGTTTCCGTTCAGGCCTTGGGTGACTTATCAGGTCGTTGCGAAAAAGCTGTGCCGGAAATACCTGGAGCAGGATTTTGTGAAAAAGGAGCTGGGATGGAAACGGCCCCTGAGCGGATGGCTCTCCGCCGCGATCGAACCGTTCTGCATCCGGGTGCTCCGGTCGGCGGGGGCGATCCCCGTCTATAAAGGGAAAAGGGAGATCAGGGAGACTTTCCGGCGCAGCGTTGCCGCGCTGAGGGAGGGAAACCATCTGGCCGTTTTCCTGACCGGTGAAAATCGGGGCGAAACGGAGCCTGCGGATCGTTTCCCGGGCGGCTTTGTCCATCTCGCGAAGTTGTACCACAGGGAAACGGGGCGGGAGCTTTTGTTTTATCCGGTGTTCGTCAGCAGAAAGGAAAGAACCGTCACCATCGGCCGCCCGGTCGGATTCGATTCGGAAAACGATTTCAGGGCCGAACGGACCAGGATCCTTTCCTGCCTGAGGGACGCGATGGGGAAGGCAGCTCCCAACAATAGATAGAGAAAATTCCCCGGACGCCGGGGCGCGCCGCGCGGCACGGACATACGGAAGGGAGGATGCACACATGGAAAAGCCGTATCTGCTCGTCGTGACGGGGAGGCCCGGTTCCGGGAAAACGACGTTTGCGAAGGAGCTCGGCAGGCAGATGTTTCTGCCCGTCGTCAGCCGGGACGAATTGAAGGAAGGATACGTCCGTACGTTTGGGAAACGGCAGTCCGAGCTGCCGGAGGATACGAATCGGGTCGTAACGGATCTTTTCTTTGAAACGGTCTCGGCGCTTTTGTCCGCTCGTGTGTCTTTGATCGCGGAGGCCGCTTTTCAGCGCGGGCTATGGGAGCCGCGATTGAATCCGCTGAAGGGGAAAAGCAGAATGTTCGTGCTGATCTGTAAGGTTCAGGACGACAGGATCGCCCTGGAGCGGTTCGTGAACCGGGGCCTCAGCAACCCCATGCGGGAGTATTTCCACGGGGACAAGGGCGTCGGCCTTGCCAGAAAAGGGGTTCCGCTGGAAGTGAGCCCGTACGACGAGCCCCGTCTCGACGTCCCCACCATCCACATCGACACGACGGGCGACTACCGCCCGTCCGTCGAAGAGCTGAAAGCCGAAATCCTCGGGACGCAGCCGGCCCCGGGCAAGGGCGGGTGCCGTTCCGGTCCCCGCGGCGGGGTTGCCGGATCAAAATAAAAGCATCGGAAAATTCGGAACCATACGCAGCAGGACCGGCGAAACACCGAAAACGGAAAGGAGATTTACAGCTATGATCAGACCGAGCAGAAAGATGCCGCAGGAGGACGCTTACCGGGTCCTGAGAGAGGGACGGTACGGCGTTCTCTCCATGTCCGCAAAGGACGGGACTCCGTACGGGGTACCCCTGAACTATTTCTATGTCCCGGAGGAAAACGCGATTTTCTTCCACTGCTCCACGAAAGGCCGCAAGATCGACTGCCTGAAGGAAAACGACCGGATTTCCTTCGTCGTGGTCGGCCGCGAGGAAATTGTGCCGGAGCGGTTTGTCACCCATTACGACAGCGTCATCGTGACGGGGACGGCGTCCTTCATCACCGACGGCCAGGAGAAGGTGAAAAGGCTGCTGCAGCTGTGCCGGGCTCTGGCGCCCGCTTCGGTCGGGCGGCGGGACGAAGTCATCCGCAAGGAGCTCGCTGCCGTCATGATCGTGAAGATCTCCATTCAGTCGGTCACCGGGAAACGGAACCGGGACGACTAGCCGCGCGGAATGAGCGCTTCTGCGCGTTTCTTTTTACTTTGAAAGATCCGGGTGACGATTTCGCAATCTGACCGGCGCGGGTTGCAATCTCGATTGGCAGACAGTACAATAAGGGCGAAATGCCGGTTTTGGAATTCGTATCTCTTGATGAGACGCAGGCTTTGTTTGCGCGGTGAGAAATCATGCCTGCCGGGGAACGGATTCCGCCGCATCCGACAAACGATGTCTGGAAACGAAGGAGACGTGACATGCTTTACGAAAAGAGCAAGGAACCCACGCTGAATCCGGAACTGTTCCGGAATCCGACCAACGATTACCGGGGCGCGCCGTTCTGGTCGTGGAACTGCAAGCTGGAGCCCGGCGTGATCGACGAGCAGATCGAGATGCTGTACCGCATGGGATTCGGCGGGTACCATATCCATGTGCGCACCGGCCTCGACACACCCTACTTGGGCGACGAATTCATGTCGATGGTCCGCCGTTCGCTGGAGCAAGGCAAAAAGAAGAAAATGCTGACCTGGCTCTACGACGAAGACCGGTGGCCCTCCGGCTCGGCGGGCGGGAGAATCACAAAGGACGTCAAGTACCGCGCGCGGGACCTCCGCTTTTCCCCCGTTGCGGAGGGCGAGTTCGCGGAAGGCGCGCTCGCGGCCTACAACGTCGAGCTCAACGGGGACGGGACGCTGAAGTCCTACCGCCGCGTGAAGGCCGGCGAAAAGGCGAACTGGGCCGCGTTCCCCGCGACGGAAA
>DAITAP010000144.1:4676-4974 GCA_036824225.1 Caproicibacter sp. | reverse complement strand
GGGTGGGTTCGGGTCTTTCTCCCGTTAGAACGTGCGCTCACCGGGCGCACCAGGCTAAAACCCGGGGTTCCTTCCGCCGCGGGGTGGAAAGGGTCCCGGGTTTTCTTTTTTTCCCTTTCCTAAGAAAAGTCCGTATACCGGACATGCCCGACACGCTTAAACGCCTTTCGATCGTCTGTTTTCGTGCTCCGGACTTTTTCCCTTTCTTGGATCCCCTCCCTCAGGCGGGGAAAAAATAATATTCCCCTCCCCTCTCTCTCTGCATGCCGCGGTGGATTTTTTATCCATGGCGGTACAC
>DAITAP010000144.1:0-4666 GCA_036824225.1 Caproicibacter sp. | reverse complement strand
ATTTTTTTACCAGAAGTGCTATAATGAACTCCAATGTGAAAATCAGAAAAGAAAGGTCTTTGGAAGGGGAGGCAAGCTGGATGGAAAAAATTCTGCCCTGGGAAAAAAGCCGTGTTCTGCGCGGCAGCTTTACGATGGAAAAAGAAGGAGCTCTTTTTCTCTGCCCGGAAGCCGGAATGGACTATCTCCTATACAGCCGGGAGCGGGATCCGGAAACCCGTCTGACGGATTTCCGGTGTCTGCTCCTTCAACCGACCGTTCTGGAAGAACATTCGGTGTGTTTTCAGCTTTCGTTCCATGAAAACGGGAAAACAAAACCGACGCTGCGCGCGGTTTTTGGCCTCATTCCAAAAGTGGATGTCCCGGTCCCGTTCGATTTCCGGTGGCTGAACAGCCAGAAAATTTTCCCGGAAAGGACGGTGGGCAGGCAGAAAATGACCGTTTTTGGAAAATCCATACGTCCTGAGGATGTTTCGGAAATTCACCTTCAAACTTCGCCCGGCTTCGGTCCGTTCCGGATCCATTTTCAGAAATGCCGGCTGCTGGACTGGATTCCCGCCGTCAGGATTCCTCAGAAGCAGCTCATCGACGATCTCGGGCAGTGGATACCAAAATCATGGGATGGGAAAGTCCAGGGAAGGGAGGAATGCAACGGGATCCTCCGGTCCCTGGACCAGAAAGCACGCCGGTCAGACGGAAGTTTTTCCATCCCGGACTGGGACCGGTACGGCGGATACTCAAAAAAACACTTTTCGAAGACCGGCTGGTTCCATGTGGAAAAGGATCAAAGACGGTTTTTCCTCTGCGACCCGGACGGGAACGCCTTTCTGTCGACGGGCATCGATTGCATTTCCCCCGGTGTGGAAACCTTTATCAGACCCGTCGCCCCGTGGGTCGGGGAGAAACAGAGGAACAGGCGATTCTATAATTACGGCATTGAAAACTTAAAGGAAGCCTTCGGCCCGAAAAACTGGCGATCCGCCTGGGCGCGGATCGTAAAAGACCGCTTGAAATCCTGGGGCGTCAACACGATTGGGAACTGGTCCGACCCTGACTTTATCCGTTTTGCCGATATGCCCTGGGTCCTTCCGGCAGACTCTGCCGCGGAAAACGGGTTCCCCCAGACAAAATTCCGGATCTTTCGGGATTTTCCCGATGTCTTTTCGGAGGAATACCAGAAATCCTCCGAAAAATACGCGGAAGGTCTCGCGCCTTTCCGGGATGATCCGAACCTTGTCGGTTATTTCATGCGCAATGAACCGGCCTGGGCTTTCGTCTACGGGCTCGACCTCGGCGAAGAAACGCTGGCAAACCCGGATCCGCTCGCCTCAAAAAACTGGATGATCGCCCGCCTCAAGGAAAAGTACGGGGATATTTCCTCGCTCAACTCGGCCTGGAGCGCCCGTTTTTCCGGCTTTTCCAGCCTTCGGGAACCCATCCGCCGTGCGGCATCCCTTTCCGCCGGCGCCGCGGCGGATCTGCGGGAGATCTCAAAAGCTATGCTGGATCGTTACGTCTCCGTACCGGCAGAGGCACTCCGGCGCGTGGATCCGCATCACCTGAATCTCGGCATGCGCTACGCTTTTATCACGGACCCCGTCCTTCTGACCGGCGCCTCGAATTTCGACGTCTTTTCCCTCAACTGCTATCAGAGAACCCCCTATGATCCGGTCGAGCAGGCCGGAAAACTTCTCGATATGCCCGTCATGGTAGGCGAGTTCCATCACGGAGCTCTCGACCGCGGCCTGACCGCACACGGAATCCGGGGGGTCACGACACAGGAAGAGCGCGGCACCGCTTACCGGTATTATATGGAACAGGCCCTTTTAAGCAGGTACTTTGTCGGCGCCCACTATTTTCAGCTAAACGACCAGAGCTGCCTTGGCAGGCTTGACGGGGAAAATTACCAGATCGGCATCCTTGACGTGTGCATGCAGGAATACAAGGGGATGACCGACGGAATGAAAGCCTGCCACTCGGATCTCTATCCCGTGGCGCTGGGAAAGAAAGAAGCCTTCCGCCGCATTCCGGAGGAAGTTGTTCCGATTCATTACTGACACAGGTCTGAGTGTTTCCACCCCCATATCTATACATTAGACTTGACTTCGAATGCAATATGTAGTATTCTAGAGGAAAGGACAAAGAGAGAGGATGAGTTTTTTGCCAAATGAAGACATCACCGTCATCGGCGGAAAAATGGACGAAAGAGAACAGCAGGCATATTGGGATCATGTTCAGAAGGAAAATCCGAACAGAAAAATAAAATCGCTGAAAGTCGAGATAGACAAGGACTATGTGAACCTGACCTACCGTCTCATTCCGGTGCCGTTTGACCGTATCCGCCGCATCACGGGATATCTGGTCGGGACGATGGACCGCTGGAATGACGCAAAACGGGCAGAAGAGCACGATCGTGTCAAACACAGTGTAGCGGGCATGCTTTAAAGGATCCTTTCGCCGCTCTGCCGGAAAGCATCCTCCGGTTCATCCGGATCTATGCGGGGAAAAGAATAAGGCCGCCAACAGACCGGGAGTAAAATCCAGGTAGAAATCAAACGAAATGCCGCTTACCGGGCTGTACCGGTGAGCGGCATTTCCTCTTAATTTTAATTTTCAGTCTGCTTTACCCGCTTTGTTTTCTAAACTTCATCCTTTGAGATCAATCTCGGCGACGGTGTCCTCTTCGCAGGGCAGACGCCCGGTGCGGAGATTGAGAAACGCGTCGGATCCATGCTCCCCCGCATTCCAGGGGACGGAGCAGTCGATTTCCGATCCGTCGTTCAGGAGGCGTGCCCCGGCGACTTTTCCGCCAAGCCCCTCAAGGACGATTGGGCCGACGCCGCGGTCCAGAATATGAGCATAGAGCTTTTTCCCATTCTGCGTATACCGGCCCCATTCCGGTTTGGGAAGCGGGGCAGCCCCGCAGCCGTAGATGCTTCTGCCGTTTTTCTTCATCCAGCGGCCGACTTCCTCCAGAATTTCCACACTTTCCTCCGGGATGTTTCCCCGGGCGTCGGGGCCGACATTCAAAATCAGGTTTCCATTTTTGCTGGCGCATTCCACGAGGGCCCGGATAATGTCCTTCGGCCGCTTGAAATCGTGGTCCGCGGCGCAGTACCCCCAGTGATCGTTCATCGTGACACAAGCTTCCCACGGGACCGGATTGCCGTTCCCGTCGACAATTCCTTTCCGCGGCAGAATCTGTTCGGGCGAAGTAAAATCCCCGTAGGTCAGGACTTTCTGGGTCCCGTCGCCTCCCAGGCGGTTATTGACGACGATATCGGGCTGCAGGTTCCGGACCATCTTCATCAGACGCGACGCCTGCCATTTTTCACCGGACATCTCGCCGTTTTTGCCTCGATAGGAAAAGTCGAACCACAGGATATCGATTTTCCCGTAGTTTGTGAGCAGTTCTCGCACCTGCCCGTGAAAATAATCGACATACCTGGAAAAATCCTGCTTCCTGTCTTTCCAGCCCGCTTCCCCGCGCATGGGATGAAACGGATCCCCCCATGCGGGGAAATCCGGATGATGCCAGTCAAGGAGGGAATAGTAGAGCCCGTCTTGTAAGCCTTCTGCGCGGAAAGCGTCCAGATATTCCCGGACCAGATCACGCCCGGCTTTTGTATTGGTCGCCTTGTAGTCCGTGAGTTTCGAGTCAAACAGACAGAATCCATCGTGGTGCTTCGCTGTGAGAACGACGTATTTCATGCCCGCATTCCGGGCAAGCTTCGCCCATCTGCGCGGGTCAAAATCCACCGGGTCAAAAGCGTCAAAATATTTCTGATAATCTTCGATGCTGATGCGTTCCTGGCTTCTGACCCATTCTCCCCTCGCCGGAACGGAGTAGATCCCCCAGTGGATAAACATTCCAAAACGATCCTTTAAAAACCAGCCGGTCCGCATATTCGGTTCCTCCCGTAATCTTAAAGTCATAACTTCCGGACAGTCTTTATTTTACTCTTATAAGGCCATTCCGTCCACCATGCCCAGCAGAAACGGAACGGACTTTTTACTGATACCGAGGGCCGTATTTCCTGCAGGCGGAATAATCCGCCGCCTGCAGGTCTTCCGTCCCAAAAGCAGCCCACGCATGAGGGCGGTAGATCCGCTCTCTGTCTACGTTATGCATGGCAACCGGAATTCTGAGCATGGAGGCAAGGGTGATCACATCCGCACCGACATGGCCGTAAACCGTTGCACAGTGATTTGCTCCCCAGTTTGCCATGACGCTGTAAACATCCCTAAAGGCGCCGCGGCCCGTGAGCCTTGGGGCAAACCAGATGGTTGGCCAGGCCGGATCCGTGCGCCTGTCCAGAATTCTATGGGCATCATCCGGCAGAGAAACCGTCCATCCTTCCGCAATTTGCAGAACCGGTCCAATCCCGTCCACAATGTTGAAGCGCAGCATCGTCATCGGCATTTCGCTCCTGCATCTGAAATGACTTGAAAAACCGCCGCCGCGAAAATACTCATAATTGGCGCGGCACCAGTCGGCTGCATTCAGGCACGCATGAATATCCTCCGGTTTCATTTCCCAGAACGGCTTCATGACGGATTCCCCGTTTTTGTTTTTGCAGGTGCCGGTTTCATCCAGAGCGGTCGCTCCTGAGTTGAGGAGGTGCAGAAATCCGTTTGCAGCTTTTCCCACCGGCTTTTGTCCTGT
>DAITAP010000143.1:3458-5062 GCA_036824225.1 Caproicibacter sp. | reverse complement strand
GAGGGGATGATTTTAAGGGGCGTTGGCGGATTCTATGAGGTGGAGACTCCCGGAGGCCTGCACGAGTGCAGGGCGCGCGGAATTTTCCGCCGGAAAAAAGTTACGCCGATGGCGGGGGACCGGGTCCGCGTTTCCGTTTCGGAGGACGGCACCGGGATTCTCGAGGAAATCCTGCCGCGCCGGACGTACCTCTTAAGGCCGCCCGTAGCCAACCTTGACCAGATTGCTGTCGTCGTTTCGGTCTGCGAACCGGATCCGAACCCGTTTCTCATCGACCGGCTTCTGGCTTCGGCGGTGTTTCAGGGGATCGAACCCATTTTGGTCCTATCCAAAATCGATTTACGCGATTCCGGCGCCCTCCGTGAAATTTACCGCGGCGCCGGAATCCGTTTATGTTGCGTTTCTTCCGTCACAGGGGAGGGAGTCGCAGAACTGCGGGGGCTTCTGCCGGGAAAAATAACCGTGTTTGCCGGGAACACCGGCGTCGGGAAATCCAGCCTTCTCAATGCGGTCTCCGGCGGCCTGAACCTGAAAACGGGGGAAATAAGCCGCAGGCTTGGCCGCGGCAGGCACACGACTCGTCAGACAGAGCTGTTCCGCTTACGGGAAGGCGGCTACGTGGCCGACACGCCCGGCTTTTCCTCGTTGGATTCCGGCCTGTATCAGGGAATAAGCCGGCAGGAGCTGGCGTCCTGTTTCCGGGAATTCCGTCCTTATCTTGGAAAATGCCAGTTTACTTCGTGCTCTCATACCTGCGAAAAGGGATGCGCGGTCCGGAAAGCGGTGGAAGAAGGCCGGATCCACCCTTCCCGCCACCGGAGCTATATCGCCATGTATCGGGAAATGAAGGATTCAAGCGAATGGAGAAAAAGAAAGAAATCTGCGTTGTGATAGGTTCTGTCCCCGTGGGAAAAGCCGTTTTTGAGGGAATCCCCTGGGATCGGTGCTTTGTCGTCTGCGCCGACGGCGGATATGACAACGCCGTGCGGGATGGGATCCGGCCCGATCTCCTGATTGGGGATTTCGATTCGGTCCAGAACAGCCTTCCGGAAGGCGTCAAGACCATACGCCTGAAAGTGGAAAAAGACGATACCGACACGTTCGCAGCGGTGAAAGAGGGGATCCGCCGCGGATACCGTGATTTTGTCCTGGCAGGCGTTTTCGGAGGGGAACGGAGCGACCATTCCTATGCCAGCCTGTGCGTGCTTCAGTATCTCTGCAGACAGGGCTGCAGGGCTGTGATGGAAGGGGACAGATGCCGTATTTTCATGCTGGGGGGCGGGAAACTGATCCTTCGAAAAATGAAGGGAAAGACGGTGTCCGTTTTTCCCTTCGGATGTGTTTCCTGCGAAGTCAGCTACTCGGGGCTCAAGTACCCGCTGACCCACAGCCTTCTCCTCTCGGATACTCCGCGCGGGGTCAGCAACCGCGCCGTCGGGGATGCCGCCAGCGTGACCGTTCACAGCGGGAACGCGCTTATCATGGTGGAGCGCTGAACCGTTTTTTCTTCTCTGCACACTTTTGCCGCGCCCTGTATATACTGGTAGGGAAAAACAGAAAGCCGAAAGGCGGGGGGCGGTGCTGGAATACCATGTGGAAAGGGC
>DAITAP010000143.1:0-3448 GCA_036824225.1 Caproicibacter sp. | reverse complement strand
AGGGCAGAAAGGCGTCAGCATATGGGCGTGCTGCGCAGTCGCATTCGGAGTCGGACTGACACTTTCCTCGTTTTGTCCAAGCGGGCTGATCCTTTTCATTGTGGCGGTTCTCCTTATTATGCTTGGCATCACTCTTTATAAGAAAAGCTGCTGAACATCACCAAAAGGGGGATTCGGGATGAAAGTCGTCGTGGTAAAAAGTTCAAAATTCTGGAGCTTTATTCTTCGCAGGTTATTCGGCGTAAAAAAGGAACAGTAATTCCGTGTTTCTGCAGGCGGTCCCGCGTGGGGCCGCCTTTTTTTCTGCGGATCGGAAAGGAAGGGCGCGCGGACGAAAAGTCCGTTCCGAGGTTTTTGTGCCTTTTCTGGCATAAAAAAGACAAGATCGGAATAACCATTACGTAGAAACAGAAAAAGGAGAGACCCTCTATGGATTATATGCTTGAGCGCGAGAAGGTCGCCGTCGACGAGACCGTCTACGACGGAACCCAGGAACAGCCCGTTGACATGGATTTAAGCCTTCCGGACTACTGCCCCGATATCCAGCGGATCCTCAAGTGCCAGATCTATCCCCGCATTACTTCGAGGAGCATTTTAGGAGATCGTCTGATGATCGACGGGAATTATACGGTCAGGGTTTTTTATCTGGATCCGGACGGGACGTGCGTGCGCTGCTGTGAATCCGGCGATTCCTATTCGGCCGAAATCGCCCTCAAGCAGCCCGCCGACAACGCGAGAATCCTCTCCGCCGCGCGTGTGGAATATATCAACTGCCGCGCTACCAGTCCGCGGAAGCTGGATATCCACGGCGCTTTTTCCCTCTGCTCCAGGGTGATCTGTCCGGGGCAGGGGGATCTTGTCTCCAATATTGCCGGGGACGACGTGGAGCAGCGGAAGGAAACTCTCACCATCAGCCAGCCCGTGGGATTTTCCCAGCAGCAGTTCAGCGTCGACGAGGTTCTGGAACTCGGCCAGGGAAAACCGCCCGCCGACAGCATCCTGCGCTCCGACGCGTTCGCTGTTCTCCAGGATGTGAAAATTACTCCGGGAAAGCTGATGATCCGCGGAGAAGCCTGCGTAAAGTTCCTGTATTCCTCTTCGGGGGACTCCGAGTCGCTCGAGACCATGGAATACTCCCTGCCGTTCAGCCAGGTGCTCGACTGCGGCGGCGTCACCGACGACTGCCTCTGCGACGTGAAGCTGGAAACCGCTTCCGTGGAAGCCCAGATCAAGAACGACTATTCGGGGGATAAGACATTTTTTGACACCCAGGTCAAGATTTTCGCGTCCGCCCGGGCCTTAAAAAAATCCCAGGTGACGTTCGTCAACGACGCCTATTCGAAAAAATACGACATGAAACTGGAGTCGAAGCCGAAGACGCTGGAAAGCCTCGAGGAGATCGTTTCCGAGACCTTTCTTCACAGCGCAGAACTGTCCGCCGACAAAAACACCGTTTCGAAGGTCTTTGACGTCTGGAGTGAACTGGGAAGCGTATCCGCGGAAGCGTCCGGAGGAAACGTAAAGTTCAAGGGCAAGTACAGCCTCTGTGTCCTTGCGGCCGATTCGGAAAATAAGCCGTTTTATTTCGAAAGGCTCCTGGATTTTGAATGCATCAAGCAGTGCAGCTCCTCCGGAAATCTCAAATGCGAAGCGGACGTCCGCGCGGGAGCTGTCAGCTACCGGATCACTGGAAAGGGAATAGAAACCAAGACGGAGCTGCGCCTTTCAGCCGGAATCTATCAGTCCTACAGCGTAAAGGCCATTTCGGCCGCGTCCGCGGACGAAACCAAGCCCATTGCCCGGGACACGGCCGCCCTGTGCCTTTATTTCGCCGACGCCGGCGAAAACCTCTGGAATATCGCGCGGGAATACCGCACGTCCCTTCAGTCGATCCGCAGTGAAAACGGCCTTACCGGCGATGCAGTGGAGAACAGGGGGATGCTGCTGATTCCTATGTGAAACAAGGGCCGCAGAGGGGGCCGTTTTCCACGGCGAATATTTCTGTCTGAGGGGGAGGTAAAATGGAAGAGCACGATATCTACAGGGACATTTCGGAAAGGACGAACGGCGATATTTATATCGGCGTCGTCGGGCCGGTCCGAACCGGAAAGTCCACGTTCATCAAGCGGTTCATGGATACGATCGTGATGCCCAACATGGATTCCGAGTACCGGAAGGACCGGGCTACGGACGAGATGCCCCAGTCCGCCGCGGGACGGACCATTATGACGACGGAGCCGAAGTTCATCCCCGAACAGGCCGTCACCGTACATATCGGGGAAAGCGCGACTTTTTCCGTGCGGATGATCGACTGCGTGGGATATATTGTACCCAGCGCTCTCGGCTATATTGAAAACGATGCCCCGCGCATGGTCATGACTCCCTGGTTTGACGAGCCGATCCCGTTCAACATGGCGGCTGAAATCGGCACGAAAAAGGTGATTACCGAACATTCTACCATTGGCCTTGTGGTCACGACAGACGGCAGCATCAGTGATATCCCGCGCGAGGAATATGAGGAAGCGGAAGAACGGGTGATCGCCGAACTTAAAAAAATCAACAAGCCGTTTATCGTCCTTCTAAACTGCGTGGATCCAACTACGGACGACGCAAAGACCCTTGCGGGGGAAATGCAGAAAAAATACGGCGTCCCCGTTCTGGCCGTAAACTGCCTCCATATGGAAGAAGAGGAAATCCGGGAAATTCTCAGCAGAGTCCTGTTTGAATTTCCTGTCCGGGAAATCCGGGTCGACATGCCCCGGTGGCTTTCTTCCCTGGAAAAAGATCACTGGCTGCGCTCGGCGGTCTACAGCGCGATTCAGAATTCGGCCGCCAAAATTTCCCGCATCCGCGAAGTCGAGGACGTCGTCCGCGAAGTGGGAAAGTGCGAGTATGTCAAAAACGCCGAATCCGAATCCGTGGAGCTCGGAAAGGGGCGCGCGAGGATTTCCGTCGGGCTCCAGCCGGACCTTTTCTATAAGGTCCTCGGAGAAAAAACCGGACTTACCATCAGCGACGAAGGAAGCCTGATGGACTGCATGCTGAAAATGGCCCAGATGAAAAAGGTCTATGACAAAATAAGCGGCGCGTATCAGGATGCGGAAGAAAAGGGATACGGGATCGTCATGCCGGGGGTCGACGAATTGAGCCTGGAAGAGCCGGAAATCATCCGGCAGGGCGGAAAATACGGTATCCGTCTGAAGGCGGCGGCGCCTTCCATCCATATGATGAAAACGCGGATCACGACCGAAATCACCCCGATAGTCGGTTCCGAAAAACAGTCCCAGGAGCTGGTTGAGTATATTCTCAAGGAATTCGAGTCCAATCCTTCCCAGATCTGGAACTCCAATATTTTCGGAAAGAGCCTTCATGAGCTTGTAAACGAGGGCCTGCACAACAAGCTGAACCGCATGCCGGAAGACGCGCGCGATAAGGTGCGGGAAACCAT
>DAITAP010000142.1:0-5090 GCA_036824225.1 Caproicibacter sp. | reverse complement strand
CCTCCCGGCTGATGACGGTGGCGAAAAAGACGGATTCGATTGCGCTTGAGAGCGTCGATACCCGTGCCTCCGCAGGCCGGGCACGCACGCCACGGCGGTTACCACGGCAGCGTTCTGCGTCATGGCAGAACAGAGAGCTATGGCCACCAGCCTTCCTCCTTGCCGTACCCCAGCTGTAAGGGCAGCACCATGGCGTGTGCGGAACGCAAGATCCATGTAAAACGGTTCAAATTCCGGCACAGGGAATTTTTCCGAACCCGCCTGTTCCAGGACCGCGTAAATCTCCCGGGGTCCGGGATTCCACTCTGCGTCCGCAAGCGGGGGATTCGCCGCATCCCAGTCTTTCCTCTCCATAATTTCTCCTGCGGCGGAAACTTTCAGGCCAAGCTTTCTTGCGGCTTCCCCGCTGCAGGAAAAGGATTCCAGATCCAGCGTGCGGAGAAAATCATCCAGTTCCTCCGCGTCCATTTTCTCCCCGGACTCCAGGACCGCCTGGCTGTCGATCCGGGCGATGACAGAACCTTTGTCCTGCGCCCAGAACTGAATGGAAGGTTCATTCATGCCGTAAGCGGCGGCAGCGGAACGAATTTTGCAGCCAAACGGCGTCGTTTCCGGAACACTGAGTTCCTTCACAGATTTTAGCAGTTTTAACATAACGATTGTATGTGTTCTTCCCTTTCTTTGGAAATGGCCTCAGCCATCTTTGCTGTCAGGCTTTGGGCGGAAAATCAGCCGCTTGGGGAAACAGAACTCCATCCGGCGGCCGTAACGCTTTCCGCTTGAGGTTATCCGACATTTTTAAGGGAAGCGGGACATCCGGATTCCAGAGTTATCCCGCTTCCGTCCCATGTTCTGCCTTTTAACGGAATACCGTCATTTGAGCCCGTTGACAATTTCGCGGAAACGCTCCCCCCGCGCTTCAAAATTTTGGAACATCCCGAAGCTCGCACAGGCCGGGGAAAGGGAGACGATGTCACCGGGACGGGCATTCTTCCGGCAGAGGGCAACCGCTTCCTCCAGCGACGGGGCGTGCAGGATGAGAGGATTCCCCTCGCGCCATCCCGGCGCGGCTTTCACGGCGGCTTCGATCTTTGGGGCCGTCTGGCCGATCAGCACGAGGATTTTGACTTTTTTCACAATAGCCGGTCCCAGGGGATCAAACGGAATTTTCTTATCATAGCCCCCGGCGATCAAAAGGATTTTTCTACCAAACAGCGAAAGAGCGCCGCGGATCGTACGGCTGGGCGTCGTCCCGATCGAATCGTTGTAATAGCGGACGCCGTCCAGGACCCGCACGAGTTCGTTTCGGTGCGGCACGCCGGGGAATGACTCTGCTACGCGGATGATTTCCTTCGGTCCCGCGAACCCCCACACAGCGCAGATCGCCGCAAGATAATTCTCAATATTGTGAAGGCCGGGGATCCTGATGTCCCGCGCGTTCATCACCCGGACGCTGTCTTTCCCCGGCTGGGAAAAGAAAATATCCCCTTTCCCGTCCATCCATGCGCCGAATGGAACCTTGTGGACCCGGCTGAACATCAGGCACTTTCCGCGGACACTGCCCGCAAAAGAGGCCGTGATTTTGTTGTCAGCGTTCAATACGGCACGGCCGAAGGCGTTCTGATGCAGGATGATGTTCTTTTTCGCATCGATATATTCCTGCATGTCCTTATGCACATCGAGATGGTTGGGCGTGATATTGGTTACTACCGCGACGTCCGGACTGCGCCGCATGGAAATCAGCTGAAAACTGGAAAGTTCCGCGGCTACCAGGTCGTCCGGCCTGATTTCCCCGGCGCGGGGCAGCAGGGGCGTGCCGATATTGCCGCCCAGATGCACCGTATGCCCCGCTTCCCTCAGGATTTTCGAAAGAATGGTCGTCGTGGTGGTCTTTCCGTCGCTTCCGGTCACACCCAGAATTTTTGAGGGACACACATCAAAGAACACTTCCATCTCGGAAGTGACCGCTGCCCCGCGGGCACGCGCCCTTTCAAGCTGAGGCAGGTGAAATTTCATGCCCGGAGTGCGGAAAATCACATCCTCGTCCATTCCGTCCAGGTATCCTTCTCCCGTTACTAGGCGTACGCCCAGTCTTTCCAGTTCCCGCGCAGTATCCCCCAGCTGCTCTTTTGTCCGACGATCCCGCCCCGTCACGTGCGCCCCGGCGCGGGCAGAAAGTTTCGCAAGCGGCAGATTGCTTCCGCCCAGCCCGCAGAACGCGACCTTCTTTCCACGTATGGAACGGTAAAATTCATCGGCCGTCATGATGCGGCGCCTCCGTTCATTCCAAATTGCCAATCCCTGTTATTATACTTTCTCATCCGGGAAATAGCAAGCATATCCCATAAAAAGAGGCTTTTTCTCCCAGCTATGGTAAAACGGCGGAGAAACGCGGAGAGAGTTTTCCACCGGCTGTGCGGAACCGGCGGAAAATTCTCTCCCAAACAGAGGAGGTGAAGCCGCCCTGCCGCGGCTTCACCTCCTCAAAGACCTGCTGCCCCCTCCATAAGGCAGAAGCCGGAATCCCCCCTTCGCAAAAAAGAGGAAGCGGTCCGTCTCCTGCCGGCCGAAGCGGGAACGCCACCCTGTCTTCTCTAGATTTCCCGGTTATGCGGATTCCCGCGCCATTCGAGCAGCTTTTTGTTTGGGTTTTTGGGAAACCACCCTTTTTTCACCCGTTCTTCCTGTTCAAAAAGTTCCTTGATGCACCAGAGGAGCGAAAATCCAAGGACAGCAAGGATCGAAGAAAAAACCGTAGAGCGGATCCAGAGCGATCCTATCGCGCAAGCGCAGCCCGCAAGCAGGAAAAGATGCCAGATTTCCTTCCCTATGTAATAACTCTGCCTGAATCACGACGGGATGGAGCAGGCCGATGATGAAAAAAGCGGCCGCTCCAATCACAATTCCTTCCAGTTCATAGATCCTGGGAGGTCGCTTCTGCCCGCTCCTCATCGGAAAGGGAGGCTAGTTTTTTGACTCTGGCCTTGTCAAGATTCAGCGCGTCTGCCACCCGCGTGCCATAGTCTGCGTCGGCTTTATAAAAGAGGGCGGCCTGGCGGTACTGGATGCGTTTGAGCGCGCCGCCGAGATGGTTCGCAATATTCGATATCAGATGATCGCGATCGGTGCCGCTGAGCACCCGCCGGTAAAGTTCCCCGGCCTGAAAATAATCGTCATCCGTTACTTCCAAATCATGCCGCGCGATGGTCGCTTCTTTCAGGGCAAGCGCGGGGACATCCGGAATATCTCTTGCTTCCCGATATCCGTTTACAGAATTCGGGAAATAATTCGCGGTGCTTCCGTAATTGCTTCCCGTCATCATGGCCCCGTCGCGTTCGTTGGTATAGGCGCTGGTCCCAATTGACCGGAATCAGATCGTGGTTTTTCCCCAGGCGGTAGCGGTGCGCGTCCTCATAGGCAAAAAGGCGGCCCTGCAGCAGCTTATCGGGAGAAGGGTAAATGCCAGGCACCAGCGTGCTCGGCGCAAAGGCGGCCTGTTCCACCTCCGCGAAAAAGTTCTCCGGGTTGCGGTTGAGCACCATTTTTCCAACGCGGATAAGCGGAAAATCCCGGTGGAACCAGACCTTGGTCGCGTCAAACGGGTTAAAGCGGTATTTTCTCGCCTGCTCGGGTGTCATAATCTGGACATAAACCGTCCAGGACGGGAAGTCTCCCCGGGCGATTGCGTCAAACAGATCGCGCCGGTTGCAGTCCGGATCTTTCCCGGCCAGATCCACCGCCTGTTCCCGGGTCAGGCTCTCAACGCCCTGATCCGTAAGGAAATGCCACTTGAACCAGAAATGCTCCCCTTTCGCGTTATAGAACATCCAGGTGTTGACACTGAAGCCGTCCATTTTCCGGAGACTGGCCGGCGTCCCGCGATCGGAGAACAGCATCGTGACCATATGGACGGATTCCGGGGTAAGGGAAAGAAAATCCCAAAACATCGTGGGATCTTTGAGGCCCGTCTGGGGATTTCTCTTCTGGGTGTGGACAAAGTCAGGAAATTTGATGGCGTCGCGGATGAAGAACACCGGCAGATTGTTGCCGACTACGTCGTAGTTTCCTTCCTCCGTATAGAACTTGACGGCAAAACCGCGCGGATCACGCTCCGTATCCGCCGAAGCCTTTTCTCCGCCCACCGTGGAAAAGCGGGCAAACAGCTCTGTTTTCTTCCCTACTTCCGACAGAAATTTCGCGGTGGTATATTGGGAGATGTCATCCGTCACCTCAAAATACCCGAAAGCGCCGGAACCCTTCGCATGCACGACCCGCTCGGGGATGCGCTCCCGCTCAAAATGTCCCAGCTTTTCCATCAGATAGGTATCGTTCATCAGTCCATAGCCGACTTTTTTCCCGGTCGTGGCAGACGTCTGATCGTCTTCCACCGGCCGGCCATAAGCAGTGGTGAGTTTCTTTTTTTCCGACATATTCTTGCCCCCCGTATCGATTTATTTCTTTTTGCCCAGCCTGCAGGCGGGGCAGACGCCCAGGAAAGTAATGCTGTGCCCTTTGATGAGAAATCCGGTTTCCTCCTCCATCTGCCGGTCTACATTTTTAAGGCCGTCAGACTTAAGATCGAAAATCCGGCCGCACCGTATGCAGCGCACATGGTTGTGCGGTTTGGTGTCGATGTCAAAGCGATCCGGCGAATCTGGGAAAAACAGCCTTTTCACCAGACCATCCTTCTCGAGAAGATTCAGGTTGCGGTATACCGTCCCACGGCTGATATGGGGATACCGTTTCCGCACATCCTCAAGGATCTCCTGCGCCGAGGGGTGGTCAAGCCGCCCCAGCGAATCCATGACCGCCTGTTTCTGAATGCTGTACCGCCTTTTCACTTTTTCACCCGCGTTAACGATATGATTCAATAATGGTTATTAAATGATACACTGTATTATTTAATAACCATTTTGATTCTACCATGATTTTTCCATTCTGTCAACCAGGGAACCGCCTTTTCCGGAGGGAACTCCCTTAAAAAAAGGTGGAATAGAAGAAAGCTCTCCCGTCTCCGGGTTGATTTTGGCGCAGCAAATCGAGTAGGAGGTCACCCATTTGAGTGACCGACCTCTCACACCACCGTGCGT
>DAITAP010000141.1:0-5155 GCA_036824225.1 Caproicibacter sp. | reverse complement strand
TCATTCTGTCAGAAGAAATCGGGAAAGGGACCGCTTCCGCCGGCGGCTGGGCCCTGAGCGGCACGGAACCGGATCCCGACGTCACCTCGATGGCTCTGCTGGCGCTGTCCCCCTACCGGGACCGCCCGGACGTTCAGGCTGCCGTGGACCGCGCGGTGCGCGTGCTCTCCGTCCTTCAGAAAGACGACGGCGGCTTTGTCTGCTGGGGATCCGAAAATTCGGAAAGCGCCGCGCAGGTTCTTGTTTCCCTGACCGCGCTGGGAATTTCTCCTGAACGGGAAGATTTCGTGAAAAACGGGCATTCCCTGGTTTCTGCCCTGAACGGATACTATCTGCCGGGAAAAGGGTTCCAGCACACAATGGCCGATTCGTCCGCGAACAGCCTGGCAACCGATCAGTGCGCCCTGGCGTCAGCGGCTTATCACCGTTTCCTTGCAAATCAAAATCCGCTTTACGACATGACGGACGCCAAAACTTTTTCGAGCGATACGACGGAGGACTTCAGCGTCCATGGCTCCTACGTTTTTAAAATAACAAGCAGGAACGGCGCGGTCCCCGCTTTTGCGGTGGGAACTCCCGGCGTCTTTGACTCCCGGCTTGTCCGGCGGGAAGGCAGCGATTTTTACTATCAAATCAGGTCGATTGGAAACTTTGGCGAAAAAGCGGGTGTCTATGTCAACGGCTTGAAACTCGTCGTCGCCGAAATCGGCAGCGCTCCTTCCGTAATCAGCGATACGACAGCTCCTTTTTCCGTTCCGGCCGGCCGGTCCTACGTATTTCGGCTGACCACGCTGTCTGCGGACGCGAAGCCCTATTTTGCCGCCGGCACCGGCTCCGCTTTCCGGGTAAGCTACAAGGGGCAGAAGGGAAGAGACTATTTCTTCCAGGTCACAGCGACTGGGAAACCCGGTATGACTTCCGGATTTTACGTCGACCGAGGGAAAAAGCCGGCCGCCGTCGCGGCGGTTTCCTCAAAATAAAAGAACCCTTTTCTTCCGGATGCCGGGACGCGAAAAATTTCCCGTAAAATGCCGTTCGCACTTCGTCCCATCCGTACCGGAAGTCAAAAGGTCCCGGCCCTGGGCTCCTCTGACTCTTTTTACTGTTTTACCTTCCCCGCTCGGGATCTTTGATAAAATGCTGCGGCGGCCGTCCTGGAGATGGTTTTTTTCTCTCTCTTCTGGACGGCCGCCGTTCTTCGCTTTCCGCGAAGCTTAAGGGGGAAAATCGCTGTTCCACATTTTTCCCATATGGCACGGCTGGGGAAAATGTGGTATAATAATGCGCGTAGAAGTTTAAATTTCAAAGGCTCGGCACCCTCCGCAGGTGTGTGGGGGGGCTTTTTTAACTCCCGCCGGGGCTTGGAGGATGGTATGAGCAGGAAAAAATCTCGCGAGCAGGCTTTTCAGCTGATTTTTGCAAGAAGCCTTTGCCACGACCCGATCCGGCAGATTGTCGACACGGCGGAAATGTCGGATGACATCAGAATTGACGAATCGGCTGAAAAAGCAGCGTGCGGCGTGGAGGAAAAGGAAGCCCTGCTGGACGATGAAATCCGGAAATATATCCGCGGATGGAAACTGGAAAGGCTGTCGAAGGTCTCTCTCTCGCTTTTAAGGCTTGCCTTTTATGAAATGAGATTCGTGGATGATATTCCGGAGGATATTTCCATCAGTGAAGCCGTCAGGCTGGCGAAAAAATTCGGAGGCGCCTCCGACGCGCCGTTTGTCAACGGGGTGCTTGGAACCGCGGTGAGGGAAAAGGGGAAAAAGCAGAGTGGCTGACATTCTCGGCATCGATACCAGCAACTATACGACATCCGCCGCTCTTTTAAGAAGCGGAAAAATGTATCAGGGGAAAAAGCTGCTCCCCGTGAAACGGGGAGAACTTGGCCTTCGTCAGAGCGATGCGGTGTTTCACCATGTCGCCCAGCTGCCCGAGGTGCTGGATGCCCTGCCTTTTTCCGGATCTGAGATTGCCGCGGTCGGCGTTTCCGACCGGCCGCGCAGCGTGAAGGGTTCCTATATGCCATGCTTTCTCGCGGGGGTCGCGGCGGCCGCCGCCGCGGCAAAGGCGCGGAATGTCCCGCTCTACCGCTTTTCCCACCAGATGGGACATATTGCCGCGGCGCTGTATTCCGCGGGGAAGCTCGATCTCCTGAAGCGGAAATTTATCGCGTTTCATGTGTCCGGCGGAACGACCGAGGCGGTCGTAGCCAGCCCGGACGGGGAAAATGTTTTTCGGACGGAACTTGCCGCAAAGTCGCTGGATCTCAAGGCGGGACAGGCTGTCGACCGCGTAGGGGCGATGCTGGGCCTTCCGTTCCCGGCAGGGCCGGAACTTGAAAAACTGGCCCTCCGCTCGAAAGCCCGCTTTTCGGTGCGGCCGGTTCTGAAAGGGGCGGACTGTTCCCTTTCCGGAATTGAAAACCAGTGCCTCGCCAAACGAAAGCGCGGGGATCCGAAAGAGGATATCGCCTCATTCTGCCTTTTCTCCGTGCTCGCGGCACTGGACGGGATGGCCGGAGCGCTGCGCCGAAAATATGGGAATCTTCCGATTCTTTTCGCGGGAGGCGTTTCGTCAAACGGAATTCTCCGAAGAGCCCTGGAAAGGAAATACGGCGCGTATTTCGCGCAGCCGGAATATTCCGCCGACAACGCGGCGGGCGTCGCGGTTCTTGCCGCGGTAAAAGGAGGATATCCCGTATGACGGATGAGCCGGTTCTTTTGACGGTAACTCAGCTCAACACCTATATCCGCTCCCGCTTTGAGGAAGATGAGGCGCTTTCCTGTGTGTTTGTGAGGGGGGAAATCTCTAATTTTACCGATCATTACCGCTCTGGACACCTGTATTTTTCCTTAAAAGATGAAAGATGCGCCGTCAGGGCGGTCATGTTTTCAAGATACGCGAGCCGGCTCCGCTTTCACCCGGAAGACGGAATGCGCGTGATTGCGCGCGGACGGGTCGGGGTTTACGAGGTTTCCGGCCAGTACCAGCTTTATGTCGAGGATATGGAACCGGAAGGGCTGGGAGCTCTGAGCCTTGCGTTTGCGCAGTTAAAGGCCAAGCTTGAAAAAGAAGGGCTGTTTGCCGCGGAAAGGAAGAAACAGATTCCAAGATTTCCAGAGACCATCGGGGTGATTACTTCCCCCACGGGCGCGGCTGTCCACGATATTTTTACAATTCTCGCGCGGCGCTATCCTCTGGCGCGGGTGGTATTCTGTCCGGTTCTTGTCCAGGGAGAAGGAGCGGCTCCGCAGATTGTGGACGCTCTCGGGCGGATGAACAAGCTCGGCTGCGTCGATACGATCATTCTGGGCCGCGGAGGGGGTTCTGCGGAGGATCTCTGGCCGTTTAACGAAGAACCGGTTGTGCGCGCGGTTGCTGCTTCCCGGGTCCCCGTCATTTCCGCCGTCGGGCATGAAACGGATTTTACTCTCTGCGATTTTGCCGCAGATCTTCGCGCCCCCACGCCGTCGGCCGCGGCGGAACTCGCCGTGCCGGACCGCGCGGAACTCCTGGAAAATCTCAATAACCTGAGGGCGCGGATGAAAAACGCCGTATTTTCGAAGCTGGGAAAAGAACGGCAGAGACTGGACGGCCTGACGCAGAGGCGCGCGATGCGAAGCCCCATTGAACCGATAGAAATAGAGCGCGAGAGGATCGACCGGCTTACGGAAGCCCTGATTTCCCGGATGAGAAAAAAGACGGAGGAAGCAAAAGCGGCGCTCGCGCGGTCGGCGGGAAAGCTGGATGCCTTAAGCCCCCTGGCCGTATTAAAACGCGGCTACGCGCTGGTATACGACAGGAACGGACACGCTGTTTCCGGCGTCGGAAAAATCCGGGAAAAGGATAAAATTCTCGTCCGGATGAACGACGGCGGCCTTCAGTGCACGGTGGATGAAAAGACAGAAAACGGCTGGAAGCCGGGAAAGGCAGGTTCTGGTTCCGATGAGCAGGGAAAGGACATTTGAATCGGCAGCCGCAAGGCTGGAAGAGATCGTAAAGCTGCTGGAGGAAGGCGGCCAGCCGCTGGAAAAATCGCTGGATCTTTTTGAGGAAGGGTCCGGTCTTGCCGCTTTCTGCTATAAAAAGCTGACAAAGGCGGAACAGAAAATCCGTCAGATCACCGAACTGGAAGGGAAAGGCGGAAAAAGCGATGGGAAAGATTGACCGGCGGGATTATGTCTCCCGCGTGGAAACAGCTCTGAAACGCTATGTCCCGGAGGAAAAGCGGCTCATGCAGACCGGCCTTTTTGAGGCAATGCGGTACAGCCTCCTGGCGGGGGGAAAGCGCATCCGCCCCGTTCTGGTCCTCGAGTTCTGCGGAATGTGCGGGGGGGATCAGGAAGCAGCTCTCCCGTTTGCCTGCGCTGTCGAGATGATCCATACCTATTCCTTAATCCATGACGATCTGCCCTGCATGGACAACGACAGCATGCGCAGGGGAAAGCCTTCCAGCCACGTCGCATTCGGGGAAGCGCAGGCGCTTCTTGCCGGGGACGCGCTTCAGAGCAGGGCTTTTGAAGTCATGCTCTTTCCCGGAAGCGTCGCCGGTGTCGGGGCGGAGCGGGCCGCGAAGGCCGCCGGGTTTCTGGCAGACGCTTCCGGCGCCTACGGGATGGCCGGGGGACAGGCTGTCGATCTTCTGTGCGAAGGGAAGTCCGTTTCCGTCAATACCCTGCAGAAAATGGACGAGTGCAAAACGGGAGCCCTGATCCGCGCGGCTTCCAAAATGGGATGTGCTCTGGCGGGAGCAGAAAAAAAGCGGATCCAGGCAGCGGACGGGTACGCAAAAGCGCTTGGATTCGCGTTTCAGATTGAGGATGATATCCTTGACGTGGAAGGGGATTCCTCCGTTTTGGGAAAACCTGTCGGGAACGACGCGGACAGCGGGAAAAGCACCTATGTTTCCCTCCTCGGGGTAGAACGTGCCCGGCACGCGGTCTCTGAGCTGACCCAAGCGGCTGTCGCGGCGCTGGATGTCTTCGGGGAAAAGGGGGACTATCTGAAGACGTTCGCAAAGCGGCTTGCGGAGAGGAAAAAATAGGGATCCCGGAAAGTTTCCTGGGCATTCTGCTATGCGGAGAGGAGTTCTTTTCGAATTAATTTCGATGCAGTAGGCCTTAGGCAGGACAAGGGCTGCTGGGAGGAA
>DAITAP010000140.1:4265-5185 GCA_036824225.1 Caproicibacter sp. | reverse complement strand
GAAAAGGCGCTTTTCGGACCGGTTACCCCCGCCGTCCCGGCGTCGATTCTTCAGCTCCACCCGAACGTCACGGTGGTCGCCGATCGGGACGCTCTCTCGGCAGCCATCCAAAAGCACCCGAAAGAGGAGGCATAAACCTTGATTCTGAAAAATGCGGAAGTTTTCGACCCCGACTTTCACCTGACCCGTGCCGATATTTCCGTAACCGGCCGGAAAATTGACCGGGTCGGGCCGGGCCTTTCCGGCGAAGAAGAATATGACTGCTCCGGCTGCGTCATATCCCCCGGGTTTGTCGATATCCATATTCACGGATGCATCGGGGCCGACACCTGCGACGCAAAGAGGGATTCCATCGCGAAAATGGCCGCCTATCTGGTGCAGAAAGGGGTGACTTCCTTCTGCCCGACCACCATGACGGTTTCCCTGCCGGAAATCGAGGCCGCCCTCGCCGCCGTGCGGGACTGCGTCCAGAACCCTCCCGAGGGAGCGGCGGTCCGGGGAGCGAACATGGAAGGCCCGTATATTTCCGCCCAGAAAAAAGGCGCCCAGAACGGCGAATTTATCCGCCGGCCGGATTTTGAGGAGTTCCGCGGCATCTATGAGCGCTGCGGCGGGATCATCAAACTGGTCGACATCGCCCCGGAATGCGACGGGGCAGAGGAATTCATTCCCGCCGCGAGCAGGCTCTGCCGGGTTTCCCTCGCCCATTCCATGGCCGGTTACGAGGAAGCGAAGGCGTCGTTCCGCCGGGGCGTCACGCATGTAACGCATCTTTTTAACGCCATGACGGGAATCCACCACCGCGCGCCGGGCGCCGTCGGGGCGGTTTTCGATTCCGATACCGTCCGGGCAGAGATCATCTGCGACGGATTCCATATCCATCCGGCCGTGCTCCGCATGGCTTTCCGCCTCCTCGGAGA
>DAITAP010000140.1:0-4255 GCA_036824225.1 Caproicibacter sp. | reverse complement strand
CGGACGGTCCTTGTGAGCGACGCGCTCCCCGCAACGGGGCTTCCCGACGGGACTTTCCAGTTCGGCGACCAGAAGATCCTCGTGAAAGGCGGTCGCGCGACTCTGGAAGACGGAACCATCGCCGGTTCCACGACCGATCTTTACGAGGAAGTCAAAAACCTGATCCGCTTCGGCATCCCCCCGAGGCAGGCGTTCAAATCCGCGACCATCAACCCCGCAAGGGAAATCGGCGTCCAGAACGAAATCGGCACCATCGAACCCGGCAAGACGGCCGACCTGGTTGTCCTCGGGAAAGATCTCGGGATTCGGATGGTCATCGCGGAAGGCATTGTCTACCGGAGCGTATCCCGGTAACGCGGCAGAAAATGAAAAAAGGAGAGCGCCCTTCTTCTTTTCGGGAGAGGGAAAAGCGCTCTTTTTCTGTTCGGGAGAGGGGAAACATGGCGAAAATTTTCCTCCCCGTTAAGAGGCAGGCAGAAAAAAGGGGATCCGGCGCCCTTGCCCGAAGAGGGACGCCCCCCATTCCGCGCGAGTTTCTGCTTTTCTGGGGAAAAGATTCCCATTTTCACGGCTTTCCCCCTGCCCCGGACCTGGATTCCGCGGGAAATCCTTCCGCCGGGGTTTTCCTTGTTTCCAGAGAAAAAGCATGTTATAATCGAATCTAATAAAGTTTGGCACGAGGAATCGGCGCGACGGGAGGGAACCTGTGCGTGAAGGACGTTTTTCATTCTGCGGCGTTTAAAATCATGATGGCCGTCGTGGCTGTCATGTTCTGTCTGATGCTTTATACGGCGGGTGCCGGGGACTCTGCGACAGCGAGAATTTTCGGTTTCATCACGACGCCCATGCAGAGAATCAGCACCATCGTATCGAATAACGCGATCGTCGCGGCGCGTTCGGCGGCCGGATCCAAAGAAGAGCTTGCCGAGGAAAACCGCCAGCTGAAAAAGCAGGTGGCGGATCTCAGCAAAAAGCTGGTAAACTATTATGCCTATCAGCAGGAAAACGCGCAGCTGCGGAAATTTCTGGACCTTAAAAACAGCAATCAGGATTTCAAGCCGGTCGCCGCGGCGGTGATTGGGCGGGATCCGAACGACCTGTTCGGACAGTTTACCATCGATCAGGGTTCGCGGTCCGGTGTTTCGCGGAATGACCCCGTCGTCACCGAAGCGGGAGTCGTCGGGTGGGTTTCTTCCCTAAACTCAGAATACAGCAAGGTGACCACGATTCTCTCTCCCCAGACAAAAATCAGCGCCATGGACAGGGTCAACCGGGAAACCGGCGTCGTCGGATGCGATATCCGGATGGCCGACCGCAATCTGATCCAGCTAAACTACCTCTCAACCGGCACTACGGTCAAGGCGGGGGATCTGGTTGTCACCAGCGGCATCGGAGGTCTCTATCCCCACAATCTGATTATCGGGACCGTAAAAGACGTGAAAAACAGCAGTTATGACGTCTCTCTCTACGCTGAAATCGAACCGGCCGTGGACGTGAAATCCGTCCGGGACGTCATGGTGATTACTTCCTTCGAAGGTCAGGGGCAGGCTCTGAACACGGACTCCGGATCTTCTTCCGCGGGAGGAAAGCCATGAGGCAGTACCGCGGCGTGCGTTACCTCGGATATACGATTGAAATCGTGGTGCTCTTTGTGCTCCAGGAAACGCCCGGACTCTTCCCCGAGCTTTCCGGCGCGCGCCCTGTGGCGGTGATCCCCGCCGTGCTGTGCATCGCGATGTTTGAAAAGGAAACTCCCGCGCTCTTTTTTGGGCTGCTCGGTGGGCTGCTGATCGATTTTGGCGCCGGGAGCGTGCTGGGATACCACGGCCTGCTGATGGCGGCCGCGTGCTTCGCGGTTTCCCTGATGGCGGCAAATCTGTTTCAGACGAATTTTCTCACGGCTTTTCTGACCTGTACCGTGGCCGGAGCCTCAATGACCGTCCTGGAATGGGTCTTCTTTTTCGTGCTGTACGGGTACGCCTATCCCGCCTACGCGCTCCGCGCGCATTACCTGCCCATCTACTTTTATACGCTCGCGCTGACGCCTCTGGCATACTACTTTAACCGCGCGCTGGCCCTGCAGCTGCGTTCCAAGGAGGATTGACGCAATGGACGAGGAAGAAGAAAAAAAGCGGAAGCCGAAAGGCAGCGGACGCCTCCTGTTTGCAGGGATCGCCCTTCTTGCCGTTGCCGCCGGCTATATCCTCCGCCTTGCGGACTGGCAGGTCGTGAACCATGACAAATGGCTGAAGGAAGCTGACCGCTCCGGAACCGCGAAAATCACCCTGGACGCGGCGAGGGGAGAGATTCTGGACAGCCAGGGCAATGGCCTGGCGGTAAACGAGACCGGATATGCCATCCAGTTCAACGCCGCCCATATGACGGCAGACACGATGAACGGAACCATCCATACGCTGATTTCCCTTCTGGACTCCCGCGGGGAAAAATGGACGGACAAGCTGCCTATCCGCCTCAGTTCTTCGGGAAGCTATGAGTTTATTCCCGGACAGGAAAAGGAAGTCGCCGTTTTAAAGTCAAAGGACTTTCTGCATGTCAATCCCTACGCGACCGCGGAGCAGTGCATGCAGCACCTGGTCGATCAATACAAATGCAAGGGGTATTCCCCCAAAGACACAAGGAATATCGTCTCGGTGCGGTACAACATGACCCGTTCCTGGTTTTCCATTTCCTACCCCTATACCTTCGCGGAAGACGTAAGCCAGAACACGATAGCCATCCTCAGCGAAAATTCCGCTTCCCTGCCCGGGGTGGAAGCGAAGGTCACCGCCGTGCGGAAGTACCCGGACGGAACCCTGATGCCTCATATTCTGGGGACGGTCGGGGCAATTTCCAAAGAAGAATACGACGCCCTGCACAAGACAAAAGGATACGGCCTCAACGATCAGATCGGAAAAGGCGGAATTGAAAAGGCATATGAAGACGAGCTCCGCGGCAGGGACGGGGAATTACAGGTGAATCTCGCCTCTAACGGCTCTGTCTCCTCGGAAACCGTGAACAGGGCTCCGAAGCCGGGAAACACCGTCCGCCTTACCATCGACAGCCGCCTGCAGAAAGTGCTGAACTCTTCGCTCGCGAAGAACGTGCAGGGCGCCCAGGCGTACGGGCGCGAACTCTGCTCCCAGAACTACAAGGGAAAATCCAGCGGGCATGGGGAGGACTGCATCGCGGGCGCGGCCGTCGTGCTGCGCGTGAAGGATTTTGCCGTGCTCGCGGCCTCCAGTTACCCTTCCTATGACCAGAACCGCATCGCCGAAGATTCCAAATATTACAGTTCCCTTCTGAAGGACAGCAAGTCCATGCCCCTCATTAACCGCGCCTTTAACGGCGTATTCACCCCGGGATCCGTCGTGAAGCCTTACCTCACGCTCGCGGCGCTGCAGGAAAGGGCAATCACCACCTCTACGCGGATCCTCGCAAACTCGAAATACATGCGGTTCGCGGATTCCAACTTTACTCCGGGAAGCATCGGGAACTACGGGTATGTCACCGCCAATTTCGCCCTGATGAAATCGAGCAACGCCTTTTTCTACGAAGTCGGATACCGGCTCGGCATTACGAAAATGAACCTTTACGCGAAGCGGTTCGGACTCGGCGTAAAGACAGGCCTTGAGCTGGGGGAAAGTTCCGGGGTCCTCGCCGGGCCCGCGGAGCGGGCGGCGGCCGGCGGATCGTGGTGGGACGGCAATACCGTGGAAGCAGCCGTCGGACAGGATGACAACCTGTTTACTCCCCTGCAGCTCGCCACCTACTGCGCGACCCTCGCGAATCAGGGGGTCCGCCTGAAGCCGCACATTGTGGACAGGATCACCGATTATACCCAGAAAAAGGTCCTCTCCTCCTCCAAGCCGCAGAAGGCGGCGGAGATCGGGGTCAGTTCCTCTTACCAGGAATATGTAAAAGAAGCGATGCACAGCGTCACGAAAGGCGGCACCGCCGCTTCCGTATTCTCAAGCTACGGAATCGATATCGCCGCCAAGACGGGCACGGCAGAACTCGGGGAAGGAAACGGTTCCGACAACGTGTCTTTTATCGCGTACGCTCCCTATGACAATCCGCAAATCGCCGTCAGCGTCGTCCTGTCCCACGGAGCGACCGGAAAATATTCCATGACGGTAGCAAAGGACCTGTTCGACGCCTATTTTTACGGAAAAACCGCGGACGCTTCCGGAAATCTTTCGATGCCGTCGGCATCCGGACTAGCGGCGTCCGCGGGATCTTCCTCCGGATCCCGATG
>DAITAP010000139.1:0-5200 GCA_036824225.1 Caproicibacter sp. | reverse complement strand
CGTCCATCCGGAGATTGCAGAGGCCGCCGAACTTTTCCGCCGTGCCGAAATCAATGCAGATGGCCTTTGCGTGGCCGATATGCAGATATCCGTTCGGCTCCGGCGGAAACCGGGTGTGGACGCGTTTCCCTTCAAACCTTCCTCCCGGCTCCAGGTCTTTCTGAATTAGGGTTTCAATGAAATTTCCTTCCCCTTCCGGGGCGGAAAATTCTTCCTTCATATTTTCAGGCTCCTTGCTCTTCCAGTTTTTTAAGCCCCAGTTCCAGCCGTCTCAGGGACTCGTCCTTCCCGAGAACGGCGAGAATCTCAAACGCTCCCCCCGGCGTCACTTTCTGCCCGGCCGCGGCGATCCGGACCGGCCACAGGAGCGTGCCGTTTTTTACGCCCAGCTTCTCTGCAAGATTTTCGAGGGACTCCCGGAGAGAACCGGCGTTCCACTCCCCGAGCCCCGAAAGGACGGGGATCGCTTCCCGCAGCATCTGTCCGGATTTTTTAAGATCCGTCCTGCTCTTCTTATTTTGATAATATTCCGCCGGATAATTCGGAAGACTGCGGTAAAATTCGAGAAGATTCGGTATTTCCGCAAGTCTCGTGACACGCGGCTGCAGAACACCCGCCAGAATATCCCATGGCCGCTCCCCTTCCGGGAAAACCCTGCGGAAATACGGCATGGCCCGCCGTACAAATTCCTTTTCCGGCATTTTCCGGAGATATTCCCCGTTCATCCATCGAAGCTTGTCATAGTCAAAAACGGCGGGCGATTTTCCGATGCCGTCCACGGAGAAGTTCCTGACCAGCTCGTCCAGCGTGAAAATCTCCCGGTTTTCCTTCGGCGTCCACCCGAGCAGGGCGATATAGTTGACGATGGCCTCGGGCAGATACCCTTCTTCCACCAGTTCGGAAAATCCGGTCGATCCGTGGCGTTTGGAAAGCTTCGACACACTGCCGTCCGGGTTTTTCCCCATAATCAGGGGCAAATGAATATAGACCGGCACGTCCCACCCGAACGCCTCGTAAAGGAGCTTGTACTTGGGCGTTGAAGTCAGATATTCGCATCCGCGCACGACATGCGTGATTTTCATCAAATGATCGTCGACGACGTTCGCGAAGTTATAGGTCGGATACCCGTCGGATTTCAGCAGCACCTGATCCTCCAGTTCCTTGTTTTCAATCGTGATGGGCCCGTATACGACATCCTGGAATGTCGTGGAACCGGTAAGAGGCATCTTCTGCCGGATGACATGAGGTTTTCCGGCCTTCCGGAGCCTTTCGGCTTCCTCTTTCGGCAGGTTACGGCAGCGGCGGTCGTAGCGGGCGTCCGGCCCCTGTTCCGCCTTCAGCGCGTCCAGCCGTTCCTTCGTGCAGAAACAATAATAGGCCTTCCCTTCCCTTACCAGCTGCTCCGCATATTTCTGGTAGATTTCTCTGCGCTCGCTCTGCACATAGGGGCCGTACGGCCCCCCGACGTCCGGCCCCTCGTCGTGCCTGAGGCCGGCCTCTGCCAGTGTCCGGTAAATCACGCCGACGGCGTCTCCCACATAGCGCCCGCGATCGGTGTCCTCAATCCGGAGAATAAAATCCCCGCCGTTCGACTTCGCAATCAGGTAACCAAACAGTGCCGTCCGCAGGTTTCCCACGTGCATATATCCCGTGGGGCTTGGAGCAAAGCGGGTCCGCACTTTTTTTACCACAGGTACCCCCCCTAATAACGCCTTTCCTTCGACAAACTCTACTGAACCGGTTTTTTCATTATAACAAATTTTGCCGGAATATTCAATGCGGCGGGACCAGGACAGCCTGGATTTTCCCCGCAAGGTTGCAAAGAAAGGGGGAATAGGATACAATGATTGCATTCCTGAATCAGAAAAGGGCGGTTTTTCCCTTCTTTTGGAAAGCCGCGCAGGAAAGCGGTGAAAAAATGGGCATTTTTGAAATTATGGGTCCCGTCATGGTGGGACCGTCGAGCTCCCATACGGCGGGGGCCGTGAAAATTGGACTCGTGACCCGGAAGCTGCTGGGGGAAAAGCCGGCGGAGGCGGAGCTGCTGCTGCATGGATCCTTCGCCGCAACCGGAAAGGGACATGGGACGGACCGAGCCCTCGCAGCCGGGCTTCTGGGAATGAAACCGGACGACGTGCGGATTCCGGAAAGCCTCGAGGCAGCCAGAAAAGCGGGGCTCAAACTGAAGATTGGGACCGTCACTTTGAGGGGCGTGCACCCGAATACCGTCCTCCTGAAGGTCAAAGGCGTCAGCGGCCGCAGCCTGGAGGTCGTCGCTTCTTCTCTGGGCGGGGGACGGATTAAAATCTGCCGCATCGACGGAATTGAGACCAACTTTTCCGGCGAGAGGCCGACCCTCGTCGTGCACAATATCGATCAGCCGGGGCATGTCGCGGCCGTTACCACGCTGCTCGCCTCGCGCGGCGTCAATATCGCCACCATGCAGCTCTACCGGGATACGCGCGGAGGATATGCGGTAATGGTGCTGGAATGCGACCAGCCCATCCCCGAGGATTCCCTCGCTTCGCTTTCCAAAATGGATGGAATCCTGAAAATCACCTACTTAAACCTCGACAGATAAGAAAGGGGATTAAAAAAGTATGGCCTTTTCATCCGTAGACGGCCTTTTAAAGGCCGCCGGAACCAGCCGTTCCCCGCTCTGGGCCGTCATCATGGAAGATGATCTTTCCGATCGGGGCGCAACCCGGGAATCCTCCCTCCGGCAGATGTCCGGGCTCTGGGAAGCCATGAAGCAGTCCAGCAGGGACTACAGCGCGGAAGCCCGTTCTGCAAGCGGCCTTTCGGGCGGGGACGGCGCGAAAATGTCCGCCTACGCCGGAAGCGGAAAGGGCATCCTCGGAATTTTTCCGGACCGCATTGTCGCCGAGGCGCTCCGAATGGGAGAAAGCAACGCGTGCATGAAGCGGATTGTGGCCGCGCCGACCGCCGGATCCTGCGGGGTGCTTCCGGCCGTGATAATTCCCCTCGCGGAACGCGACCATATTCCCGACTCCGAAATCGTCCACGCCCTTTACGTCGCGGCAGGATTCGGCCAGATTATCGCCGCGCGGGCCTCCATTTCAGGAGCGGAAGGCGGATGCCAGGCGGAAATCGGCTCCGCTTCCGCCATGGCGGCGGCGGCTCTTGTCAGCCTGAAAGGCGGAACTCCCGAAATGAGCGCCAATGCCTGCGCCATGGCGCTCATGAACCTGATGGGCCTTGTCTGCGACCCGGTTGGCGGGCTCGTGGAAATCCCTTGCGTCATCCGGAATACGGCCGGCGCCCTGAACGCCGCCGGATGCGCGGATATGGCGCTTGCCGGAATCCGCAGCCGCATCCCGCCGGACGAAGTGATCGACGCCATGCGGTCCGTTGGAGACAGCATGCCTTCTTCCCTCCGGGAAACCGGCCGGGGAGGCCTTGCCGCGACGCCTTCCGGCATCGCGGCCGCCCGAAGGATCACCCACGCGGATCCCTGAAGGCGGAAAACAGAAAAGGGAGATTCCCTAAAAGAGCGCCGCCGGGTACGGGAAACGAAAAAACAGAGGCCCGGCAGAGAGAGGAGTCCCTCTGCCCGGTCTTTCTTCAGGACAAATCCGGCGGGCCAGAGAACGGTCCGCCGTTTCAATTGGGGGAATTCTATGAAACATCAGAAAAGAACGATGGCAGTCCACGATATTTCCTGTTTTGGGAAATGTTCTCTTACCGTGGCGCTGCCGATTTTATCGGCAGCCGGCATAGAAACCAGCGTGATCCCGACAGCGGTGCTTTCGACGCACACCGGGGGATTTACAGGATATACGTTCCGCGATTTGACGGACGACATCCCGGCGATCGCACGGCACTGGAAAAGCCTCCGCCTTACCTTTGACGCGGTCTACACCGGCTACCTCGGTTCTCCCCGGCAGTTAAAAATCGTATCGGATTTAATCGACGAGTTCCGGGGGCCGGAAACCCTGGTCTGCGTGGATCCCGTGATGGCGGACAACGGCAGGCTGTATCCGGCGTTCGGCCCCGATTTTCCGGCCGGAATGGCAAAGCTCTGCTCAAAAGCGGATCTGATTGTCCCCAACCTCACGGAAGCCGCGCTGCTGCTGGGGGAAAAATACCGGGAAGGGCCGTACCGGAAAGAAGAGATTGAAAATCTCCTTCGGCGTCTTTCCGCACTGGGGCCGCGGCGCGCGGTGCTGACCGGCGTCTGGTTCCGGCCGGGAAAACTCGGATGCGCCGCTTATGACGCGGCGGACGGGAAAACATCCTACGCCATGGCGGACAAAATCCCCGGCTTTTACCACGGAACCGGGGATATTTTTGCAAGCGCCCTCCTGGGAGCGCTTTTAAACGGACTCCCCCTTGATAAGGCGGCGCAGTCGGCCGTAGACTTTACATCGGGGGCTATCCGGAGAACGTTCGAAGCCGGGACGGACTCCCGGTTCGGCGTAGACTTTGAAGACGGAATCCCGGGGTACCTTCGGAGCCTCAAACTAATTTAGGCCTTTCCGGCGGTCCCGGAAGCGCTCAATCGCCTTGACAGCCTCCACGACAGGGATAATCAGGAGCGCGAAGCCGATGGATTCAAAGTATCGGGCGGCAGGCAGTGCCACCAGGGAAAACGCCGAAGCGAGGAACGGAATATAAATCATCGCAAGGGGCAGCAGCAGGGCAAACAACATGGCCCCGAACAGGTATTTGTTATGGCCCGAGAGGGTAAAGATGGACTTTTTACGGGCGCGGAGATTGATGGAGTGAAACACTTCGCAGGTGGAAAGAGTCAAAAACGCCATGGTCATGCTTTCCGCCTGGGAATCCGTATGTCCGAAAAAATAGGAGACAAGAGTCAGAATGGCGCAGGCAAGTCCCTGGTAGACAATGTCAAACCCCATCCCGTTCGAGAATATCCCTTCCTGTCTGGAGCGCGGCGGCCGTTTCATCAGGCCTTTCTCCCCCCGTTCCATCCCGAGGGCGACGGCGGGAAAGCTGTCCGTAATCAGGTTAATCCAGAGGATATGAATGGGCTTCATCAGGACAAATCCCGCCATGGTGGCGGTGAAAACAGCGACGACTTCGCTCAGGTTTGAGGAAAGGAGAAACTGAATCGCTTTCCGGATATTGTCGTAGATGCGTCTTCCCTCCTCAACCGCCGAAACGATCGTCGCGAAGTTGTCGTCGGCCAGGACCATGTCCGCGGCGTTCTTCGTCA
>DAITAP010000138.1:1150-5203 GCA_036824225.1 Caproicibacter sp. | reverse complement strand
TTACACAATGGGAATCCGGGTACCGTGGACGCTGGCGAGCGAGGAGAACTGGAGGAAGACGCACCGCATGGCCGGGCCTCTCTGGGTCGCCGGCGGAATCCTGATTGCGCTTTCCGGTTTGCTGAGCCTGATGTGGCTGCTGTACGCGGCTCTGATTCTTCTGACTGTCATCCCGATTGTCTACTCCTACGTCATTTCCGTCCGAGAAAATCAGTAGGAATTTTCAGCATGGTTTCCGTTCTCTTTTCTTCCGGCAGCCGCCGCTGTCAGCCCGTGATGAATCCACGGAAACATCTTGACAAAGGTCTTTCATGAGTTCTCTTCCTATGTTATAATAACAGAGAACATTGGGCCATGGCTGAAAGCTGACCGCGCGTTTTACGGCTTCGCGCTCCATGGTATCATGAGAAGGATTCGACAGAAAAGGCGGCGATCTCTTGTATCAGACGTGGGAAGAACTGGAACATGCGTGCCTGAACTGCACCAACTGCGGATTATGCGAAGGGCGCACAAATGTCGTATTCGGCATGGGGAACCGGAAAGCGAAGGTTCTCTTTGTCGGCGAAGGACCCGGCGAACAGGAAGATCTGCAGGGCAAGCCGTTCGTCGGGCGCAGCGGGCAGCTTCTGGATAAGATGCTGGACGCGGTGGACCTCAACCGCGAGAAGAACATCTATATCGGCAACATCGTGAAATGCAGGCCGCCGAAAAACCGCGACCCCCAGCCGGAGGAACAGGAGCAGTGCATCGGATGGCTCCGCAACCAGGTCGCGCTGATGCACCCAAAAATCATCGTCTGCCTCGGGCGCATCGCAGCCGCGAAACTGATCCGCCCGGATTTCAAAATCATGAAGGAACACGGGATGTTTACCGAAAAAAGCGGCGTTTTCATGATGGGGACCCTCCACCCCGCGGCACTGCTGAGAAACCCGCATAACAAACCGGGGGCGTTTGAGGATTTTCTCAGGCTGCGGGACAAGATGAACGAACTGGGAATTGAATAGACCCGCCTTTATGTAACAAGCGTCGCTTGGAACCAAATCCAAACGGCGCTTTTGCTATTCCGCGTTTTTAATTTCTTCCCGAAGGTCCTCAATGTATGGTTCCAGCTTGTCCTTGCGTTCCTGGTCGTTTTCTTTTTCCGCCAATCGATAGTAAGCCAGGTAAACCATCAGCTTGCTCTGCAGCGCGGTTTTCGCGTTTGAATTCATTTTAGACCTCCTGTATCCTTATTTTGTTTACATAATACCATGAAAATATGAACTCATTGTGAACGCGCTCCTTGGGTTCAGCCTCCGAGCGTCACATCGCAGCCCTGATACCAGCGGAGCGCATCGAGAAAATGCGAGGGCCGAAAGTCCGGCCAGAAATCGTCGACAACGTAAAAATCGGCGTACACCGACTGCGCCGGCAGGAAGCCGCTCAAGCGCCTTCTCCCTCCCCATCGGATGATCAGGTCTATCCTGGATATCTTGGACGACCTCAGACGGCCGTTTTCCCTCAGCCCATCCAGATCCCATTCCCAGTCATAGTTTACCAGAAAATTCAAATTGATCCTGCCCTGCCCGAAGCAGACGCGTTGGTTCGCATACTTCTGCAATTCTCCCGGAAAAGCCGGCGACCCGGTATTTCCGACGACGAACAGATTGGCGTCTTTCCCGCTCAGGAGCTCGACGGCATCCACACACGCCTTCGTAAAAGCCTCGCGCTGCTTTTGAACCCTCTTGTTATTGTCTTTTGTAAAACCGTAAAAGGTCGCTTCCCGAATTCCATACTCCAACAGCATTTCATACAGCTGGAACCCGGGTTCGATCCCATGCCCGTATCCGTCTTCCTTTTGCAGTCCGTTTTGCTGGGCCCACCTTCTGTTGCCGTCCGGAATGATGCCGATATGCGCGGGGATTCTTTTAAACTGTTCCATAATCAATCCTCATGAGGGAAAGCGATTTATGTTCCATCGAAACACAGGCTTTATTATTTCCCGATAATTCCTTATCACTGAAAACGGTTTTTAGAAAATGATAGAATGAGATAAAAATGGGGAGATGATGTATTTGATCAAGCAGATGCAGGATGGGAAAATCGACCTAAAGGCACTTGAAATCACAGATATTGTGGACATGGGGCTGCTGCAGAAATTTCAGGACAATTTCGCCACAGGAATGAACTGCGCCAGCATCACGGTCGACCGCCGCGGAAATCCGATCACCGAACCCAGTTCATACACGAAGTTCTGTACCGAATGGATCCATAAAACAGAGGCGGGAGACGCCCGCTGCGCGGAGTCACACCATCGGATGGGGCTGGAGGCGGCCAGAACCGGACGGCCGTATATCGGGAACTGTCACGCCGGGCTGATCGATTTCGCGGCTCCCGTCGTCGTTGACGGCGAGCTTCTCGGCACCGTTCTTGGGGGCCAATGCCTTGCGGACAAACCCGAAGAAAATGCTTTCCGTAAAACCGCCGAGGAGCTCGGGCTCAGTGAGACAGGGCTCCTGGCTGCCGCGCGAGAGATCGATATAACAAAAAAGGAAAATATCGCGGCGGCCGCCGAAGTGCTCTTCATCGTCGTAAACGCGTTCGCCCAAAGCGGTTACGCAAAACTGCATCTGGAAATCATCGCGAAAAAGCTCGCGGGCAAGTTTGTGGAGGTTTCCGCGACACTGGAAGAGCTTGCCTCTTCTTCCCAAAGTATTATGGGCGAACAGCAGAGTTTAAATCATGAAATTTCACAGATCGGAAAATTTAATGAAGAAATCGGCAATATTCTGGCCATGATCAACAAAATAGCTATGAATACGAAGATCCTCGGCCTGAATTCCTCCATTGAGGCGGCCCACGCGGGGGAATTCGGCGCCGGCTTTTCGGTTGTCGCCAAAGAGATCAAGGATCTTTCGGATCACTCAAAAGAGACGGTAAATGAAATCTCCCTCCTGACAGAAAAGATCAAGAAGTCCATCAGCGAAACGGTAACCCACTCTGAAGCTACTCTCAGCACCTCTCTGGAACAGACGAAAGCACTGGAAGACGTGGCAAACGCGGTCCAGCAGATCGTACACCTGGCGGATGAACTGGACAGCATGCTGAAAGGCAGAGAAGAATTCTGACCATGTCCTCAGTCAGCAGGACGCCGCGCGGCTCTCTGGCCGCGCGGCGTTTTATCTGAATCAGCTCCCCTGAACAATTTTCTCAAGACAATGAATCAGGTCCTGCAGATTGTGAATCTGAACATTCTGTTTCATAATTTCCGCTTTTAAATCCGGCGAAAGAGAATTAAACCGATCCTTCATTTTCGGATCAATTTCTGTCATGCAAGATCACCCCGCGGATTAGCATTTCCCTTTCTTCAGAAAAAAAACATTCTTCCGCGATGATTGAAAGAAGCTCAGATCCCGTGTTTGACCCTGTCCCGCTCCTCGGCGCGCTTGGCATCGTTCCAGCGGTCCATCGTCCCGACCAGATATCCCGTGATCCTGCGGATCCGCTCAAACGGAACGGGTTCCAGCTCATAGGACAGATTCACGTACCCGCCATCCGGCTCGATCCGCAGGGAGCTGATCGCCCTGCCCGGATTTTTTTGATTGACATACTGAATATAATTTTTTACCTCGGATTCTGCAATTGTGTTCCCAACAACCGTCACATTCGTCTGCATCCTTTTCAGCCTCCATTATACAACATATGGAAACAATAGTCAACAGTCAAGCTATATATAGTTTAACTGTAAAAAGGGATGCCGCATAGGCTCCAGCGCATGCCGATCAATCAGGACGGAATTCGCATAAAATTTACGAAAACGTAACGCAGTGCGGTAAGATCTGTGGTATGATAACAATTAAATAAAAAAGGGATGCCTCAAATTATACAGCGGAGAGTATATCGTATGATTAGTCCAACTTATGGTAACTGCAACGACGATCAGATGATCGGCATCATAACAAATTACATCAAGTCAAATTATAAAACATCGGAAGGTTTCAACCTTGTCGTCGGGACGGACAGTCAGAACTATTCCGATACGAAAATGGTTGTGGTCATCGCGGTCCAGAACGT
>DAITAP010000138.1:816-1140 GCA_036824225.1 Caproicibacter sp. | reverse complement strand
CGGTATTTTTTTCTACGATATTCTTCGGATCAAAAGAATCGACAATATGAGGCAGAAACTTTTTTACGAGACAAGTTTAAGCCTGAAATACGCTGACAAACTGATCGCCGAAATTGAAAATTATTGTAAAAAAATTAATTTCGATTTCAACAATGTCAGCTTTTGCATTCATGTGGATGTCGGGAAAAAGGGGAAAACCAGCAAGTTAATTCCGGAACTTGTCTCATGGGTCAAAGCCTGCGGCTATGACTGCAAAATAAAACCGGATTCCTTTGCGGCAAGCAGCATTGCGGATAAGATCAGCAAATAGTCCTTTCCGGTGTT
>DAITAP010000138.1:498-778 GCA_036824225.1 Caproicibacter sp. | reverse complement strand
CGTCCCTGCCTCACGATCATTCCTGTTCGATTGCTCTGACGGCTGAAGCAGCGGCCTCAAAGGAGGACCAAATGAACACAGATGAACTTCCCGGCGTCGTTATCGCGGGCGCCGGCACCATGGGAACCGCACTTGCGCAGATCTTTGCTCAGCATGGATTGTCAGTTACATTATGGAACCGCAGCGAGAAGGGAATCGACCGGGCAAAAGCCGTCATTCAGAAAAACCAGATCTCAATGGTGGATTCAGGGCGAATCACCGGCGCGGAATCGGCAAAATT
>DAITAP010000138.1:0-488 GCA_036824225.1 Caproicibacter sp. | reverse complement strand
GACGCAGTGACCGGCGAAGCCTGCTTCTCTTCCGCCCGCTTCGTTCTGGAAAGCATTGCCGAAGATTTAGAAATCAAACAGGATTTTTTTCGCCGTATCAGCGCGACGGTACCGAAGGACTGTATCATCGCAACCAATACCTCCGGTCTGTCCATCACTCTGCTGGGAACGGCGGTCCTGCATGCAGGGCGGTTCGTCGGAATGCACTGGATCAATCCGCCGTACCTGATTCCGCTAGTAGAAATAATCCGGGGCGGAAAAACCTCGGAAGATACCTTAAATTTTGTTTATGACCTGGCCGTGCGGCTTGGCAAAAAGCCGATCCGCGCGAAAGATGTGCCGGGTTTCGTTCTGAACCGGCTTCAGTTTGCCGTTCTGCGGGAAGCCCTTTCCCTGGCGGAAAGCGGCGCTGCAAGCCCCGAGGATATCGACAGGGCCATGAAGTATGGGCTTGGCCTCCGTTACGCTTGTCTCGGTCCGTTTGAGAC
>DAITAP010000137.1:5035-5253 GCA_036824225.1 Caproicibacter sp. | reverse complement strand
GGTCAGGCTGCGGCGGGATTACCCGCAGGCTCTGGAGAAGCGGTACGGCATTGTCGGGGATGGCGCGGGCGGCTTTGATCTGCTGATGGCGGCGGCAAAAAGGCGCGGCTTTCTGCTTTCGGGCGCGGAACCCGATACCGAACGGATGTCGGCCGTCCTTCTGGACGAATTTCGCGGCGGCAAGCTGGGCAGGCTCACACTTGAGCTGCCGGAGGCGG
>DAITAP010000137.1:0-5025 GCA_036824225.1 Caproicibacter sp. | reverse complement strand
TGACGGGGCTTTGGGCACTGGAGACGGCGCTTCTGGACGACGGAATTTCGCCGATATGCGGCGTGGACGAGGCCGGCCGAGGCCCCTTGGCCGGTCCCGTATGCGCCGCCGCGGTGATTTTGCCCCGCAATCTTGAGATAGCGGGGCTGAACGATTCCAAGAAGCTTACGCCCAAGCGCCGGGACGCGCTTTACGACATCATCGTCAGCCGGGCCGTCGCTTACGGAGTGGCCTTTGCAACGGTGGCGGAAATCGAAACGCTTAATATCCTGCAGGCTACATATCTGGCCATGAACCGTGCCATCGAAAAACTCTCCGTTATGCCGGCGCTGGCCCTGATCGACGGCAACTGCAACGCGGGAATCGGCATATCCAGCCGCTGCGTCATAGGTGGAGACGGCAAATGCGCCTCCATTGCCGCCGCTTCGATAATCGCCAAGGTCACCAGGGACAGGTATATGCTGGAAATGGCGGAAAAATATCCGGAATACGGATTCGACAGGCATAAAGGCTACGGTACGGCGGAGCATTACCTGGTCTTACGCAAAATTGGGCCAAGTGAAATTCACCGGATGTCTTTTCTGAAAAAGATCCATTGAGGGGCGGAACTGTGGACAGAACAAAGCTGCAGGGGCGCGAGGGCGAGGCCGAGGCGGCCAGGTATTTGAGGAAAAAGGGCTTCAGGGTCGTGGGAATGAATTATTCCTGCCGATTCGGGGAAATCGATATCATTGCCGAGGATCGGGGCTGTATTGTGTTTGTCGAAGTAAAGCTCAGGAAGGATGCGCGCTTTGCCGAGGCACGGGAATATGTAACCGAAGCGAAGCGGGAAAAAATCCGAAAAACGGCGCTGATTTGGCTGGCCGCCAATGAGACCGGCCTTCAGCCGCGCTTTGACGTGATTGAAATCTATTACGGCAAAGGCCGCATTGAAATGAACCATATTGAAAATGCATTTGAATGAGGGGGCAGCATGGAGTATTTCAGCACAAGAAACGCAGCGGTGCGAATCGGCGCGCCGCAGGCTGTGATAAACGGCCTTGCGCCGGATGGGGGGCTTTATGTTCCTGCCAAAATTCCGACGATAGGGCGCGAAACGCTCGCGGCAATGTGCCGGATGGACTATCGGGGTCGCTCCGAACAGATCATCGGAAGATATCTCTCCGAATATACGGCGGAGGAAATCCGGACCATCGTGGCCGCCGCTTATGGCGACAATTTTAATGACGCCGCCATCGCGCCAATACGCTTTATCGACCCGGCGACAGGCTTTTTGGAACTATGGCACGGGCCAACATGCGCATTCAAGGATATGGCCCTGCAAATGCTGCCGCACCTAATGACCTCCTCCTTGGAAAAGTGCGGGGAAAACCGGAAAGTCTGCATTCTTGTGGCTACCTCCGGCGATACGGGAAAGGCCGCTCTGGAGGGCTTTGCGGATGTGCCCGGCACAAAAATATTAGTTTTTTATCCACGGGACGGCGTTTCCGACGTACAGCGACTGCAAATGCTCACCCAGACGGGTGAAAATGTCCTTGTCTGCGCTGTGGATGGAAATTTTGACGACGCCCAGAGCGGCGTGAAAACCATATTCGGCGATAAAGCCCTGGCGGAACAGCTTTCGGAGAGAGGATGGTTCCTATCCTCGGCCAATTCGATTAACTGGGGGCGGCTGCTGCCGCAGATCGTCTACTATTTCTCGGCATATTGCGATTTTGTAAACGCGGGACGGATCGCCCCGGGAGCACCGCTGAACTTCTCGGTGCCTACAGGCAATTTCGGCAACATTCTCGCCGGCTGGTACGCCAAGCGGATGGGGCTCCCGGTAAACCGTTTTATCTGCGCGTCCAACGAAAACAATGTGCTGACGGAATTTATTACCACCGGCGTGTACGATAGAAACAGGCCGTTCCACACCACGATTTCCCCGTCTATGGACATTCTGATCTCATCTAATCTGGAGCGGCTGCTTTATGCGATTACCGGCAGCGACGTCCAGGTGGCGGACTGCATGCGAGCCCTTAAGGAATCAGGCAGGTATGAAGTATCGGCGCAGGTTCAGGAAATGATACGAAAAGATTTTGCCGCGGGTTTCTGCAGCGATGGGGAAACCAAGGCCGAAATCGCGAAAGTCTGGTCGGAGAAGGGTTATCTCATGGATACTCATACCGCCGTGGGGCACAAAGTGCTGGCGGATTACCGCGCAGCATCGAAAGACAAAACGCCGGCCGTGGGGGTTTCCACGGCAAGTCCATTTAAATTCTGCGACAGCGTACTGTCGGCCCTGGGGGAGGATGTCTCGGCGCCCGGCACGGAGCTGATCAGAAGACTGGAAACCAAAACCGGTATTTCAGCGCCGGCGGCTTTACGCGGGCTTGCGGGCAGGCCCGTCAGATTCGGCGGCTGTGTGAAAAAAGAGGCTATGCAGGACATCGTTATGGATTTTCTTCGCTGATACATGTAAAAAGGCGACCGTTTAGGCCGCCGGGGGTTAATGACTTTTGTGCTTGAAGGTGTTGCAGCAGGTCTCGCCGGTGGTTTCGGCAGAGTGTCCGCAGACGTCAATGTGGTCTGCGCTGCAGCTTTCGCCATCGGGGTTGTACGTGCAGTTTTTCGCGCTGCAGCCAATCGAGCTGCGCTTAGTGTTGTATCTCTTCGTGTCGTTCATATCTATACCTCCGCAAAATATTATTTATTCGATCATGCCGATTCCGGAGCGTCATGCGCGTTTCCGGGACGCTGACCGTCACACTTAGTATTTGCCCGCGCCGACAAACATATACGGAGGGATGTAATGGCTCTCTATGCAATTGGCGATCTTCATCTTTCCTTTGGCACAGACAAATCCATGGACGTTTTCGGGGGAAGATGGGAAAACTATACCGAAAAGATTCTGGAAGGGTTTTCGATGGTTGGGGATGAGGATACCTGCGTGATCTGCGGGGATTTGTCTTGGGGCACGACGCTGGCGCAGTCACAGGAGGATTTCCTTTTCATCGACAGGCTTCCGGGAAAGAAAATTATTCTAAAGGGAAATCACGACTACTGGTGGACCACCGCCAGAAAAACCTGCGGGTTTTTTGAAGAAAACGGCATTACGACGATTTCCATCCTTAATAATAATTGCTATTTTTACGGCGAAACGGCGATTTGCGGAACCCGGGGCTGGTTTTTCGAGGAAGAAAAAGGTGAAGCTCACGACCGAAAAATCATGCTCAGGGAGATCATTCGGCTTGAAACCTCCCTTAAATGCGCGGGAGACAGTCCAAGGCTTGTGTTTTTGCATTATCCCCCGAAATACAGGGACTATGAGTGCCCGGAGATTTTGGATCTTTTTGAAAAATACGAAGTTGGCGTCTGCTGCTACGGCCATATACACAGCCATGGCTGCGCTTACGCTTTTACCGGTATGCACAGGGGTACGGATTACCATCTTATATCGGCGGATTACATGAATTTCCGGCCGCTGAAGATATTGGACTGAAGACGGCAATATCCGAGAATAAAAAATTATTTGTAAACTCCGGTCCCGCCATGTTACTATACTATTAATGGCTGTTGCTTTTAAAACGGCAATCTGCTATAATTTACCGCACTTGACGTAAATGAACAGATGTTTTATGACTTGCTGCATTCATACTACCGATATATTGTTTAGGAGGAGCATTATCCCATGATTGTTAAAAATACAGAAAAAAAAGAGAACAGCACAACGGTATTTCAGGTCGAAATAGACGCCGAAACTTTTGAGGCCGCGATTAATAAAGCGTACAGGCGGAACAAGGGCAGCATTTTTGTCGCCGGGTTCCGCAAAGGAAAGGCTCCACGAGCGGTAATTGAGGGCATGTACGGCGCCGACGTCTTTTATGACGACGCTGCGCAGATTCTGGCCCCCGAGGCTTTCGATTTCGGCGTTGCAGAGGCAAATCTGGATAATGTGGGAATGCCTTCTTTTATTAACTACACCATGGATGACGGCAAGGCCGTTACCCTGACCTTTTCCACCGAGGTTTACCCCGAAGTCGTTCTGGGCGATTATTTGGAACTGGACGCGGTGTACAGCGAAGCCGAAATCACAGACGCGGATATTGAAAAAGAGCTTCACGAGCTGCGCAAGCGCAACGCCCGCATGGTGGATGTTGAACGCCCCGTGCAGAACGGAGATACGGTCACCCTCGATTTTGAAGGGTTTGTCGACGGCGTGGCCTTTGAGGGCGGCAAGGGCGAAAACTATTCCCTTGAAATTGGCTCCGGCAGTTTTATACCAGGTTTTGAGGATCAACTGATCGGAATGACGGCCGGAAAAGAGGGAAAGGTAGAGGTAACTTTCCCTGAAAAATATGCCGAGGATCTGGCCGGGAAGGCCGCCGTGTTCATGGTGAAGATCCATGGCGTCCGCGAACCCCAGTATCCAGAGCTTGACGATGAATTTGCCAAGGATATTTCCGAGTTCGATACTCTGGAGGAATACAAAAACGACCTGCGCGCGAAGAAAACGCAGGAAGCCAAGGATAGGGCCGAGAGCGAATTCAGATCCGGGCTGCTGTACAAGGCTGTCCAGAATATCACCTGCGACGTGCCGGAGTGCATGATCAAGGAGAAGATTGAGGAGTTCTTCCGCAGTTACGCGGAAAGCGTCGGCATCCGCGGAAACATATCCAAGGAAGACATCGTGAAGATGATGGGCATCGACGAAAACAGATTTTCCGATATGATGCGCCCCAATGCGATTCTGCAAGTGAAGACGGATCTTTTGGTCGACAAGATTATCGAGGTTGAAAATATCACCGTCGGCCAGGAGGAGAAGGACGAATTTTACAAGAAGCTGGAAGAAGATTACGGCGAAGAATTTGATAAAATCAAGGCCATGATCGACGAGAAGCTGATGATTCGCGATATCTCCCGCAGAAAAGCTTTAGAGCTGATTTACAACAGCGGAATCAAAAAAGCCAAGGAGGAGGCCGAGGCGGCTTCCGACGCTGCGCCTGCTGAAACCGCGGAAGATATACAGGACTAACCGGCTTA
>DAITAP010000136.1:277-5255 GCA_036824225.1 Caproicibacter sp. | reverse complement strand
TTGATGTCGCGTCCGGAGGCCAGAACATGATCGACTCCTCCGAAACCGATGTCATACGCCCAGCCGTCGCCGCCGAAAGCCCAAACGCTTTTTTTCGTTAAAAATTCCCTATTGTTGAAAATATACTCCAGTGCCTGCTTCTGCGCGTCATCCTGCGGCCGGCATTTTTCCAATGCCGCAATCATCACATTGGAAGCTTCTCTGGTCTTTGCGGAATCTTCTTTGTTTTCCAGATAATCTCCGCATTCCTTCACGGCAATACCGGCATCCATCAGCTGCGCCGCTTTCAGCGCCAGCTCCTGATGAACAGCTTCGTGTCCGTTCAGATAGCCGAATGCAAACTCCGCGTTATCCTCAAACAGGGACTGTTCCCATGCGGGACCACAGCCTTTTTGATCCGTGCAGTACGGTGTTGCCGGAAGGGCGCCGCCGTATGCCGAGGAGCAGCCGGAAGCGTTGGCCACATACATATGGTCGCCGAACAACTGCGTGACAAGCTTGATGTATGGGGTTTCCGCACAGCCGGAGCATGCGGCGGAAAACTCGAAGTACGGTTTGGCGAACTGGCTGGATTTTACGGTTCTGTCGTTGAACGCATCTTTTTTCAAAGATACCTTGCCGATGCCGAATTCCCAGTTTTCATGTTCCGGCAGTTGAGATTCCGTCAGCTTCATCTCCAAAGCGCCCTTGGCGGGGCAGTTGTTCACACAGCTCGCGCAGCCCATGCAGTCGTAAGGAGAGACCTGCATACGGTACCGATACTGTTCGAGCCCCGCGCCCTTGGCCTGAACCGTGACAAAACTTTTGGGAGCGTTCTCCAGTTCCTCCGCCGTTGCAAGAACAGGCCGGATTGCCGCATGAGGACAAATAAAGGAGCAGCGGTTGCACTGAATGCAGGCTTCCGGATGCCATTCCACAACTTCCACGGCCGCGGCGCGCTTTTCCCATTGCGTTGTGCCATTGGGCCAGGTGCCGTCGAAACAGCCGAATTTTTTAAACGTGGAAAGCGGAAGCGAATCGCCTTCCTGACGGTTCATGGGAACCACGATTTCCCGGATAAAGTCCGGCATTGCAGGTTCCGCTTTCTTTTCTTCCTCCGCATGGAGCCATGCTTCCGGAATCGCAATCTGCTTGATGCGGACAATGCCCGCGTCCACCGCCGCACAGTTCATATCCACGACCTTCTGCCCGGCTTTCGCGTAATAGGTATTATGAATTCCCTTCTTCATATCCCTGACCGCGACATCGATGGGAATGATGTCGGCCAGTTTGAAAAAGGCTGCCTGCAGGACCGTGTTGGTCCGGTTGGCCAATCCGATTTCCCTTGCGATTCCGGTCGCGTCAATGGTATAAAACCGGGCGTTCTTTTGAGCGAGTTCCCTCTTCATTTTCGCGGGGATGTGACTTTCCAACTGCTGTTCCTCCCACGGGCAGTTCAAAAGGAAAACGCCGTTCGGCTTCAAATCTTTAACAATTTCATATTTATTTAGATAGGAAGGATCATGCACCGCAACAAAATCCGCATGCCCGACAAGATAAGGGGCGCGGATCGGCGTATTGCCGAAGCGCAGATGGGACTGCGTCAGGCCGCCGGACTTTTTGGCGTCATAGGCGAAATACGCCTGACTGTAAAGGTCGGTGTTCATGCCGATGATTTTAATCGAATTCTTGTTCGCGCCCACCGTGCCGTCGCCGCCGATTCCCCACAGCTTGCAGCTGGTCACGCCCTGCTGGTTCAGGTTGATTTCCTCGTAAGGAAGGGAGGTAAACGTAATATCGTCCTCAATGCCGATGGTGAAATTGTTTTTCGGTTCATCCTTCGTCAGATTATCATACACCGCCACAATCTGGCCGGGAGTGGTGTCTTTCGAGGCGAGGCCGTAGCGGCCGCCCACGATTTCGATCCGGCGGTCCGAGTCCGCAAGCACGCCTTTCACGTCGAGGTACAGCGGCTCACCGTTCGCACCCGGTTCCTTTGTGCGGTCCAGAACGGCAATTTTGCGCACCGTAGCAGGCAGCGCTTTCAGAAAATGCTTTGCGGAGAACGGGCGGTACAGATGGACCGCGATCATGCCGGTTTTTCTGCCCTGCGCGTTCAGATAGTCCACCGTGTCCTTGATGGTGTCCGTCACGGAACACATCGCGATGACGACTTCCGTCGCCTCCGGGTCACCGTAATAGTCGAACAGGCCATAGCTGCGTCCGGTCAGGCGATTGATTTCATCCATGTAGCCCTGAACAGTGTCGGGGATCGCGTCATAATGCTCGTTGCAGCCTTCTCTGCACTGGAAAAAGATATCCTGGTTGGCGGAGGTCCCCCTGGTGGACGGATGCTCCGGATTCAGGGAGTTTTTGCGGAAAGCCTGCAGTTGATCGTAATCAACCAGAGGCCGCAGGTCCTCATAATCGAGAGCGTCGATTTTCTGCATTTCGTGAGAAGTGCGGAACCCGTCGAAGAAATGCAGGAAAGGATGCCGGGCCTTGATGGCGGACAGGTGAGCGACGGCGCCCATGTCCATTGCTTCCTGCGGGTTCGCGGAGGCAAGCATGGCAAACCCGATCATGCGGCAGGCCATCACGTCCGAATGATCGCCGAAGATGGAAAGCGCGTGCATGGAGATCGTTCTTGCGGAAACATGAAAGACGCCGGGAAGGAATTCGCCCGCTATTTTGAACATGGGAGGAATCATCAGCAGCAGACCCTGCGCCGCGGTATAAGTGGTCGTCAGGGCGCCGGACTGGAGAGAGCCGTGCGCCGTACCGGCTGCCCCCGCCTCGGACTGCATCTGGATGACGTTTACCGTGCTGCCAAACAGATTCTTTTTGCCGTTGGCTGCCCATTCATCCACAATTTCAGCCATTTGGGAGGAAGGAGTGATGGGATAAATACTGGCTACTTCCGTAAAAGCGTACGAGACATACGCAGCCGCGGTATTTCCGTCCATCACGACAGTTTTTTTACTCATATTTTCACCTCAAATAAATTTCTTTCTCAGTTCACTTGGCGGCTTTAGCGGCGCGGACCGCTTCAATCAGCATCGGCGCGACCTGGAACAGATCGCCGGAAATCCCGTAATCCGCCACTTCAAAGATAGGCGCGGAGGCGTTTTGGTTGACGGCAATGATGCACTCGGAATCCTGCATGCCCGCTTTGTGCTGGATTGCGCCGGAGATGCCCAGCGCAACATAAACCTTCGGATGCACCGTTTTTCCCGTCTGCCCCACCTGATGGTCCTGGGACAGCCATCCGGAATCGACGGCCGCGCGGGACCCTCCTACTACTCCGCCCAGTTCGGCGGCAAGCTCCTCCGCCAGCTTGATTCCGCACGGAACATCTTTTGCGATGCCGCGACCCACGGAAACGACGTAATCCGCCCCGATCAGGTCCACCAGCTTTTTGGCGGCCTTTACAACCTCCAGGACCTCGGTATGAAGATCTTCCCTCTCGAGCTTTACCGCCGGTTTTACAATTTCACAGTGGTCCGCCCCGCTTTGATCGAATGGAGCTTTTTTCATGACTCCGGGACGGACCGTCGCCATGGCGGGACGAAAGCGCGGGCAGATAATGGTTGCCATCAGGTGTCCGCCGAAAGCGGGGCGGGTCATCTTCAGGTTCCGGTCTTCGGCATCCAGCTTCATGCCGTCCACATCCAGCGTGGAAGCAGACCGCAGAAAATCCAGATACTGAGAAACATCGACGTCCAGATGAGTACAGTCGGCGCACAAGCCGGTGTGAAGACGGGCGGAACAGCGCGGTGCCAGGTCGCGCCCGATGGTCGTGGCTCCAAAAAGCATGACCTCCGGCTTAAATTCCATCATCATATCGCAAATCACTTTGGAATAACCGTCAGTGGTATATTCTTTCAAGAAGGGAGATTCGCAGACGAACACACGGTCGGCCCCATAGCCGCCCAGCTCACCGGCAATTCCCTCCACTTGATCCCCAAGCAGCAGTCCGCACAGCTGGACGCCCAATTCATCCGCCAGTTTACGGCCTTCGGAAATCAGCTCAAAATCAGTGGACATCAGCTTCCCCCGGCGCTGCTCGCAGAATACCCATACATCTTTGAAAGCGGCAAGATCACTGCTTTGAAACGTAGACATGGTTGCTTTTCTCCCTTCCATCAGATGAAATGCTTGCTTGCAAGGATTCCGGCCAGTTTTTCGCAGATCTTCCTGTCGTCGCCCTCCAACATGACACCCGCGCTTTTTCGGGGCGGCGTAAAGGATTTAAAGATATTGGTGGGAGAGCCTTTGAGTCCGATGGTAGTCGGGTCGATCAGGGGATCATCCTTCAGCGTTTCGTAATCATAAACCGACATCGGTTTACCGTACGCTTCAAAGATGCCGCGCGCGCTCAAATAGCGCGGTTCATTCAGTTCTTTGATACAGGTCAGGAGGCAGGGGGTCTGAACCCGGACCGTCATGTAACCGTCCTCCAGCATTCGCCGGCAAGTGACGGCGCTGCCTGATTTATGAATTTCAGAGACATAGGTCACCTGAGGCAGATTCAGCTTTTCGGCAAGCTGGGGTCCCACCTGCGCGGTGTCGCCGTCGATTGCCTGCCGGCCGCACAGGACGATATCATCCTTTTCCACCCCGAGGTGCTTTACCGCCGCAGCGAGAATCTGAGCCGTTGCGAAAGTGTCGGACCCCCCGAACTCGCGGGCTGAAACCAGTACTCCGTCGTCGGCGCCCATGGCCATAAGCTCCCGGAGCATTTCAGCCGCGGGCGGCGGCCCCATCGTGACGGCTGTCACCCGGCAGCCGGTTTCGTCCTTCAGCTTCAGGGCGGCCTCCATCGCGGTTTTGTCGTCCGGATTGATAATAGACTGCATGGAAGCGCGGTTCAGGGTTCCGTCCGGATTGACGGCCACTGCTCCGGAGGTATCCGGGACCTGCTTCACGCATACAATAATTTTCATCGTAGTATCCTTTCTGTCTTCTGCGGATCGGATCATCCTGTCCTGTTTTCGGA
>DAITAP010000136.1:0-267 GCA_036824225.1 Caproicibacter sp. | reverse complement strand
AAAATAGCCGGCAGATCCCGCCTGTCTTTCTGCCCTTTGCTACGGTCAGGGTTTTTTCACGGCAGACGGTCTTCTTTTTCCCGCTTGCCGAAAATCTGATCTTTCAGCAGTTTCTCCGCCTTTGTCAGCAGCTCCGACTCCCCCGCACAGGGACTTCCGTTCAGATAGTATCCTCGGATATGAACGGCTTTCGGGTCCATCGCCTCATCCACACATCCGGTCTCACACCCGTTGACGATCAGGGACGCCTGAGCGGGGGCCTGCCGA
>DAITAP010000135.1:2977-5285 GCA_036824225.1 Caproicibacter sp. | reverse complement strand
CTCGTTGCGCTGGCTGATCTTTTTGCGGTGCTTATGGCAGGGAGGGGGCGCAGCCCCCTCCCGAGAAAATCCCCCTTCCGCGCCCGGCGGGCACCCGGCCTGCTCCACTGCGGAGAACACCTCGCCGTACTCCCGGTCCCCCGCCTCATAGGCGGAAAATGCCCGGTACAGGCGCAGGGCGCAGAAGGCCAGCACCGCGGCGCAGACGGCGAGGACCGCCGCCTTCCAGTATTTTTTCACGATCCCCAGCGCGCCTGCGCGCGCAGGCGCTGCGCCCGCTGCACGGAAAAGAGCGGCTCTCCGGCGGTTTGGGACGGCATCCAGTCGAAGAAATCAGTCTTCCCATTATGGATCCTCCTCTGGATATCATCCATCTGACTGAATACTGGGATTGCGCCATATCTGCCTATTGAGATAGGCTTTTCTGCCATGGCGCCGGCGATATGGCAATCCTTAAGAAATAAAATCTGGTTTCTTGACAGAAAGAGCGATGGGTGATATGATAAATGAGATCCAAAAATTCTTTGAAAAAGCGTTGACGAGGAATCCGCCTTTCCGAAGCAGCAGAGAGCGTGCGTGGTGCGCTGAAAGCGCGCGCGGCTTTATGGAAAGGAAAGAGATACCGCCTCCGAGCTGCGCGCCGAGGCCCCGGAAAGAGGGCGAAAGGCGCGCCGGATACAGGAAGGTCCGTTACAGCCTCCCAAAAGAAGGGCGGGATTTTCCCGCTGAAATTGGGTGGAACAGCAGGCTATGGCCCTGCCCCATGGAAAAACATGGGACAGGGCTTTTTTTTATTAAAAACACAAGGAGTTGGAAACCATGGTGAAGGTAAATCTCAAAGGCAATATCCGGGAATTTGAAAGCGGAATTACGGCGGCGGATATCGCGAAGTCCATCGGCGCGGGACTCTACCGTTCCGCGTGCGCCGCCAAGATAGACGGAAAAACTGTTGATCTCCGGACGCCAATTCAAAATGACTGCGAGCTTCAGATCCTTACGTTTGACGATAAGGATGGAAAGAAAACGTACTGGCACACGACTTCCCACATTATGGCGCAGGCGGTGAAGCATCTGTTCCCGGACGCCGGCTTTGCCATCGGGCCGGCGATTGAGAACGGGTTCTATTACGATATGGATCTGCCGCGTACCCTGACGCCCGACGACTTAAAGGCCATCGAGGCGGAGATGAAGAAAATCATCAAGCAGGATCTGCCGATAAAGCGTTTCGAGTTAAGCGAGGACGAAGCCGTGAAACGGATGGAAGAAGCGCATCAGAAATACAAGGTGGAGCTGATCCGGGAGCACGCCGGGAAAGGCGAGAAAATCAGCTTTTACCAGCAGGGCGATTATGTCGATCTGTGCGCGGGGCCGCATCTTCTGAGCACCGGCCGGGTCAAGGCCGTAAAGCTCTTAAACTGCACGGGAGCCTACTGGCGCGCGGACAAGAACAACAAAATGCTCCAGCGCGTCTACGGCATTTCCTTTCCGAAGGCTTCAGAGCTTCAGGATTATCTCCATATGCTGGAGGAAGCGAAAAAACGCGACCACCGCAAGCTCGGCAGGGATCTTGATTTGTTTGATATCTATGACGAAGGACCCGGGTTCCCGTTCTTCCTGCCGAAAGGCATGATCCTCCGCAACCAGCTTGAGAATTTCTGGCGCGAGGAGCACCAGAAGCACGGTTACGAGGAAGTCCGTACGCCGATTTTGCTGAATGAGGAACTCTGGCACCGCTCCGGCCACTGGGATCATTACAAGGACAATATGTACACGACCACGATTGACGGCATGAATTATGCCATTAAACCGATGAACTGCCCGGGCGGGATGCTGGTTTACAAGAGAAAGCTGCACTCATACCGGGACCTTCCGGAGCGCATCGCGGAACTGGGCCTCGTGCACCGGCACGAACTTTCCGGGACTCTCCACGGCCTGATGCGCGCCCGCTGCTTTACGCAGGATGACGCCCATATCTTTATGGCCCCCGATCAGGTGGAGGGCGAGATCCTCGGCGTCATGGACCTGATCGACAAATTTTACAAAGTGTTCGGGTTCGATTACAGCCTGGAGCTTTCCACCCGCCCGAAAAATTCCATGGGAACCGACGAACAGTGGAAAATGGCGACCGACGCGCTTCGGAAGGCCCTTAAAAAGAGCGGGAAGCCTTATGAAATCAACGAAGGGGACGGGGCGTTCTACGGGCCGAAGATCGATTTCCATCTGAAGGATTCGCTCGGACGCACCTGGCAGTGCGGGACCATTCAGCTCGATTTCCAGATGCCGGAGCGCTTTCAGCTGACCTATACGG
>DAITAP010000135.1:0-2962 GCA_036824225.1 Caproicibacter sp. | reverse complement strand
AGCATCGAGCGCTTCATCGCCATCCTGACCGAGCACTACGCCGGCGCGTTCCCGATGTGGCTTTCCCCCGTCCAGGCAAGGGTCCTTCCGATTTCCGACGCCTCGATGGAATACTCGAAGAAATTGACGCAGCGTCTGAAAGACGCCGGACTCCGCGCCGAACTTGACGGAAAGAACGAGAAAATCGGCTATAAGATACGGGAAGCGCAGCTCCAGAAAATCCCGTACATGCTGGTGACCGGGGAAAAGGAAGCGGAAAGCGGAACCGTTTCCGTCCGCAGCCGCAAAGGCGGAAACCTCGGGACGATGAAACCGGAAGAATTTATCGGCCGGGCCCAGAGGGAAATCCGGGACAAGACGGCGGACTGATTTGACAGAAGAAGGAGGGCATATCCATGAAACTTGCCTTTATCGGCTGCGGAAATATGGCCCGCGCCATGATGGGGGGCGCGATCCGAGGAGGATTCTGCCCCCCGGAGGACATTATCGCCTCCGGGCCGCATGAACCGGCCTTATCCCGGGCGCGGAAAGAGTTCCGGGTAGCGACGACGAAAAACAACGCGGAAGCCGCCCGGAAGGCGGAAACGGTCGTCCTCTCCGTAAAGCCGCAGGTCTATGAAACCGTTATCCGGGAAATCTCGGGGGATGTCGGGGAAAATTCCCTTATCCTGTCCATCGCACCCGGAAAAACGCTCGCCTGGCTTCAGAAAACGTTCGGAAAGCCCGTCCACCTGATCCGCGCCATGCCGAATACGCCGGCGATGGTCGGAGCCGGAATGACGGCCGTATGCCCTGGAAAATCCGTATCGCGGGAAGAAACAGAGCGCGCGCTCCGCTTTTTCTCTTCGTTCGGGCGCGCGGAGCTTCTTCCGGAAAATCTCATGGACGCCGCTTCTTCCGTAAGCGGGTGTTCCCCCGCCATGGTTTTCATGATGATTGAGGCGATGTCGGACGCCGCCGTCAGCGACGGGATGCCGCGCGCGAAAGCGTATCTTTTCGCGGCTCAGGCTGTCCTTGGCAGCGCGAAGATGGCGCTGGAGACCGGCGTTCTTCCGGCCGGCCTCAAAGATATGGTCTGTTCCCCGGGAGGCACGACGATAGAAGCGGTGCGATCCCTTGAAAGGACCGGGTTCCGGAGCAGCGTGATTGAAGCTTTGAAAGCTTCTACGGAAAAGGCAAAATCAGTGGAATAATTTTCAGAATGGGTAGAAAGAGGGGTCCGTATCCGGAATTTCCGGATACGGACCTTTTTTTTTCGGCGCGCCCGGCCGCGGGAAAGCCCGCCGGGCCCTTCCTCCTTGGCCGGCATGCCCTGTCCTGGAAAGAAAGGCCCCCGGGGCGGCGGTGCGGGATTTTTTATGTATTTTTTATGGATCGGGGAAGGGCGCCTTTTCAGCTTGTGAGGCTGTCGAGCACGCTTTTCATGGTGTCCGGCCGGTTTGTTATAACGGCGTAGATGTCCTTTTTGGCAAACCGCTTCATCCATTCTTCCCGGTCCACGGTCCAGGCCTGGGCGCGGATCCCGTTTTCCCTTAGTTCCCGGATATTCTTTTCCGTGAGGAACGGGAAATGCGGGTTGATAAACTCAATGCCGTTTTGAAGCGCGTACGTCCCCGCGCGGACAAGCCAGCAGTTTGTCAGCAGGGCGCAGGGGATGGACGGGCAGATCTTTTTACACAGGAGCATGGAATGGTGGTTAAACGAAGAGAACAGCACCTTGTCGGCCACATTGTATTTTTTTACCAGATCAATCACTTTTTCTTCCATGCCCTCATAGCGGAAGACGCTGTTTTTCAGCTCCGCGTCGGTGATGATATCCTTGTCCCGGATAAACTGCAGATATTCTTCGAAGGTCGGGATCCGGACGGCCCCCAGATCCGCGTCGAACCCGCATCCGGCGTCGAGCTTCTGAAGTTCCTCCAGGGTGCGTTCGCGGACAAGCCCGATCCGGCCCGTCGTGCGCCGGGTCGTTTCGTCGTGGATGATGACCGGGACGCCGTCTCTGGTAAGCTGGACGTCGAGCTCAATCCCGTCGCATCCGGCTTCGACCGCCTTTTCGAAAGCAAGCATGGTATTTTCCGGATATTTGCTGCTAAATCCCCGATGGGCAAAATTCTTGGTCAAATTGAAACATCCTTTCCTTGAAAAACGTATCCGCTTTTTTGTCCGAGACTTTCCCTTGCCATACTTTCCTATTATACCTCAATGACCGCGGGTGGGGAAGTCCCGATTCCGCTTTTCCCGGGAAATTCCGGGAGAGCGGCCCGAATCCTGACGCCTTGACATACTTTTTACGAAGCCGTTACATTCCCATGATGCAGTCAGGCGGCACATTTGCTATGATGAAAAAGCCCGGCAGGGCCGGGAAAAGGAGGACAAGGCATAAATTGGAAAATGAATCGTCCGCAGGACATTCTTCAGGCACCGTGTTTCGAAAAACGGAACAGAAAGCGGTTTATACGGCAGTGCCCCACAGGAAAAAAGGCGTTCTGGAACTTGCCGCGCCGTATCTTTTTATCGCTCCGGCGGCCGTCTGCTTCGCGGTTTTCCTGTTTTTCCCGTTTGGGCGCACTTTGTATCTGAGCCTGTTTCTGACCGGAAACCAGGGGGAAGCGCGGGTTTTCCGCGGCCTCGGAAACTATGTCACCCTGTTTACGTCGGCCGAGTACCGGAAGGTGCTTTCCAACACGGCGGTCTTCGCGCTGTTCGTGATTCTCGGATCCCTGGGGCTTGGATTTCTGACGGCGAACCTCGCAAACAAAAGCGGACGCGCGTTCCGGATTTTCCCCATCTTCTTTGCCATGCCGATTGCGGCGGCGGCGGGGTCGTTCGCGCTGTTGTTCCAGCAGATGTTTGATCCGACGAGCGGCGTCGTCAACAAGCTGCTTCGGGTCAACACCCGCTGGTTCCAGGATCCGGAAATCGCGCTTTACAGCATGGCCGCCATCACCATCTGGCTGAT
>DAITAP010000134.1:0-5403 GCA_036824225.1 Caproicibacter sp. | reverse complement strand
GCTCCAGAAAATCGTAGCTCTGCATCACCATGTAGTTCATCTCAAAAAAGGAGAGACCCCGCTCCAGGCGCTGCTTGTAGCATTCCGCCGCGAGCATCCGGTTGACGGAAAAGCAGACGCCGATCTCGCGGAGAAAGTTGACGTAGTTCAGGTTTAAAAGCCAGTCCGCGTTGTTCGCCGTAATGGCTTTTCCGTCGGAAACGTCCAGGAGCCGGGACATCTGCCTGCGGAAGCAGCCGATGTTATGATCGATCTCTTCCCTTGTCATCATCCGGCGCATTTCCGTCTTTCCGGAAGGGTCGCCAATCATCCCCGTCCCGCCCCCGAAGAGCAGGATAATGCCCTACGTGAAGGCTGTCGGCCGTCGGGTCAAAGCCGATATAAAACGCCGTTTTCCGGTTATCGAGAAGGTCACGGACCCCTTCCCGGTCCGTGACCTGGGCAATCAGGCCCCGTTCTTCCAGTTCCTCGAATACTCCCATATCCAGAATTCCTCCGTCTTTAAAATTCCGGGGGATAAAAAAACGCCCCCTGCTTTTTAAAAAGTCCTCTGCAGAGGGCGGAAATTACCGCGGTACCACCTCAGTTTGCCGCGGGCCTCGCGGCCGCGGCCTCAGGGGGTAGAAACGCTTTTTAAAAGCGGTTCTACCCGGGCGCTGTAACGCGCGCTCGCGTCCCGGTTTGTTTTTCCTTTCCGGAAAAAGTTCCGCCGGGCTGCTCCGGGACGTAATTTCGGAAACGCCGCCGCACCCGCTTCCACCGCACGCGGGCTCTCTGTTTTTTCCAACACCGTCCGGCCGGACGCGCCTACTTTTTCCCTTCCACGCCGATTTCACCTATTATATCCGCATCCGGGCTCCCTGTCAAGATTTGTCCCCGCGCCGCCGGGCGAGCCTTAACATCTCGGCCGCGTTTTCGAGCGTGAGGGGCGTAATCTGGGCCCCGCCGATGATGCGCGCGAGTTCCCTTTTCCTGCCTTCGTCGTCCAGCTCCCGGACCCTCGTGCGGGTCCTCCCGCCCTCGACCTGCTTGTCGATGAGGTACTGGAAATCGGCGAGGGCCGCAATCTGTGCGAGATGCGTGACGCAGATGACCTGACGGTTGCTGGAAACTTCGCGCAGCTTGAGGCCGACTTTCTGGGCCGCCTTTCCGCTTACGCCCGCGTCGATCTCGTCAAAAATCAGGGTGCCGACGCTGTCGCGCCGCGCGAGAACGGTTTTGACCGCCAGCATGATGCGGGAAAGCTCGCCCCCGGAGGCAATCTTCGCAATCGGCCTCACAGGCTCTCCCGGGTTCGCGGAAATGAGAAACTCGACGGAGTCGCATCCGTCCGGCCCGAGCGGGCATTTCTGAATCCGGACCTGAAAGACAACATCCGGCATGTTTAGAAAGTTTAGTTCGCTTTCCACCTTTTTCTCAAAGTCCTCCGCGGCGTTCCGGCGCCACTCGGAAATCTCCCCGGCGAGCTTCTCTGCCTGGCGCAGATCCTTCTCATATTCCTCGCGGAGCCTCGCGGCCGTCTCGTCCGAAAGGCTGATTTTCCGAAGCTCTTCCCGGATCCGGCCGAGGTACTCGAGCATTTTTTCCACGGTCCCGCCGTATTTAAGCCCCATCTGGTAAATAAAGTCCAGACGGGATTCCGTTTTTTCCAGCTCCCCGGGATCAAATTCCGCCTCTCCGCCGTATTTCCCGAGTTCCCTTCCGCAGTCTTCCAGATCGTAGGAGATGCTCTGAAGCCTTTCCGCAAGGCCCTTGAGTTCCGGAAAGCATCCGGAAGCGTCCAGAAGGGCCTCCGCCGCCATGGAGACGGCGGAAGCGGCCCCGCCGGATTCCTCGTCCCCTTCGAGCGCTTCCTTCGCCTTCTGGATATCGGCGGTGATTTTCTGGCTGTTCCGATAGAGGTTTTCCTTCCGGGTCAGTTCTTCCTGCTCCCCCGGATGGAAGTCCGCCGCCTCCAGTTCGTTGATCTGGTAAGTCAGGAGATCGGTCTTCCTCGCCTTCTGATCCTTGTCCATTTCGCTTTCCCCAAGCTCTTTCCGGACTCTTCTCATTTCGCCATAGGCCCGGCGGTATCGGTTCAGGAGATCCTCCGGAATCCCCATGCTGTCGAGGTACCTTAAGTGATTTTCCGGGGAAAGAAGGCCGTAGCTCTCGTGCTGTCCGTGGATATTGACGAGGAGCGGACCGATTTTCCGCAGCACCGATACGGTGACGGGCCTCCCGTTGACCCGGCAGGAGGATTTTCCGGGCCCAAATTCCCGTTCCAGAATCAGGGTTCCCTCTTCGTCGGGGGCGTATCCGGATTTCTGAAGGGCCTTCGCCGTCTCCGGCCCGAGATCGGTAAACGACGCGCTGACCAGGGCGGATTTTGACCCCGCGCGGACCAGATCGCGCGAAGTCCGTTCGCCCAGAATGGCGTTGATGGAATCAATCAGGATGGATTTTCCGGCACCGGTCTCTCCCGTCAGGACCGAAAATCCCGGGTGGAACCCGACGGAAACCTTTTCCATCACGGCGATATTTTCAATATAGAGCTGCGACAGCATCTGACATCACCCGATCATACTTTTCAGCTGGTCCGCAAGGCGGCCCGCCGCTGTTTCATCCCTCGTCAGGATAAAGATGGTATCGTCCCCGGCAATCGTTCCGACCACGCCTTCCCAGCTCATGGTATCCATGGCGGCACAGACGGCGTTTGCCATTCCGGATCGGCATTTGACGGCGACAATATTCTGGGCGAAATCGACGGAATAGGCGGAAGCCTGAAAAAGAGAACTGAATTTCACTTCCTCACCCATCTCCTTTTTCCAATCCTGCTGGTACCGGTAACTCCCGTCGGAAGAAAGCACTTTCACGAGATGCAGATCCCGGATGTCGCGGGAAACCGTCGCCTGCGTCACCTGATACCCGGAATCCTGAAGACGGTGGAGCAGTTCCTCCTGCGTGTCGATGGAATACCGCCGGATGAGTTCCAGAATCTTTTCGTGCCGAATCTTCTTCAAGCCTCATTCCTCCCCCCTCCCAGTTTCTGGTTGACGATTTCATAGAAATTGTGATCCTTGAGCCGCACGATCTTCACCGTCTTCCCGGACCGTCGGAATTCTACTTTCTCGCCCGGATCGGAGATTCGGACCGAGATTTCCCCGTCCATAATAAGGAAAACCTCATTTCCCGGCGGAAAGCAGGCCTGTACGGTGAGTTCCGCGTCCGGTCCGAACACGACGGGCCGGGTCAGCAGCGAGTGGGGGCAGATCGGGGACAGAAGGATGCAGGAAAGCTGGGGATCGATGATGGGCCCTCCCGCCGAAAGGGAGTAAGCCGTCGATCCGGTCGGCGTCGCGGCAATCAGGCCGTCTCCCCGGTAGTCGCACACCGTGAGCCCGCCGAACTCGACCCGGAAATCCGGCATCGGGGAAACCGAATCGCGCGAAAGGACGGCGTCGTTGAGGGCGCTGCAGGTCCTTAACGCCCCGTTTTCCCGATACCTCACTTCCAGCATCATTCGCCTTTCCACCTGGTAGTCGCCCCGGACCAGGCGATCCAGGCGGTCAAATTCGTCCGTCTCCAGTTCCGCCACAAACCCGAGCCTGCCGACGTTCACCCCCAGAAGGGGTTTGTCGGCGTCGGCCGCGTACCGGGCGCAGTGGATGATGGTCCCGTCTCCCCCGACGGCCGCCATCAGATCGCAGTCGGAAAGCATCTTTCGGAAATCGTCCCGGAATTCGACTCCCGTCCCGCCGAAATCTTCCCGGTATTTTCCCAGCATCAGGACCTTCGCGCCAAGCTCTCCGAACTTCCGGATCAGCCTTCCGGTATGATACCGGGCCTTCTTTCTGGTAAGGTTTGGAAGGACTGCGATTTTCAAGCTTTTCCACCTCCGTCCAGGTCTTCATGCGACTGCTTTACGACGATTTCCGGCTTTTCCGCCCGGTAGGCGGGGTGGTCCGATTTCCGGAGAAACGCGAGATATTCGATATTTCCCTTCGGACCCTTGACGGGGGAATAGGAAAGCCCCTCGACGGAAAATCCGTTTTTGAGGCAGAACCCCGTGATTTCCCGCACGACGGCGAGATGAATTTCCGGATCGCGGACGACCCCGTTTTTTCCCACGTTTTTCCGCCCGGCCTCAAACTGGGGCTTGATGAGGCAGACCCCCGCGGCGCCCGTCCGGAGAAATCCCCTGATTACGGGCAGAACCAGCTTAAGGGAAATAAAAGCGACATCCGCGGTAAAAAAGTCGACCGGTTCCGGAATCTGCTCCCTCCTTAAATACCGGACGTTGGTCCTTTCCAGACAGACGACGCGGGGATCAATTCGGAGCTTCCAGGCCAGCTGCCCGTACCCGACATCCACGGCATAGACTCTTTTTGCCCCGTTCTGGAGCATGCAGTCCGTAAAGCCGCCCGTTGAGGCTCCGACGTCCACCGCGGTCTTTCCTTCCAGGCGGATGGGAAAGCACCGGAGAGCTTTTTCGAGCTTCAACCCGCCCCGGCTGACATAGCGGAGCTTTTCCCCGCGCATCTCGATTTTCACGTCCGGGCGGAGCATGGTCCCCGCCTTGTCCAGTTTCTGCCCGTCCACGTACACGTCTCCCATCATGACGGCGGCCTTCGCCTTTTCCCGGCTCTCGGCCATGCCGCGTTCCACGAGGAGACAGTCAAGCCTTTTTTTCACTGTCATTTTCCGCACTCCGTGAGGACCGCTCTCACCATCCCGTCTTCGTCGAGCCCGAGGCCGCTTAAGCACTGCGCCATCGTGGCATGCTCGACGAACCCGTCGATCGCGGAGAGGAAGAATTTTCCGGAATACCCGCTCCGGTAAAGAAGAAACCCGAAATGCTCGCCGATGCCGCCCTGCCGGATGCCTTCCTCAAAAAAGAAGACTTTTTCCGCGCCTTTCACGCTGCGGACCGCCTCGCCGTCCACGGGATTGATGCGGTTCAGCTTGACGACGCGCGCGAGAAGCCCTTTTTCCTTAAGGCGCGTCAGGGCGAGGCACGCGAAGGAAAACAGCCTTCCGTAGGTCACGATGACGATCCCCGACTCCCTGGGCCCGTACAGATCAAAGGAACGCCCGCTTAAGGTGAAGTCACAGGGACGGAAAAGCTGCGGACCGCGCGGATAGCGGACCGCCGCGAACCCGGGGCAGCGGTACAAAGCTTCCCGCAGGCACAGGTTGAGCTCGTCATAATAGGACGGGGAAAACACGCTGACGCCGGGTATCGTATTGAGGTAGGCCGCGTCGAAAATCCCCTGGTGGGTTACGCCGTCCTCTCCCACGATTCCGGCGCGGTCGACCGCCAGCACGACCTTCACGCCCTGAATCGCGATATCATGGATCATCTGGTCGTATCCGCGCTGCAGGAAAGTCGAGTAGACGGCAAAGACCGGAAGCATTCCGCCC
>DAITAP010000133.1:0-5471 GCA_036824225.1 Caproicibacter sp. | reverse complement strand
ACGCGGGACGGCAGGACGCCCGGTACTTTCCCGCGGTGGACGCTGCCGCCGTGGATGCGCCGGATCACGGGCGCAAGGCGCGCCGAGAAAGTCCGGTAGCACTGGGCGCAGCCGACCATCCCGCTGCGTGCGATATCCGCGAACGTAGCCCCGCAGAGCGGACAGTGGATTTCCCCGGGCAGGCCTTCCCCTTCGAAAAAACCGCCCGCGGCACCGTCTTCCGGAGGAAAGCCAAATTCCGGAAAGAAAATTTCCAGGCCGAGCTTTCTGGCACAGTCCGGACATAAAGCTAATCGCACCAGCTTTCCTCCGGAAACAGCCCGGATATAGGTGGTCGCGGATTTTTTCCCGCAGCACTGGCACAGCATCGGCAAGACCTCCGTAAACTCTTCGGATTTTCCTTTATTATATCATGGCAGGAAAGGGTACCGGAAGGAAATTCGGAACGGAAAGAGGAAAAAATTTCTCTGGGGAACGCCGGAGGAGCGGTTCCGCTCCCTTTAAAATTTGTCACACGATATGTTTCCCCGCAATATTATGTACTGTAAACCGAAAGGAGGAAATTATTTATGTGTAATAGCGGATACGGCGGCGGAAACAACAGCTGCACCTGGATCATTATCCTTCTCATCATCTGGGTCGTCTGCGGCGGAGGATTCAGCGGCGGCTGCAACAACAACAGCAACTGCGGCCGCGACAACAACTGCGGCGGCTGCTGAAGTTCAAAAAAACGGCTGCGGCCGGGCCGCAGCTCTGGAATGCCGGCAAACTTACCCGGAAAACCAGGCAGTCGGAAACGATAGCATAAATAAAGGCGGGGCGGCCGGCGCCGGAAAGGCGCAGGCCATCCTGCCTTTTTGTATTCTGAAAATTCCGGACGGGCCCCGGCGTCAGGCGGATTCGCGGCGAACCCGGAAGCGCCGCCCGGATGACCCGGAAAGGAACCCGGAAATCCTATTTCACGACCAGATTGACAAGCCTCCCGGGCACATAGATTTCCCGGACCGTCTTTTTCCCGGCCGTCGCGGCCAGAATCCGGGCATTGGCCCTGGCCGCCGCGAGAACTTCCTCTCTGGTGACGCCGGCCGGCATCTGAAGACGCGCGCGCACTTTCCCATTGATCTGGACCGCCAGATTTACGGTCTTGTCCACGCATTTGGAAGGATCATACCGGGGCCATTTCTGCTCGCATACCATTCCCTCCCCAAGCTTCTGCGCGGACCATACTTCCTCGCAGATATGGGGGGCGAACAGGTTCAGAAGCCGGGTGAAAATCCCCAGTTCCCCGCGGGTGACAGACCCTGTCGAAAAGATGTCGTTGAGGAGCGACATCAGAGCGGCTATCGCGGTGTTGAATTTCAGGTTTTCCACATCTTCCCCGACTTTCCGGATGGTCTTGTGAAACGGGATTTCCAGGCTGGGCCGGATTTCCGCGCCTTCGCGGAGAATATCCTGCAGCCCCCAGTACCGTTCCAGAAAACGGCGGCAGCCATGGATTCCATGCGTGCTCCAGGGAGCGGCTTTCTCAAAGTCCCCGATAAACATCTCATAAAGGCGCAGGGTATCGGCGCCGTATTCCCGGACGATATCGTCCGGATTGACGACATTCCCGCGCGACTTGCTCATTTTTTCGCCGTTCTCGCCGAGGATCATTCCATGGCTGGTCCTCTTCGCGTAGGGCTCTGGCGTGGGGACCACGCCGATATCGTAAAGGAATTTGTGCCAGAACCGGCTATAGAGCAGATGAAGCGTCGTATGCTCCATCCCGCCGTTGTACCAGTCCACCGGAAGCCAGTATTTCATGGCTTCCTTTCCCGCGAGCGTGTCCGGATTATGCGGGTCGGTATACCGGAGAAAATACCAGGAGGAACCCGCCCACTGCGGCATCGTGTCCGTTTCCCGCGTCGCGGGGCCGCCGCAGCGCGGACAGACCGTATGGACCCATCCGGTCATCTTGGCAAGCGGGGATTCTCCGTTGTCCGTCGGTTCGTACGATTTGACGTTCGGCAGGCGCAGCGGCAGTTCGCTTTCCGGAAGAGGAACATATCCGCACCGGGGACACTTGACAATCGGGATCGGCTCCCCCCAGTAGCGCTGGCGGGAAAAGACCCAGTCTCGCAGTTTGTAATTCACTTTGGGGCGCCCGATCCCCTTCTCCCCCAGGTACTCCGTGATTTTCTTCTTCGCCTGTTCCACCGAAAGGCCGTTGAGAATTCCGGAGTTCACCATGGTACCCGTTTCGCACTCCGTAAAAGCTTTTTCTTTTACATTTCCGCCCTTTACAACTTCCACAATCGGGAGCCCAAAGGTTTTGGCGAATTCCCAGTCGCGCGTATCATGGGCCGGAACCGCCATGATGGCTCCCGTGCCGTAAGCCATCAGCACATAGTCCGAAACGAAAATGGGAATCTCTTTCCCCGTGACCGGATTGACCGCCTGGACGCCCTGGATGCGGACGCCGGTTTTCTCCTTTTCGAGCTCGGTGCGCTCAAAATCGGATTTCATCGAAGCTTTCTTCTGATAGGCGCGCACCTCATCCCCATTGGAAATCCGTCCTTCCCATTTTTTCAGATAGGGGTGCTCCGGGGAAAGGACCATATAGGTCACGCCGTACAGGGTGTCCGGCCGGGTGGTATAGACGGTCAGGGTATCGCCCGCCGTCGTGGAAAAATCCACCTCTGCCCCGGTGGAGCGCCCGATCCAGTTGCGCTGCTGAATTTTGACCCGGTCCGGATAATCGACCAGATCGAGGTCGTCGATCAACCTCTGCGCATACGCCGTGATTTTCAGCATCCACTGGGACTTGACTTTCTGCAAGACTTTCGCTCCGCAGCGCTCGCACATGCCGTTAACGACTTCCTCGTTCGCAAGCACGCATTTACAGGACGGGCACCAGTTGACGGCCATTTCCTTTTTATAGGCAAGCCCATGCTTGAAAAACTGCAGGAAAATCCACTGAGTCCATCGATAATACTCCGGGTCCGTGGTGTTGATTTCGCGCGTCCAGTCAAAGGACAGTCCCAGCGACTGAAGCTGTTTCCGGAACCGGCCGATATTTTTCCGCGTGATGATGGAAGGATGGACATGGTTCTTAATCGCGTAATTTTCGCTCGGCAGGCCGAATGCATCCCACCCAATCGGGTACAGGACATTATAGCCCTGCATGCGGCGCTTGCGCGCGATAATATCCATGGCCGTATACGAGCGCGGATGTCCCACATGCAGCCCCTGTCCGGACGGATACGGGAACTCTATCAGCACATAATACTTCGGCTTCTTATAATCGTCGGAAGCGTGGAATACTCCCGCTTCCTCCCATTTTTTCTGCCACTTGCCCTCAATTTCAGCGGGATCATATTTCATTTTTCAGTCTGCCCCTTATGATTGGATTTTTCTTTCCCCTCCGGCGCGGATCCTGACCGCGCCTTTACTTCAGAACTCTTGTAAGATCGGCGGTTTTTCCGTCTCTCCAGAGGCGATCGAGGCCGTAAAACGCGCGGGCGTCCTCGGTAAAAAGATGGACGACAACGCTTCCGTAATCCTGCAGAAGCCAGGAATTGGATCGGTATCCCTCCGTGTGGCCGGGCCGGACTCCAAGCTTTCCCAGCTGGAATTCCAGCTCGTTGGCGAGCGCCCTCAGATGCGTGCTGCTGGTTCCCGTCGCTATGACAAAATAATCGGCCAGAACGGAAATATCCTTGATTTCAATCATCCTGATATCGGCGGCCTTTTTCTCATCGAGCACCTTTACGGCCTTTTCTGCCAGTTCGAGCGGCGTCATCTTCAAATAGTCCTTCCTTCTTTCACTTTTTTTCGCCCTCAGGGCCTTTCCTGCGGTCAAGGGCAATCCGGTTATACGCGGCTATCGTGTCCGGGTGGATCGGCTTATACTGTCTCGAAAGATCCCCGATGGTATAGGCGAGTCCCTCCAGCATCGCCCCGTCCAGGTTTTCCGCGGCGGCTGCCCGGAGCTTTTCGACTCCCGGGTAATCCCGATCGGCGGAGATAAAGTCGGCCATGAACAGAATCTTGTCCATCCGCGTCATCTCGGCCCGTCCGGTCGTATGATACCGGACGGCATCGAGAATTATAGGGTCCTGAATTCCAAGTTCATGCTGAAGATAGGCTTTTCCCAGAATCGCGTGCCACAGTTTCGGAGCCTGAAGCTCAATCTCGCTCAGGTGGATCCCGTATTTTTTCATCAGCGCGAGCTGTTTTTCTCCCGGCAGATCCTTCATGATGTCGTGCAGGATTCCCGCCGTTTCCGCTTTTTCCTCATCCGCTCCGTATTTCCGGGCGAGTTCCTTCGCGGCGCGGGACACGCAGACGGAATGATAAAAGCGCTGCGCGCTCAGAAGGGGACGGATGACTTTTTTGTATTCCTGAGGATTCATGCCATTTCACTCCAGAGATAAAGATGATGTTCCCGGATATAGCGCTCCACTGCCGGAGGCACAAGCCCGGCAAGGCTTTTCCCCTGCCGGACGGCGTTCCGGACCATCGTGGAGGAAACGGGAATATAACGGATATTCCTGACGACAGCCCGCGCCCCTTTTTCCTTAAGAGCGCGGGCGTATTCCAGCATCCGCCCGCATCCTGCGGCGCTCCGGGGGGCGGCGCAGATCGTGGCAAGCGAAAAGATGACTTCCGGTTCGTGCCACTGCTCCAGAGTCAGGAACATGTCCTCGCCGGTAATCAGATACAGTTCCGAATCCGGGCAGCGGTCCCTGATTTCCCGGAGCGTGTCGGAAGTATAGCTCGGGCCCTTCCGGCGGATTTCGATTCCGCTCGCCTCGAACAGACCTCCCGCCGCCGCGCGGCACATGGCCAGCCTGTCCTCTGCCGGGGCGAGATCCACGGCCGGTTTGTGCGGCGGGACGCGCGCCGGGATCAGCAGGACCTTCTGCACACCGAGAATCTCCGCAAACGATTCGGCAAGATGCAGGTGCCCGTTGTGGATCGGGTTAAACGTTCCCCCGAAGACCGCTATTTTCCGCATTTTCTCACCCGGTTTGCTGATTGCTTTCTATCATATTACTTTTTTCCCCTTTTGGGAAGACTGATTTTCGGATCTTTGGGATTTTTCCGGTATAAAACGAATCGGGATCCTGTCACCTGCACAACTTCCGCGGAAGTTTCCCGGGCCGTCTGCCCGGCGGCTTCCGCCGGGGCGACGGGAGAATTTCTCAAAGTCCGGCCCTTGATGAGTTCCCGGGCGGCAAGCGCTTCGTCCGCCTGCCGGACGACATCGGGGTTTACGCCGCCTTTTCCCACCGTCAGAACGGTCTTCATCGGATTGGAAAGAGAACGCAGATACGCGCGCTGTTTTCCCGTCAGCATCCAAAGCCGCCTTTCCGCCGCTTCAGCTTTTCCGCAAACTCCCGGAGGGCTTTTCCCCGGTGGCTGATACGGTCCTTTTCTTCCGGGGAAAGTTCGGCGAACGTCCTGTCTCCAAACAGGAAGACCGGATC
>DAITAP010000132.1:2146-5491 GCA_036824225.1 Caproicibacter sp. | reverse complement strand
CTTTCCCGCCCTACTATTCTGAAATGTCGCGCTTTTGCAGCACAAAGTCCACCCGCCTGTTGAGCCTCCTGCCTTCAGGCGTATCATTTGACGCCACCGGATGATACTCCCCATATCCCGTGGCCGACAGCTTTTCGGCGTCAATCAGTTCCATATCCAAAACCTTGCGCAGCATGTTGGTCGCCCGCTTGGCGGAAAGATCCCAGTTATCCTCAAAGCGCAGGCTGCTTATGGGCACATTGTCGGTATGGCCTTCGATATCGATCATTTCGACCGCATCTATGTTCTCGCTTATCATGGTCACCACGTGCCTGACCACATCTTCGTTTCCGGGAAGGATCTCCGCTTCGCCCGAATCGAAAAGCGCCATCTCGCTGAAGCGCACAACGATAGAACTTTCCGTCCTGATAGCGCTCAGTTCCCCCTGAAGCTCGTTCGTCCTTATATACTCCGTGATATTTTTATAAAGCTCGTCGAACGCCATATCCAGCGGATACTGCGCTTCCCCAGACTCGTCTTCGCCCCGGTTGTCAAGATTCACCATGGCGTCAATGTTCTCAATGGCTTCTTGCCGTACGGAAACCTCGTCAAACGCCGTCACAACCGCCCCCTCGCCGGTGCCCGAGAGCGCTGAAACGATCTTTTCCCACTTCTGGGTATCCAGTGAGGAAAACGAATACAGCAAGACGAAAAAACAAAGCAGAAGCGTGACCATATCGCCGTAGGTGTCCTGCCAGCTATATCCCTTATCTTCTTCCGGCTGAACGCCGACCTTCCTCACCGAGCCTTCAATCCCTTCATGCGGCAAGCGGCCCTCAGCCGCCCCTGGCGAATTCTTTTCTGGTCAATTCTTCGCGGTTTCTCTTTCCCTGAACCGCGGTTGCGAGATACGCGTGGAGCTTTTCCCGGATCACCCTGGGGTTTTCCCCGTTTTGGATCGCCATAATGCCCTCAAGGATCAGCTCCTTATGCAGATCCTCGTTGCCGCCTATGGTTTTCAGCCGTTTGGACAGTGGGGTGAAGACCATGTTCGCCAACAGAACCCCGTAAAACGTGGTGACCAGAGCCACCGACATGTTCGGCCCGAGGGATTCCATATCGTCCAGGCTCGTCAGCATATTGATCAGGCCGATAAGTGTGCCCAGCATGCCGTATGCCGGCGAATAGCTTGCGGCGGCGTCCAATATGGCGCGATTGTTGCCGTGCCGCTCCGCCGTAACTGCGATCTCGGTTTCCAGAATGCTCCTGATCAGCTCCGGGTCCGAGCCGTCGACCACGAGAAGAATACCTTTTTTCATGAAGGGGTCCTGCATCTCGTCGGTCAGTTCCTCAAGGGCCAGCAGCCCGTTCTTCCGGGCAACGTTTGCAAGCTCGACTATACGGTCGATATCCGCGCCAAGATCCGTTTGATCTTTCTTAAAGGCGATGGCCAGGGATTTCATGAGATTCTTCAGCATATCCAGGGGATAGGACGCCCCGATTGTAAAAACAATCCCGCCGACAACGATGAAAATACTGGCCGGGTCGTAGTAATCCGTCAGCACGCCGCTGAGCATGATGCTGATGATAACGCAGATAAAACCCAAAACCAGGCTTATGATGGAAAAAAGGTTCATCTCTGTGTTTCTCCTTAGGCCTCGTTCATATCATCGGGATCTGTGCCGCCATACACGATCAGCGGCTTTTCACGGGCGCTCTCAATAATCCGCACGACCTCTTCCGCCGTCTCGGCCACCGGGATTTTCCGGCCGGATATCATCGACAGAATCGTGTCGGGCGTCTCCTTAAGAGATTCAATCTGATCCTCGTTGACCCAAAACGTATCAATCCTGTTGATAGATGTTAGTTTGATCATGTCTTCCCTCATCCCTCCGCCGACGCGCGGTGGATAATCTGTTTGCCGGCCGTATCCGGCCGGCGGTCAATGTGGCGCCGCGCCCCCGGAGAGGCGCGGGATCGGAGTGCAGCCAAATCACCGCTTGAGGTTGATCAGCTCCTCGAGCAAGGTATCCGAGGTGGTGATGACACGCGAGTTCGCCTGAAACGCCCTCTGCGTAATAATCATACTGGTAAGCTCCGTGGCGATGTCCACATTGGACATCTCAAGACTGCCCGAATTCAAATAGCCGCAGCCGTTGTTGGCGAAGCTCATGTCGGCCGCTCCGCTGTTGGGCGAGGCGGAATAGTAGCTGGACCCGATTTTTTCGAGGCCGGAGGCATTGCTGAAGGTAGCCAGCACAAGCCTGCCCAGCGTAACGGTGCTGCCCGCGCTGTCCATGGCGGTGATGGTGCCGTTGGCGTCGATGGCGTAATCCGTATAGGTCTCGTATATCGGATCGCCGGTGATGGGATCGTCAGCGCCGGTATCCACCTTGCCCTGGATCTGTATCCGCCCGAACAGGGGCGCTGCGGGAGTCACGGCCGTGTTGAAAAGGGGCGAACCGTTGATCACATGTGTCTCGTCGCCGGTAATACCCATAACATAATCGCCGTTGGCCGTGACCAGATACCCGTTGGCGTCAAGCTCGAGGGCGCCGTTTCTCGTATAGGCATAGGAGCCGTCCCCCAGGCCGACAACGAAAAACCCCTCGCCTGCGATGGAGAAGTCAAGCGGCCGGGAGGTGGCCTGGGGACTGCCCTCGGTCATCGTCATGTCGATGGCGGAAATATCCACGCCCAGGCCGATCTGCTGGGCATTGCGCCCTCCGTTATCGGCCGTCGGGGCCGTGGCGCTCTTGACTGTCTGGCTGTAAATGTCATGAAAAACCGTCCTGCTGGTCTTATAGGCCGTGGTGTTGACGTTGGCAATGTTGTTTCCGATCACATCCATGGCGGTCTGATTGCTCTTGAGCCCGGAAACCGCCGAAAAAAGGGAACGCATCATGAGGCAATACTCCAATCTGTAATAAAATCACTTCTCTGTTTTCTGGACGCCTGCTTTGGCCTTGCCCTTACTCAGTTCCGGGGAGATCCGGTTTGCCCGGGTCTTCATCCCCCGCGCCGTCTTCTCCGCCCTCATCCCCCCCACCGGTTTCAAAAAGGGCGCTGTCAAATACCTGCCGTATGTCCGAAACCGAGATGGCCGTGTTGTCCACCAGCACGTAGGAGACCCCTTCCCGGATTAAAACGCTGTCCACAGGTCCGAGGTAACACTCCGTTATGCCGGTTGCCGGATTGAGCACTTCCGCGTAAATCACTTTGCCGATCATATCGTAAGCCTGGGTGCTTGAAAGGGTGGCGTTCATCTGCTGCATCTGTTCCAGGGATGTCATCTGCGCAAGCTGAGTGACGAACGCCGTATCCGTCTGAGGCTCGAGAGGGTCCTGGTATTGAAGCTGTGTAACC
>DAITAP010000132.1:0-2088 GCA_036824225.1 Caproicibacter sp. | reverse complement strand
TTCGTATCCACCGATATGCCCGACTTGCCGCCGGTCCCTGTCCCCGGCGCGGCCGCGTAGCCGATCCCGTCCGCTACACTCATTGCATTTACAGCCATCGCTTCCTCCTTCTATATCCGGCGCGCCACCGCCCCGCCGGCTTCCGCGTCGGCTCCGGCAATGCTGTTCCAGGCGTTAAAGAAACTGTCCTGCGCGGATTGCTCCGCCTTTTCACCGATCCGGGAGGAATGTGACCGCGATTCGGATTCCCTTCCGCCGCGGCGGTTCTGGGAAAAGTCGAGGTCGTGCTCCATCTGGCCGTACACCACGTCCATGTTCTCGACTGTTATTCCCTTATCCTCAATATCCAGAATCAGACGCTGGATCTGGTCGGTGATAATCCCGCAGGCCTCTTTGCTGTCCGCCTTGATTTTCGCCGATATACCGTTCGCCCCCCGGGACACCGAAATGGTCAGAACCCCCAAGGTTTCCGGCTCAAGCACGATCCGGATTTCCGAAACCCCGGCCTTCACGCCCCGCAGGTCTTCCGGCAGCCTGTCCAGCGCCCGGAGAACGGCGTTCCTCAGAATAACCGTACGGTCGCCCTCTTCCGCGGTTTCGGCAAGGGCCGTCCCCATCGGCGCGGGTTCCCGGATGATTTTCGAAAAATCGCCCGATTTTTCTTTTTTCAGCCCGTCATCCGGACTGTTTTCAGGATTCTTGCCGCCGCTCATTTCCCTGAGCTTCTCCGCGATTTTCATGGCCGGGGCCGCCGTGAACCGCGGCTCCGCCTGATGTGCCGGGTGTTCCTCTACCTTCCCGCCTCCGCTCATTTCCCCGAGCTTCTCCGCGATTTTCATGGCCGGGGCCGCTGCGAACCGCGTCTCCGCCTGCTGGGCCGTGTGTTCCTCTATTTTCCCGCCGCCTGTGTCCGGGGCATCCGCGGCGTCGGGAAGCCGGACAAGCCGCCCGCTGAACGGCTGGGCCGGGCCTTCCGCTTCAATTTCCGCCGCACCTGTCCCCGCGGCATTCACCGGGAAGTTTAGCATACCGCACGCCCCGTACTCCGCCGCCCGTTCCTCAGCCTCCCCGGATTCCTCGGGCACGGGACATTCCTGATCCGCAGCTTCCCGCGCCGTCCCCGGGGCCATCTGCCGCAGTTTCCCCTGAAGAAAAATGCTGAGAAATGAAGCGTCCACCTCCGTTTCCCGGAGCTCTGGTCGCGCGGCGCTGCCGGAAACGACCGACGGCATACTCTCCTCGGGCACCCCACGCAAGAACCGCCCACTTATTTCCGCCCCGCCCGCGAACACGGCTGACTGCATATCCACCGCCCCCTTTTTTGTTAATTTCACCGCCTTCGGCTGGTTTTCAGCCTCCCGCCGGTATTTGGGCCTGGCCCGACAGGCTGAAGGAAAGCATGTCTTCTATCCGGCTCGTTTCCTGCTTTCCTTCCTCGGCCAGATACGCTTCATACTGTTTATCCTGGAGCTTCTCAAGGGCCTTAATGTCCTGAAACGCCTCCAGCAGCTCCCGCTGCCTGCCCTCGGCGTGGCGGCGGGCCCGCTCCGCGTCAGCAGCCGCAGATTTCCGGCGCTTTTGCAAATCCGCGAAGAACGCGCTGCCCGCAAGAAGCTCTCCGGCCGTCATCCCTTTTTTTGCCCGGGCCTCATATCGTACGCTTTCGGCCTCCAGGGCGCTGTCCAGGGCGTCCTTTTTCTCCAGGGCGGCCTGGTACAGGGCCGCCGCCTCGGAATATTCTTTTTGCAGCTGATCCTTTCGCGCCCTTTTCACCTGATAGAGCGCGTCCAGCTGAAATACAAACTTCTTCATTCGTCCCCGGCTTCCCCTGATTTAACCTGCGCCCCTATGCCTCGCACAGGGAGAAAAGCTCGTCTCTGACCTGATCGTAGGGCGTAATCTCTCCCACGCCCTGCTTAAGAAACCCGTTGATGCGCGGATTCATCCTGATGGCTTCGTCGATTTCCGCGCTGGTTCCCAGCTTATACGCGCCGATGTCGATGAGGTCTTTTGAATTCCGGTAGACCGCCATCAGATTTTTGATGCGCCCCGCCTGCTCGTACTGCTCGGCCGGCACAATGTCCTTCA
>DAITAP010000131.1:2236-5524 GCA_036824225.1 Caproicibacter sp. | reverse complement strand
CTTCCTCCCAGCAACCCTTGTCCTACCTAAGGTCTACTGCATCGAAATTAATTCTTTCTCCCGGAAGCAGAAACTCCCCGGAGGTCCCGCTACCCGCTAAAAATGGTTCCGGAGCCCTTTCGGGTAATGATTTTTGAGGAATCCCCCCGAGCATTTCCCGAAGCCGGTCATCATGCCGTCTGCCGCCACGCCGGCATACCCGGTCGGAAGATGGCCGGCCGGAATTTCCTCCCCGCGCAGGAATGCAGAAAGAGAAGGTGATCCGCTTTGCAGGGAAAGAACAGCTCTGAGGTCCTCCGGATTCGATGCGGCGAAAGCCGCATGTTCGGGCAGAAAATGTCCTTTCTTCCTCCGTCCGATCGGAATTCCCGCCCGGAGAACACCCAGTCCGGAAAGTTCCGGCAGCCCGTCGGGGAGCAGGCAGCAACAGCCGCGGACCACTTCCAGCCGGCCTTTCGGCAGGTTCCGGAAAATATCCGATATAGCCTTTTCCGTGGAGGAATCCGGTTCCGGGCCAGGCCTCCGGGGAGAAACCTCGCAGGGATTCGGGGACGTCCGGCGCAGAACGGCCAGAAAATGTCCTTCCCCGCCGTCCATGGGGTAAATCCTCCGCGCCCCCTTGATCCGAGCGGGCCGGCCAAACGGAAGGGAAAGACAGATCGGCTCAAAATCCTTCCTCTGCCTGAGGACGCGGGAGACAACTCCCTCGTCTTCCTCAGGGGAAAACGTGCAGGTCGAGTATTCCAGAATTCCGCCTTTCCTCACGGCTTTGAGGGCGCTATAAAGGAGCGCCTCCTGGCGGGCGGCGCAGGCTTTTACCTGGGCAGGGCTCCAGGCCCGCACAGCTTCCGGAGAGCGCCGGAACATCCCCTCTTCGGAACAGGGCGCGTCCACCAGAACCCGGTCAAAAAAGCCGGCGAGCGCAGAGCAGAGCTTTTCCGGCCGGCAGCAGGACACGACGGCGTTGCGGGTCCCCATGCGCTCGAGGTTGGAAATCAGGGCGGCCGTCCGGCCGTAGTTTACGTCATTCGCCCACAGAAGTCCTTCCCCGCCCAGGAGTCCGGCTATCTGGGTTGATTTCCCCCCGGGGGCCGCGCAGAGATCGAGAATCTTTTCCCCCGGTTTCGGGTCAAGGGCTGTTACGGCGGAAGACGCCGAAGGCTCCTGGACATAAAACGCTCCGGCGTGGTAAGGCGGCAGCCGGCCCGGCCGCAGAACGGACGGCGGCAGATAAAATTCGAGCGGGGAAAACGGCGCCGGTTCCAGACGAAACGGAAGACAGGACTCCAGCCTGTCCCGGGTGCATTTGAGAGGATTTATCCGGATTCCCCGGTATGGCGGTCCTTCCATGCAGTAAAGATAGCTCTGAACCCCCTTTTCCCCCAGGAGATCCCGCATCTGTTCCAGAAAAGCCGGAGGCAGAGTATCCAATTCCATCAACTCCATAAAAATATTGGTATAATGTTCCCGTTCCTTACAAACAATAAAGCAGCAAAGGGGGTGAATCTTTTGGATAAACAGAGAGCAAATCGAAATGGAAATTCCGCCCAGCAGAATGCGAAGAACAACCGGCAGGGCTCTAACTCCAACGGCCGAAACCAGGAAGGCCAGAATAAAAAGGATCCCTCGCAGTGCCACGATTCTACCGATAACCGCGGAAGCGACTGCAAGGACTGAAGCGTTACTCTGGAAAAGCGGGCGGGCGGTGCCTCCCTACAGCGGGGCCGCCTGCCTTTTATTTTTTCTTTTCCATCTCGTGCTTCCGAAGCAGATCCCGAAGCGTTGTATCTTCCCGAAGGGGAAGGCGGAACCCCTCTCCGGCAATCTCTCCCGCGTCCCCGACGATCAGAAATGCCCTGCGGTCCACAGAGCGGACAATATCCTTCACTTTCGCGACTTCGTAGCGGTGAACCGCGCATAACAGGACTTCCCCTTCTTTCCCCGTATAGGCGCCCCGTGAGTTCAGGATTGTCACTCCTCGATCCATCTCACGCAGAATCCGTTCCGCAATCTCCCTGCTTTGATCCGAAATGATAAACAGGACTTTTCCCGTTCCCACGTCGGTCCCGTAAAGAATCGCATCGATAAGCTTCGAGGAAACAAAAATATCGATCATGGCATACAGAGCGCTTTCTATGCTTCTGTAAACGAAACCGGACGCGAGGACAACCAGGAAATCCACGGCGAGCATCAGTTTCCCCATCGAAAGGAACCGGACGCGGCGACCCAGAAGACGCGCCACCAGGTCGGTTCCCCCTGTTGTCGCTCCTCTTAAGAATATGAGTGAAAGGCCGATTCCCTCGATGCAGCCGCCAAAAATAGCGGCAAGCATGGGACTTCCCTCATAGGGCTTGATGACGAGGCCGAAGAGGTCAATTCCGGCGGATACAAAGACTGTCGCAAAAATCGTCTTAAGGACCAGGCGATACCCGATATCTATAATCGCCCAAAGAAACAAAGGAATATTCAGCAGCAGGCTCAATATTCCGATGGGCCACCCCGACAGGTAATTTATCATGGTGCTGATCCCCGAAATTCCGCCTGGCGCGATATGGTTCGGCGCCGTGAACATCCGGATGGAAATCGCATACAACCCTGCTCCGGCCGTATAGGCGGCAAAGTCCTTCAGAATCTCATACTTTCTGCGCCGAACCGTACGGATCCCCTCCTTATCCCTTCTCTTTCCCGCATAAGGCCCGGTAAAGACCGAAAAGGCGTTCTTTTTTCCCGCAAAGGTAAAGATAGCCGAATACCGATTCCAGAGCCGTAGCCGCATGATAGTCCGCGCTGTCCGCGTTCGGGGGAACATGACCGGGGCGCGCGTTTTTTCCGCGCCGAAATATGTCTGCTTCCTCTCCCTTTAGCAGAGGAAGCAGACGTTCCGCCGCGCGGGACTGAGCCCCGCAGCGGACTTCCCGGACGGAAAGCCGGTGCAGTTCCGAAACCGGTCTGCTTCCCATGCGGGCGAGGCGGCTTCGCACCAGAAGCTCAAAAACCGCGTCCCCGACAAACGCCAGCGTCAGCGGGCTGAGCTGTCCGGGGTCGCGGTTTTCTCCTGTCAGAGATTTCATGGGCGCACGTCTCCTATTCCATATATTCGAACTTGAATCCATAAAGATCGACGGTGTCGCCCTCCCGGATTCCCGCCTTCTTCAGCGCTTCGATCGCCCCGGTCCTTTCCAGAACCCGTTGAAAATATCCGAAAGAATCCGGATCCGCAAGATTGATGGGCCGAAGGGCGTCGAGAAGCCTGCCGCCACTCACCACATAGTTTCCCCCTCTGCGGGA
>DAITAP010000131.1:0-2224 GCA_036824225.1 Caproicibacter sp. | reverse complement strand
CTTTTCCTCCGCCGGAACCTCTTCCGGCTGATAACGGCGAATCGGCGGCAGGGATGAAAGCATGGCTTCGATCCTCTGAAGCAGGGGATCCACCTGGTATCGGATCGCGGCCATCATGGGAAAAAACTCATATCCCTGCTTTTCCACAAACCCGCGGAACCGGGCAATCTGCTCCTCCGAGGCCAGATCGCATTTATTGCCCGCTACCAGCATCGGCCGGTCCGCGAGATCCGGATTAAACTTTCTCAGTTCCGAGTTTATCACCTGAAAATCCCTTTCCGGATTTCTTCCCTCGCTGCCGGAAACGTCCACAATATGGACAAGAAGCCGGCAGCGCTCCACATGGCGGAGAAACTCGTGCCCAAGGCCCGCTCCTCCGCTTGCGCCTTCGACCAGACCCGGAATGTCCGCCACGACAAAGGATCTCCCCTGTCCCCTACGCACCACGCCCAGGACAGGGGTCAGCGTCGTAAAAGGATAACTTGCGATCTGGGGCTTTGCTTCGCTGATGACGGAAACCAGGGTGGATTTTCCGACGTTCGGATAGCCTACGAGTCCGACGTCCGCCAGAAGTTTAAGCTCCAGCTTAAGTTCCATGCTTTCTCCCCGTCCGCCGGATTTTGCAAAACGGGGAGCCTGCCTGGTCGGCGTGGCAAAACGGGCGTTTCCCCAGCCGCCGCGGCCGCCTTCCGCGACCACGACCGGCTTCTCATCGGAAAGGTCCGCGACCAGCCGCCCCGTTCTGCTGTCGCGGAGCAGCGTTCCCCGGGGAACCCGAATCAAAAGATCTTTCCCCGAACGGCCGCTGCATTTTTTTCCTTTCCCGTTTTCCCCGTTGCCCGCCTGATATTTTTTATGGTACCGAAAGTCGGACAGCGTGGAAAGATTATCGTCGACCTGAAAGACTACGTTTCCGCCGCGTCCCCCGTCGCCGCCGTCCGGCCCTCCGGAATCCACATATTTTTCCCTGTGAAAGGCGACGGCTCCGTCGCCTCCGCTGCCCGCGCTGATTTTAATTTTGGCGCTGTCAATAAACACTTTCGATTTCCTTCCCCGATTCTTCCGCGTCTTTCCGCGGCAGGATAAAAAAATCCCGGGTTTGAATCACCCGGGATTTTTGACTTCTCCGTTTCCGCCGCAGATTACTGCTCCGCCGCGTATACGCTGACCTTTTTGCGATCACGGCCCAGGTGCTCAAATTTGACTCTGCCGTCAATCAGGGCAAACAGGGAATCGTCGGAACCGATCCCGACATTCCTGCCCGGATGGATATGGGTCCCGCGCTGCTTGACCAGAATATTCCCCGCCAGAACGAACTGTCCGTCCCCGCGCTTTACTCCAAGACGCTTGGATTCCGAATCCCGGCCGTTCCTGGTCGAACCCATTCCCTTTTTATGCGCAAAAAGCTGGATGTTAATTTTTAACACTGCTTACACCTCCGTATGAAACACGTCGATTTTTTTCGGATACTGTTTTTCAAGGGCCGCAAGATGCATTTCCAGCCCAAGGAGGATTTCCCGGCATTTCTCTTCCTTCCCTCGACTCACGCGGAAAAGCATTCTGCCCTCCGAAACCGAAACATCAGCCGGAACACCCATCACATCCGTTGCGGTATTTGCCGTCAGATACGCGGCGGAAGAAACTGCCGCGCATACGATATCCGTTCCGGCTTCTCCGGAATGCCCGCTGATTAAAAAACCGGCCGGCAGTCCGGATCGAAAAAAGAATTCGGCGCGGATCATGCGCCGGCGCTGATCGATGCGATCTGAACTTTGGTATAGGGCTGACGATGGCCGATCTTGCGCATCTCATTTTTCTTTGCCTTGTAAGTCAGCACCGTGATCTTCGGGGATTTTCCGTTTTTCAGGACTTTCCCTGTCACGGATGCCCCGTCAAGATAAGGGGTTCCGACTTTCAGCCCACCGTCGTCTGCCAGCGCAAGCACTTTAAAATTGACGCTGTCGTCTTTTTCGGCCGCAAGCTTTTCTATAAAGATTACGTCGTCCTTCTGAACCTTATACTGCTTGCCGCCGGTCTCAATCACTGCATACATGAGAAAAGGCCCTGCCTTTTTTTAATCTCGCTATTGCCGGGCGGGTTTCCCGCTTTCTGGCCCGCAATAAGCGGCGAAAACAGTTTAGCATAATTCGGTGAAGTTGTCAATGAAAAGAATTATTTTCGCTCTAAGCAAAACGTTTGCAGGGGGACCATTTAGAGAGGTATT
>DAITAP010000130.1:0-5601 GCA_036824225.1 Caproicibacter sp. | reverse complement strand
AACCCGCGAAAGTTTCTACTTCCATCCATTTCCCGGCTGATCTAGAAATCACTGTGGGGCAGGATGGGCGCGTCATTGTTCCGGAAGATCGCAACCACCAAATGGAATTCAATGAGATACAACCCGAAAATGAAACGCCCTCCGGCACCGCCACGGTGGATGGCAAGACGGGAATCGTGGAGGGCTATCAGGAAGACAAGCAGGAATCCGGCGGCCCGCCGGACGGGCTTGAGCCCGGAGCAGAGTCCTATCCCTGCGGAAATATCGACTGTCCGTTCTATTGGGTCCCGGATATTGGAAAAGCCGGCTGCGGTTATGACCTGGCAGGGGATCCCGAAAATAGTTCCGGCGTTGCCGATGCGGTTCAGTTTCAAAACTGTACCCGCCCGGAAGTCCTGCAGGCATATGCAGACGCCCATCCGGCCGAAGACGATACGCAGAAATTTGAAAGCGAGGATGAAGAATCATGAGTGAAACAAAAGAAATGGCAGAAGTACAGGTGCAGACGAAAGAGCCCGCCGCTCCGGCGCGGGATATTACGCTCGGCAACAACATTTTCAGCGGCTTTCAGGAATTTCAGGTTGCCCAGCGCATGGCGCAGGCTCTGGCCAGCTCGACCATCATTCCGAAGGACTATCAGGACAACATCGGGAACTGCATTATTGCCCTTGAGATGGCGAACCGGCTGCATACCAGCCCGATGATGGTGATGCAGAATCTTTACATCGTTAACGGGCGCCCGGCCTGGAGCAGCCAGTACATTGTGGCCATGATCAATTCCAGCCGTAAGTATAAAACCGAGCTGCAGTATGATTTGCAGGGCATCGGCGAGGATATGTCCTGCTATGCATGGGCGGAGGACCACAACGGGCACAAGGTGGTCGGCCCGATGATTACCATGAAGATGGCCAAAGACGAAGGCTGGCTGACCCGGAACGGCTCCAAATGGAAGACCATGCCGGAAGTCATGATCCGGTACCGTGCCGCTTCTTTCTTCGGCCGCCTGAACTGCCCGGATATGATTATGGGGATCTACTCTGCGGATGAGGTCGTGGACCTTGGCCCGGATGCTTACCGGGATATTGACCCTGCTGAGAAAGTTCAGCGGGAAATCAAGGAGAAAGCCAATCGGGAGCCGGCCGATATCCGGGTGGACAAGGACACCGGGGAAGTGCAGGAGCCGGCAGAACAGCCGCAGGAAGCGGAACCTCAGAACTCCGCCGGTTCTCAGGAAAAGCCGAAAGAGCAAAAGAAGAAAAAGTCCGCACCCGCAGTGAAAGTGCCGGAGACGGGCTATACGCCGGGGTTTTAAACGATGATTGAAGTTAAATGCCTTGCTTCCGGAAGCGCCGGAAACAGCTATGCGGTCGATGATGGGGAGACTGTCCTTCTTCTGGAGGCCGGCCTCCCCGCCCGGCGCATGTTGTCGGGATATCTGAATCTGCTGCCGCGCGTGGCGGGCTGTCTGATTACCCATGAACACGGAGATCACGCGAAAGGCGCCGGGGAGCTGGCGGAGCGGGGAACGGACCTTTACATGACTTCGGGAACCTTCCGGGAAATTGAGGGACGGTTTGGAAAGATGGATCATCCTTACCGGGTGCATCTCGTTAAAACTGGGGAGCAGTTCCACCTTGCAAGCTGGATCTTTCTGCCGTTCGAGACGCGGCATGATGCCGCCGAACCCTGCGGATACCTGCTGTATTCCAGGGCGGCGCGGGAGAAGCTCCTCTTTGCAACGGATACTTACTACATCCCGAATACGTTCCGGGGCTTGAATATCGTCATGGTCGAGTGCAACTACAGCCTGCCGCTGCTGAAAGAGAACATCCGGGCCGGGAAAGTGCCGGAGTCCATGGAGCCCCGCTTGCTGCGCTCCCATTTCAGCCTGGGAAACGTGTTGGATTTTCTGAGAGCGAATGACATGAGCGCGGTCCGGCATATCTACCTGATTCACGTTTCGCGGAACAATGGGGACCCGGAGTTATTCCGGCGGGAAGTCGAGAGAGCCGCCGGGAAACCGGTCACGGTATTTTAAAAAGGGCGGTGCGCAGTTGTGCTGAACAGCATATGGATTGAATTGCATCAGGAAATGCCGCGGCATCCGAAGACGCTGGCTCTTGCGCAGGCATTGAAGGTCAGCCGCCGGGAGGCGGTCGGCATCCTGGTTGACTTATGGACCTGGGGGCTCAGCTGCGCCGACGAGGACGGCAGCCTCAAGGCCATCGGCGAAGAAGGAATTGCTTTGGCGCTGGACTGGCCGGTCAAGAAGGCAGGCCGCCTGGTTCAGGCATTTGTGCAGTGCGGCTGGCTGGACCGGCCGGACAATAATACATACCGCCTGCACGACTGGCCGGACTACACGAGTAAATTGTCCGAAAAGCGAAAGGACGCCGAACGGAAACGGCGGGCGAGAAAAGCGGCGAAAGGGAAGGACGAGTCCGAAGAAAAATCAGAAAAAAGTCAGGACAAATCCGAACCGCATCCGGCAGATGTCCGCGGACAGTCCGGGGACAGTCCGGCGCTAACCACGCGCGCGCGGATCACCCCACCAGTACCAGTACCTAACCATCCCCTAAATAAGCTTAGTGTAATAAATACCCCATCAGGATCCACAGTAGAGGACACGGCGTCCGCGGACGGCGGGGCGGGGCCGGATTTTGGAACGGTCTGTCAGGCTTTTGAGGAAAAGGTCAAGCCCATGGCGTCATCCAAAGATGGTGCTATTCTGTCGGAACTCTACCGGGATTATCCCGTACAGCGCATCCTGGATGCCATTGCCGAGACGGCGCGATGCCAGGGACGGTCCGCCTCCTATGTCCGGTCTGTCCTGCAAAACAGCGACCGGGAGCAGAGAGAGCGACGGCCTGCGTCGGAGCCTGATCTGACCGACCCGAACCGCTACAAAAATTTTGGGAAGTGAACGACATGAACGAAAAACCACTTGCATCCTCTGCAAAGGCGTTTAACCTGAAGGATAGGATATTTGATACCGGCGAGGTTTGCCCCAAGTGCGGGGCGCACATTATGGGGCTGAAATTTTTTGACTTGGATGGACACCCGAGGATTTGGAGAAAGCCATGCCCCTGCCGGGACGCGGAGATCAGGGCCGAAGATTCAAAGCGCAAAAAGAGAGAGCGCGAAGAGGCGCGGCAGCGCCGCCGGAAGTGGGCTGAAATTCCGGACATGTTCGCGGATGCTACGCTGAAAGGATACCGGCGGGTGTCGGGCGCGGAAGAAGCCTTCGAGGCCGTGAAAGAGTACTTGCTGAACCGGGAGGAAAACTGGCGCGCCGGCCGGGGGCTGATTTTGATGGGCGCCGTCGGATGCGGCAAGACGCATCTCGGGTGCGCGGTTCTGAACTGCGCGCTGGAAGACGGGTACCACGCCGCTTACTGGAATGTTCCGCAGCAACTCGAAAGGATGATGTACGGCCACGCGGACGAAGACGAGCAGCAGAGAATTCTTGACAAGGCAATCATGGCGCAGGTGCTGCTCCTGGACGATCTCGGAGCTGAAAAGGCCAGTGACTGGACGCGGAAGGAACTTGTGATTATCCTGGACGAACGATATCGGGAGAACAAACCGACCATCGTTACCAGTAACCTGATGCTGACGGAGGATGAGCTGCGGAATACCTGCGGGGCCCGCGCTTACAGCCGGCTGTGTTCCGATCACTTCAAGGCCGTGGCGCTGACCGCCGCGGATTTCAGGAGGCGAAAGGCATGAACCGGAAAATCAGGAACGAGGGAATGTACATCACCCCGCAGCGGGTTTACGGCACCGTGGAAGGCGCTGTCTGCCGGGAGTGCAAATACTGCCGGAACAAGAAAGACGCGGGCCTGACCAGTAGCAACGCCTTCTACTGCACCCGGTTCTACCGGCACGAAAGTCCAAAGGCCCGCATCAACGCCTATGACCAGGCGTGCGGAAAATTTGAGAGAAGGGAACGGGCATGAGTGAGAGAAAACAGACTCCTCACATTTTTGCAATTGACCCCGGCAACGTCGAGAGCGGATGGGCGATTCTGAACGATATTTTGAAGCCGGTTGAATTCGGCAAGACCAACAACGAAGTCCTTTTGGAGAAGATCGTCACCCACAATTTCAAATATCCGGGCGCCCCGCACTTTGCAATCGAAATGGTGGCGCACTACGGAAGCGGGATGCCGGCCGGAAAGACCGTGTTCGATACCTGCGTCTGGATAGGCCGCTTCTGGCAGGTTACGGGCTGCATACCGCACCGGCGGGTAATTTACCGGAAGGACGAAAAAATCACACTCTGCGGCAATATGAAGGCAAAGGATGCGAACATTTCCCAGGCGCTTCGGGATCGGTTCGGGGAAAAAGGAACCAAAAAACACCCGGGCTGGTTTTACGGCGTGAGTAAGGACGTCTGGAGCGCTATCGCCGTCGGCGTGGCCTATCACGACATGTACCTGGCGCCGAAAGAAGGACAAACAGCATGAAAAATCTGGACTATCTCAACAAATACCGTGTGGAGCATCCGGCGGGAATGGGGGACGAGCATAACGGCGCGTTCAAAGTATTTGTTGAAAAACGTTCCTTTTTCGTTATCGCCTCGAATGGCGGCGGGTGGGATCATGCGAGTGTTTCCCCACGGAACGCGAAGCGGTGCCCGACGTGGGATGAAATGTGCGAAATCCGGAAGATGTTTTTCGAGCCGGAAGAAGTGGTTATTGAGTACCATCCTCCGGAATCGGACTACATAAACCTTCACCCGTATTGCCTTCACCTTTGGCGGCCACAGACTGGGAATGTCCCCATGCCGCCGAAATGGATGGTGTAGACCATGAGAAAGAAAACAACCCATGAGCAGATTATGGAGCAGGCAACGGAAATCCGGCTGGAGACGCAAAGCTGGGAAGATATTCGTGAAAGCGGCTGCAGTGATCCATTTTGGCCGGACGGTGTGAATCTGAATCTCATTCACAATCATATCTGCTATGAGAAGGACGAAATCCGTCGCCTCTGTAAAGCATCGGGAGAATCTCCGCCGCCGGAATTCTACTTTCCCACGCCGCCCATTGTTGATGAAAACTTCTTTGCAGCTCCAAATTCAAAGCGGGCAAAGAAAGTAAAATCCAACCCGGGCTGGAAATGTGCGAATCCGGAGCCACCGGCAAAAAAGAAGTTTGACGATTCGCAAATGAGTCTGTTTTGAACGAGGCGAAATACATGAAAGCTCATATTCCGGCCGCAGCGCGCCTGACGCGCCGCGAGAAGCAAATCGTCCGCGAGTACGATTCCAGCATCCAGAACGAGAATTTTCTGAGGTATGTGAAGTTATCAATTGTCGCATTGCATTCAGCATTCGGCTTCGGTCATGACCGTGCGGCGGATTTTCTCGGAACGATTTCGAGGCTTGCCGAAGAAGCCGAAAAAAATGAAATATTTTGGAAGCACGTTGATGATGTGGTGATTGACGAGTTGGGGCTGCCGTTTGACCGCGAAAATTATGAGGAGGCGGATAAGTAATGCCAGATATTGCGCCGCCTGAAGCTGCTGAGTGGTTAGATGATCGGCTCCGGAAGGGCAATAAAAAACAGCCGCCCGGTTAAGGACGGCTGATAAGGGGGAA
>DAITAP010000129.1:3801-5623 GCA_036824225.1 Caproicibacter sp. | reverse complement strand
CAATTACGAGAATGGAGATGATGAGGACGAATGGTATCGAGCGGATGAGATGGGCTAAAGACCTGATCTTTGAAAAAACTGTCGGCCTGCAGGAACTGACCGTCGGCAATCTGCACGGCGAGCCGTATATCCGTACCTCGGACAAGGCAACGGTCGGGCTGTATCTTTCCGTACCGCCCAACCGCGAAACCGGGCGGTACGACTGCCTGTTCAAAGGCTACCTTCGCACCTGCGGCGGCTACAACACAGCCGAACAAATGCAGGCGCTTGCCGACGAGATGCAGAATATCGCCGATCTGTTGAAACAGCTTGAATCAGCAAAGATTTCGCTGACAGAGGATGAGCTGAACGTTTTCGTCGGAGAGCTGAAATCGACAGAAGAACAACAAATACCCGCTCCGCAAACGGGGCAAAAGGAGGATAAATCTATATGAAAATGAATGGTGCAAACCCCTGTGAGCTTAACGATCTCGTTCTCCCGCGCTGCCTTCTGGAAGCGTCGGAACTGGACGGAACCTGCGATCTGAAAATCCAGTGTGTCCCCGGCGCAATCATCATTGCCGCAGGCGATATGCCGGACGGCGTCACAGAACCGCTGGCGGCTTTGTTCCGCGAGCTGGGAATCAGCGGCGCTGCCGTCCGGAGCGTTCTGACAGAGGGAGGGCTGCAAAATGTGTAACGGTAAACCCGTGTACAAGCTGATCGATGGAAAAGGCCGCGTCCTGATTCCAAAAGAACTGCGCTCCGCAACGGGCATAGATTACGGCGACATCGTGCGTCTTGGAGTTACGAACGGCAGAGTCAGTATCCGAAAAATAGACATCATCGAAGTGGGAGATCAGTCTCCGCATGCGGTGGAAGCCTATGTCAGGGCGGCGTTTAAAACCATGCCGGACGATACCCGTTTCAGTCTGATTGCCGAACTTACGGAACTGTTGAAGCAGAAAAAGGAGGTGTGAGCTTTGGAAGAAAAAGAGCGGTATGACGAAAACGACTGTGTGGAAACCGGTCTTTCCTGCTCGATCAAAGGTAAAGTCGTAATTTTGAACCGTGAGGCGTTGCCGCCGTGTAGCCAAAATCGACTGTATTACTGCCTCTGCGGGAATGGGGCCGGGGTCAATCCCACAGGCCGCGCTGTGTTTCTGGTATCTCTGCGTACCGGCGAGTTTTCCCTGAAAAACCGCAATGAGGTCGTCGGCGTGCTGAAACCGGAGCTGCTGCCGGATCAGGCAAAACTTCAGCTTTCCCAAATCAGACCGGTGGGAGCGTTGGATTTGCAGAACCACGAGCCGAAGTACAGCGGCTACAGCTTTCTGCCGGATGGCCGGTACGCGTCCGGCGTGTGGCTGTACAGCGAACAGGAGGCGCTGGATTATGTGGAAATGCAGAGGCCCTACCAGCATCGCATCATGATCTGCGACCGGGAGGACTTCTGTGTGCTGGAAATGGAAAGCGGCAAGCTCCTGCACCCTTCTAAAAAAGAACTGGAATCCTTCCGCAGTCCGCAGGAGGGAGGAATGAATATGACGTGAGAAAGGAGGACGCGATATGCGCGGAATTCGAATGGAGAAGGACACCATCCTGTATTATGGGAATGCCGCAGGATACGTTTCAAATGGCAAAGCCGTTGTCGATCCGCTGTTTCAATCGAAAGAACTGCAGGATTTTCTCAACCGTCAGAAGGACGTAACCGAGGTGAAATGGGTAAACGGCACCTTCGACCGTCTCACAAACGGCAGGCTGAGCCTGCACTCAAGCCGCGATCCAGACTATACAAAATACTGTCATACTGTCGCTCGCGTCGCGGGCATCGCGGGTTCCG
>DAITAP010000129.1:0-3791 GCA_036824225.1 Caproicibacter sp. | reverse complement strand
CATCAGGTTTGAGCTGCGAATTGTCTGCGCGGACTCCGCGTTCGCATTTGGCAGCTCAAACCTGATGTGGATATCCGGATGAAATTCATCGGCTACGACGAACTGTTGGAACGCTTTGGCGATCCGGTTCCCGAAAATTATCAGGCGGCGTATGACGGGGCTTTGGACACCAATGATCTGGAAGAAATCTACACCAAATTCAATGTGAAGCACCCGGAAGGATTCACCGGACATTCCCTCTCCATGTCGGATGTGGTGGAGTTTTACGACGAGGCCGGAAGCGAGTTTCACTATGTCGACCGCTTCGGCTTTAAACAGATCGCCTTCCAGCCTCCCGCCCAAACGCAGACCATGCGGCTATAACCCGAGGTTCACCGACAGCGCAGGCTGTCTTTTTTTGTACCCATTAAACAAAATTAACGGAGGTAAAACGAATATGAAAAAGATATTTCAGAAGGCAGAAAAGGCCCTTGTTGTTAAAATGCTGGCCGCCAAAGCCGCCCTTGCGGACCGGCGCGGCGAAGGCTTCATCGATACGGCCATAAAAATTTTGATGGCCGTGGTTATCGGCGCGCTCATTCTTGCTGGCCTGTATGCCCTGTTCGGCGATACGATTCTGCCCACCCTGACGCAGCGCATCAAGGAAATGTTCAACTATGCGGGCTAATTGCATTCACTTTAGTAATTTGCCGGTGCCGCCGGTCCATGTGCCGATTCTGCCGCCCGAAACCGTATTGCAAGCGCTGCCGTATGTACAGGCGGCGCTTTTTATTGCCTTTCTCGCCGCAGCGTCGGTACGGGATATCAAAACCCGGCTGATCCCCGACTGGCTGCCACTTTGCATCGCCCTGACGTCGCTGCTGGTTTTTCATCTGATAAACCTGTGGGGCGTCCTTGTCGGCCTGCTGTTCCTCCTTGTCAGCGTGCTACTCGGAGGAATCGGCGGCGGGGATGTCAAGCTGATGCTGGCCGCCGGTCTGGTGCTTGGACTGCCCGGTGCCGCCGCAGCCGCCGTCATGGGGCTTGCGGTGATGGTGCTGTACTATCTCGGCAGCAAAATGGCCGCCCATCTACGCGGGAGGGAGGCTTCCAAGCGCCTTCCCCTCGCGCCTTTTCTGTCGGTCGGCTGTATCGCCGCCTATTTCATGTTTAAGGGAGGACTGATTATATGAACTTTTTCAAAAACAGAACCGTCGTCGGTGTGATCTGCATTGTGCTTTCTCTTCTGATCTGCTTCGCGGTCACGCCGCTTTTTAACGCGGGAATATCGCAGAAAACCAACATTGTGCGCGTCGCCAAGGACATCAAGGCCGGGGATCAAATCACCAAAGACATGGTGCAGAGCGTTGAGGTGGGCGGCTACAACCTTGGAAAATATGCCGCCGCAGATCTTTCCGTCGGGGACTATTTACTTCCCTCCAAGCTGTCCGATACGCCATCCGCCGAGAACACCTATCTCTACAGCCTGACCGGGAAAAAACAGGCCATCTCCATCTCGGTAAAGACCTTTGCGGACGGGCTTTCCGGCAAGCTGATGGCCGGGGACATTGTCTCGGTGATCGCCCCGAATTACAAAAAGCAAGGCGCGACCGTCATCCCTCCGGAGCTGCAATATGTGGAGGTTATCGCTGTCACCGCCAGCACCGGCTATGACACGGATACGGAAAGCAGCGATGAAAAATCGTCCGCGCAATCGTCGGATGATGAAAAGAGCCTGCCAAGCACGGTCACTCTTCTGGCCACTCCGGAGCAGAGCAAAATTCTCGCCATGCTGGAAGCGGACGGCACGATGCACCTGTCCCTCGTCTATCGCGGCGATAAGGAGAATGCCGACGAGTTTCTCAAGGCGCAGGACGACGCGCTGGCCAAGCTGTACCCGGAAGAATCAACAGGAGAAAAAACGGAAAGCGAGGTTTCTTCGGATACCGGTTCTTCCGCTGCGGGGCAGGGGGCCGATTAAATGCTGAATTTCATCAAAACCGGCATTTTTAGCCGCCAAACCGGAGAACCCGCGCCGGAGCCGGAAAGTAAAAATCAGGTGCTGGCCGTGTGGGGCAGCCCCGGTTCCGGCAAAACAACTGTGTCGGTCAAGCTGGCAAAGCATCTGGCCGACCAAAAAAAGAATGTGGCGCTGCTGCTGTGCGACATGACCGCGCCCATGCTGCCCTGCATCTGTCCGCCCTCGGATCTGGAATGTGAAAAGTCCCTTGGCAGCATTCTGGCGGCAACCCATGTGACCGACTCTCTTATCCAGAACAACTGCGTCGTTCACAAAAAAATCAGCCATCTCACCCTCATCGGGATGAGGAAAGGCGAAAACGAGTATACCTATCCGCCGTACAGCGCGGCGCAGGCGTCGGAACTGATCGACCATCTGCGGGACATCGCCCCGTATGTCGTCATCGACTGCGGAAGTTATATCGCAAACGACATTCTCTCGGCCGTATCCCTCATGGCGGCGGATTCCGTGCTGCGGCTGGTCAACTGCGATCTAAAATCCGTCAGCTACCTTTCCAGCCAGCTTCCCCTCCTGAAAGACAAGAAATGGGACGCGGACAAACAGTACAAAGCGGCAAGCAATGTCAAAAGCAGTGAAGCCAGCGAGCATGTGGAACAGGTTCTGGGCAGCGTTGCGTTTCAGATTCCCCATTCCGACGAGCTTTTCAATCAGGCCCTCGCCGGGGATCTGTTTCAGGAACTGTGTCTGAAAGACAGCCGGGGATTCCGCAAAGAAATCAAAAAAATATCCATGGAGGTGTTTGGCGTATGAAGCTGTCAGAACGCGGGCCGATAAGCCCGGATACGCTCATGGAAACTAAGGCTCTGCGCACCCATGATCTGTTTTTCTCGCCGCAGGAGGACGCGCAGAATTTCGACTCGGTCCTGCGTCAGGTGCAGGAATACATCTCCGGCAAATATTCCACCCTCATCGTGGAAGGCGGCACCGGCGAGGTGAAGGCGCAGGTGAAACGGTATATCGCCAAATATGTGCAGGACAACCGCATCGCGGTTAAGGGTATGACCGGGGAGCAGCTTGTGGATGCCCTGTATACGGAAATGGCCGAGTTTTCCTTCCTCACCAAATACATCTTCGGCACCGGAATCGAGGAAATCGACATCAACAGCTGGCGGGATATTGAAATCCAGTACAGCGACGGTAGGGACGAAAAGCTCGCGGAACATTTCGACTCGCCGGAACACGCCGTTAACGTGGTGCGCCGGATGCTGCATGTGTCGGGCATGGTGCTGGACAACGCCAGTCCCGCCGTCCTCGGTCACCTCAGTAAAAACATCCGGATCGCCGCCATGAAAACCCCGCTGGTGGACGAGGACGTGGGCGTCGCGGCAAGCATCCGGATTGTCAATCCCCAAAACATGCGAAAAGAGGACTTCATCAAGGAAGGCACGGCGACGGCTGAAATGCTGGATTTTCTCACCGAATGCGTGCGCTACGGGATTTCCGTCTGCGTGGCCGGGGCCACCGGCTCCGGAAAAACCACCGTGGCGGGTTGGCTTCTGGCCACTGTTCCGGATACGAAACGGATCTTCACCATTGAAAGCGGCAGCCGGGAGCTTTCCCTCGTCCGGGAGAAAAACGGCAAGGTCCAAAACCGCGTTATACACACCATCACCCGCGACAGCGAAAACGAGCGGCAGAACATCGATCAGGATTCGCTCCTCGACATGGCGCTCCGCTTTAACCCGGAGGTCATTTGCGTCGGGGAGATGAGAAGCTCCGAAGCCTACGCCGCGCAGGAGGCCGCCCGAACCGGGCATACGGTGCTGACCAC
>DAITAP010000128.1:4777-5689 GCA_036824225.1 Caproicibacter sp. | reverse complement strand
GAGCCGCCGAAGGGAAAAACAGCGCGCTTTCCGGGACGCTGCGCTATATCCCGCTTCGGGATCTGACGGAGGAAGAGGCGGTTTCCCTGGCGGAAAGAGATCTGGCCGACGCGGATTTCATCGCGGAAAAGGAGGGACGGGGACTGCTGATATCGGAAGACGAGTCGCTCTGCATCCTCCTGAACGGAAAGGATCACCTTCTGATCCGCGCGTTCGCGCCGGGCTTTGCCCTGAAACGGGCGTACGCGGCCGCCGATTCGGTGGATTCTGTCCTCGACAGAAGGCTTTCCTTCGCTTTTGACAGCCGCCTAGGATATCTGACCCGGAATATTTCCAGCCTCGGGACGGGGATGAGGGCTTCCCTGGTCCTGCACCTCCCGGCTCTGGAAGACTCCGGATCCATGCCGCGCCTTTCCTCGAGCCTATCCCGCCTTGGAATGTCCCTGCACGGATTTGATCTCTCCCGGGAAGAGACCCGCGGCGCCATTTACCGCCTTTCGAACCGGATGACGCTGGGCCTTTCGGAGCGGGAGGCGATCGCGAACCTCACGGGGATCGCGGAACAGATTCTTGCCCAGGAACGGGAAGGGAGAAAGGAGCTTGCCGGCAGTCTCGGAGTGCAGGACACGGTCAGCCGTTCGCTCGGGCTTCTTGAAAGCGCGCGCCTCCTGAAAAACAGTGAATTTCTGGAGCTTATCTCCCTCGTGCGGTTTGGAATTTCAGCCGGCTTTTTCCCCCGCCTCCGGTATGAGACGATCGACGAGCTGATAGCCAGGGTTCAGCCCGCCACTTTGTCGGCGGCGTCCGGGGAGGATCTTTCCCTCGAAAAGCTTCGGGCCCTGCGTGCCCGGATCGTCCGGGAAACGCTCGGAGAAAAGCGGGAGGGAGCCTGACGGGGAAAAAAAACGGCGG
>DAITAP010000128.1:0-4689 GCA_036824225.1 Caproicibacter sp. | reverse complement strand
TCCGGGCCGTCTCCCGGCCTTGCGGGCACTTGATTTTTAGGGAAACTTCCATTAGAATTATTGGGACGGCCGGGCTGGACGGAAAATCCAGCCTCGTCCTTTTTGGGGAAGGGGATCTTTCCGGCAGACGGGTGCCCCGCGCGGTGCCGACATACCCGCAAGATTCGCGCGGAGAAAAGGCAGAGTTGAAATGGATAATTTGCTGGCGTCGAGGATTCAGGGCAAAATGAATGGATTTTCGAAAGGGCAGAAAAGGATCGCGAAATACATTGAGGAAAACTATGACAAGGTCGCGTTTATGACGGCTTCCAAACTCGGCGAGACGGTCGGGGTCAGCGAATCGACCGTCGTCCGCTTCGCGACGGAGATCGGATACGCGGGGTATCCCCAGCTTCAGCAGGCCATGCAGGAGATGATCCGGAACAAACTGACGTCCGTCCAGCGCATGGAAGTCACGAGGAACCGGATTGGGAACTCCGATGTGCTCGATTTTATCTTCAGCCAGGATATCGATGTCATCCGCCGGACCATGGAGGAAACTTCTCACGAAAATTTCTACCACGCGGTGGACGCGATTACTTCCTCCCGGAAAATTTACATTCTGGCGGCGAGGAGCGCGCTTGCGCTGGGAACTTTCCTCGCTTATTACTTTAAGCAGCTTTTCGAAAATGTCCTCCTGGTCCAGGCGACCAGCGAGGGCGAAATTTTTGAGCAGATGATCCATGTGGATAAGCGCGACGCCGTCATAGGCATCAGCTTTCCCCGGTATTCGAGAAAAATTGCCAAAGCGATGGGATTTGCCCACAGCCGGGGGGCGAAGGTGATTTCCATCACGGACACGGCGGGGTCTCCGGTTGCGGAAAATTCCGACTATGTTCTCCTCGCCCGCAGCGAAATCGCCTCCATTGTCGACTCCCTCTGCGCGCCGCTCAGCCTGATTAATGCCCTCATCGTCATGATCACGATTAAAAAATCCGGCGAAGTCCGCAAGACTTTCCAGAATCTCGAGCATATCTGGGACGAGTACGGGGTATATGAAAAGGTAGATGAGTCGGACAATTGAGGTGGGACGTTCTGGTGATCGGCGGCGGAGCGGCCGGGATGATGGCGGCGGGAACCGCCGCGGAAAGGGGGTTCCGGGTCTGCCTCCTCGAAAAGAATCCGGTGCTCGGCAGAAAACTGCGCATCACGGGCAAGGGAAGATGCAATGTCACCAACCGCTGTGATGTGCGCACGTTTGTCTCTTCCGTCCCGACAAACGGCAGGTTCCTCTACGGGGCGGTTTCCCGGTTTTCCCCGGAAGACACCATCGCCTTTTTTGAGAGAAGGGGAGTTCCCCTCAAAACGGAGCGCGGGAGGCGTGTTTTCCCCGTTTCGGACCGGGCGGAAGACGTGGCGGAAAACCTGGCGGCCTATGTCCGGCAGGGCGGCGCCCATGTGGAGCGGGGGGAAGCCGGGCATCTGCTGCTCCGGGGCGGTTCCGTGGAAGGGGCCGTCCTCCGGAATGGAAAAAAGATTCTGGCGCGGAACGTGATTGTCTGCTGCGGCGGCGTTTCCTATCCGGCGACAGGTTCCACGGGGGACGGGTACCGGTTCGCCCGGGAAGCGGGCCATACCGTCACGCCGCTAAAGCCCTCGCTGGTTCCCCTTACCGCCGAGGGAAACTTCTGCAGGGAAATGATGGGCCTTTCCCTGAGGAACGTCGCGGTGGCCGTGCGCGACAAAGTCCGGAAAAAGACCGTCTACGAGGATTTTGGGGAGATGCTGTTTACGCATTTCGGCCTTTCGGGGCCGGTGATCCTGAGCGCCAGCTCCCACATGGATTCCATGGCGCCGGGGCGCTACCGAATCGATATCGACCTGAAGCCCGCTCTCGGCCCCGAAAAGCTTGACGCGCGGCTATTAAGGGATTTCGGGCAGAACCGGAACCGGGAATTCCGGAATTCCCTTTCGGCGCTGCTGCCGGCGAAAATGATTCCGGTCGCGGTCCGCCTTTCCGGGATTCCCCCGGACACGCGCTGCAACTCGATTACCCGGGAAATGCGGCGCGGGTTTGCCGGGCTGCTCAAATCCTTCCCGGTTACCGTTTCCGGGTTCCGGCCGATTTCGGAGGCGATTGTCACGTCAGGCGGCGTTTCGACGGAGGAAGTCGACCCAAGGACCATGGAGTCGAAACGGATCCGGGGGCTTTACTTTGCGGGAGAAGTGCTCGATGTGGACGGGTATACGGGGGGCTTTAACCTCCAGATCGCGTTCTGCACCGGGCGGGCGGCGGGAAATTCCATCAGAGCGGAGGGAAATTTATAATGTTTGCGGTTGCCATTGACGGACCGGCTGGGGCTGGGAAAAGCACTATCGCGAGAAAGGCGGCGCAGAAGCTCGGTTTCCTTTATGTGGACACCGGAGCGATGTACCGGGCCGTGGGACTTTTCATGCTGGAGCACGGCGTGAATCCGGGCGACGCCCGGAAAGTATGTCCGATGCTCCCAAAAATATCGCTCGATCTCCGGTACCAGGACGGCATGCAGAGGGTAATCCTCTGCGGAAAGGACGTGGAGGATCAGATCCGCTCCCCGCGGGTTTCGATGGCTGCCTCGGCCGTTTCCGCTGTTCCGGAAGTGCGCGGGTTCCTCCTTTCCGCCCAGAGAAAAATCGCGCGGGAGCATTCCGTCATCATGGACGGACGGGACATCGGCACGGTTGTCCTTCCGGACGCGCAGGTTAAAATATTCCTGACCGCTTCCCCGGAGGACCGCGCCCGCCGCCGATACGGGGAAATGATTCAGAAAGGGGTCAAGGCCGAGTACGGCGACGTGCTTCGGGATATCCGGCAGCGCGATTACAGCGACACGCACCGCAGAACTGCCCCGCTGACGCCGGCAGAGGACGCCGAGATTCTCGACACGACGGGGAACACGCTGGAGCAGTCGGTTTCGGAAATTGTCGCCGTGATTCAGAAAAGCCTTTCTGGGCAAATAAATTCTATGGGAATGGTGAAACTATGAACCGCACTCCGCTTTACGTCTTTGCGAGGACTTTTCTGCCGTGGTTTTTCCGCACGACAATGCCGATGCGCGTCCGGAACGCGGAAAACATGCCGGAAACGGGAGGGGTCGTCCTCTGCTGCAACCACGCGAGCATGACGGATCCCCTCCGGATTGCCTACAGCGTACGCCGGCAGGTATTTTTTATGGCGAAAGAGGAGCTGTTTGAAAACCGCCTGACGGGCGCTGTCATCGGGGGGCTGGGCGCTTTCCCTGTCCGGCGCGGAAAAGGCGACAAGGAAGCGGTGAACAAAGCGGAAAGACATCTGAGGGATGGGGACGTGGTCGGAATATTTATTGAGGGCACGCGTTCCAAAGACGGCAGCCTCCAGAGGCCGAAATCAGGGGCGGTCATGCTCGCCCATCTCTGCGGCGCGCCGATTCTCCCGTGCTGTATTACCGCGGAAGGGGGAAAGGTGCCCCGGCTTTTCCATCTCTGCCTCGTCACGTACGGTTCCCTGATTCCATCCGGAGATCTCGGGATTCAGAAAGGGTTTCCGAGCGAATACCGCCGGGCCAGCCGGATGGTCATGAGCCGCATCGCGGAACTCCGGGAATCAAATCTGCGGGAATTTAAGAAAAAAAGGAAATTTCTATGAACCTCGGTCCCTTCTATCAGATTCTCCTCCGGGCGTTTACCCCGCTGGCGCTGCTCTTTTTCCCGGTCCGGTACCGGGGAGTCCGGAATATTCCGGGAAAGGGAAAACTGATTGTTTGCAGCAACCACAAGTCCGTTTTCGACCCGTTTCTTCTCGCCGTTCCGTTTCTGCGGCAGATCCGGTATATGGCGAAAAGTGAACTGTTTACGGATCACGGCCTGCCCGCAAAACTGCTGCTGAAGATGCTGGGCGCGTTCCCTGTGAACCGGAACACCGGGGACCGCGCTTCGATGCGGACGGCCGAGAAAATTTTGAAGCGGGGAGGAATTGTCGGAATATTCCCGCAGGGCGGGTGCGTGTTCGATAACTCCCCGTTCCGCGCGAAGGCCGGCGTGGCGTTTCTCTCGGAACGGACGCGCGCGCCGATTCTTCCCGCTTCGATATTCTGCGATGGCCTTCTCAGGCCGTTCCGGAAAATCACCATACGGTACGGAAAGCCCATTCTGCCCGGGGATCTGCCGTTTCACGGAACCTCCTCGGCGCGCATTCGGGCGGGCGCGTCCCTGATTGAGGACAAAATTAACGCCATGCTGGAGGAAGGACATTGAAAATCGTCGCCGCGAAATCAGCGGGCTTCTGCTTCGGGGTCCGGCGGGCCGTCGAGAAAGTAGACGGTCTTCTGGACAGCGGGGAAAAAGTCTGCACGCTCGGTCCCATTATTCATAACCCGCAGACTCTCGAAAGGCTCAAAAGGCGCGGAGTCCGCGTTGTCTTTTCGCCGGAGGAGGTCCCCGGGGGATCCGTCCTGGTGATTCGGTCTCACGGCGTCGGGCGATCCGAGCTTGAAAATATAAAAAGCTGCGGAGTCCGGTTCTGCGATGCCACATGCCCCTTTGTGGAAAAAATCCACCGGATCGTCGAAAAGGCTTCCGGAGAGGGAAAAACGGTCCTGATAGCGGGCGACCGAACCCACCCGGAAGTGCGGGGGATCGAGGGCTACTGCAGGGGAGAGTGCCACGTGTTTCAGAGCGCGGGACAACTCTCGG
>DAITAP010000127.1:0-5750 GCA_036824225.1 Caproicibacter sp. | reverse complement strand
ATCAGGGAACATTCGAGGATGGTCGAGGCGGCCAGGGAGGGCGACGAGGAGAAGATGAGACGCATTTTTTCCGATCACGCGGATTCCTGCCGCGGGGAGCTAAAGAAGCTGGAATCTGTTTATCCCCGGTATTTTGCCGGAAAAGCATGAGGCGCTGCCGGAAAGGAAAAGGCGGCGCCTTTTCCTAGAGCGCCATCTTCTGCCGGAATCGGAATGATTTTCCGCGGCAAAGAGCGGTAGGAGCGAAGCGGGGTTCCGGTTACGGCTCTCCTTTCTCCATCCGGATGGAAATCTCCGCTTCTCTTCCTTCGTCGGCGCTGATTTCGGGCACGGGGCGGGATTCCCCGTTTACCCGGAACTCGGCGATTTTCTGTCCCGTCCCCTCGATCCTAAGGCGCAGCGAACCATGGTGGTACCGGATTCCGGTAAGCTCAAGTCCTCCGATCCCTTCCGGTATCAGGGGGGCAAACCGGATTCCGGAAGGGAGAAACTCCATTCCGGCAAGGCCCCCGAATACCATGCGGAGGAACGCCGTTGCGCTCCAGGTCTGTCTTGAGCAGGATTTCCATTCGATTATTCCCTGTCCGGACTGTTCCTGTCTGCCTCCGTAGATTTGCCCGGTGACCGGGTGGTAGATTTCCGCGAACTGAGCGTCCCGTACGGCGTGAGCCGACAGGGCATCGAACTCATGGAGAAAGATCTTTTCCCTCTGCCGCCGTGCGGCCGCCTGTGCCCAGAACCCCTGGATGTGGGGCCATACCGTCCCGGAATGGCGTCCGTATCCGGATCCGTCCGGCGTATCATATCGGGCAAAGGAAGGCCACAGGCACGGGATCCCCGCCGGACAGACATGGGTGTTCCGGAATATCTGCTCTGCCCTTCCGGGGCCCCCTACTCCAAACAGCAGGGCAAAGCTCAGCCCGATCCCCTCCTGGGAACGGCACCTGCCCCGCGGGTCGACGAAATAATCATACCGGCCTGCTTTTCCGTCCCACAGGTTCCGGTTGATGGCGCTTTTCAGCCCTTCCGCCTTCGCTTCCCACAGCGGATCGGAGGGGACTCCGAGTTCCACGGACATCCTTGTCAGAATCCGGTAGGTGGCGTAATAAAGACAGTTCGTCGAGAGGGCGCAGATGGGAATTCCGGCGCCCGGTTTCCCGCCCGGCTGCCGGTTCTGGGCAGCCCAGTCAAGAATTCCGGAACCGCCTGTTTCCGCGTAGAAGTCCGGATATGCGGAAACTCCGTCGCCGTAGCATGCGGCGCCCCGGAACAGCCCGATTTCGGGGTCAAACTCTGTCTGCTCAAAAAACCGGAGGGAATTGCGCACCGCTTCCTGAGCCGTTTTCAGAAATTCCTTATCGCCGGTAAAAAGGTACTGCCACCAGGCGCCGACAGCCCAGATAATGGCGTCCCAGTACTGCCCGCCGATCCGGATGGTCCCGCCGGATCGGCATAGCGTCGACAGAAGCGTGTTTTCCGCGGCTTCCGGAAAAAGAAGCCCGGCCCCGTTCCAGGCATTGATGGCGGAGTCCCGGGTCCAGGGGGAATCATAGTCGAGACCTGCCAGCAGGACTTCCTCCTCTTTTTCCAGCAGGCCGTCCTTCCAGGGCGCCAGATTGCCCGTCACGTCGCCTACGGCAATCCGGAATGCCCGGTCGATTTCAGGCCTGCCTGTCCTCAAATGCGGAAGATTTTCCATTTTCTCGGAAGACCCCCTTCTTAAAAAATCAATAAAAAAACCGGCGGATGCTGTCCTTTTCTTGAATCATCGTACCATGAGTGGAAAGAAAAAGTCAAGCAGGAAACGCCGCAGGAATCAATTCATCTGCCGAAAGGATGCAGAGCTTTCATGGAATATCGAAAAGCAAAACCGGAAGAACGGAAAGATTATATTGATCTGGCCAATTATGTTTTCAGCTATTCCTACCGGCCGCATAATTTTGAGAAACTGCTGCCGAAAGTCTATGGGGAAGGAGTGGATTCCGCGTCCATGCACCGGGTCGCTGTGGACAGCCGGGGAAGGCTGTGCGCGCAGATCGCGGTGCTGCCCGAAACGCTCGGGGTCTGTGGCACGCAGCTGAACGCGGGATTTATTGGGACCGTGTCGGTCCACCCCAGGGCGCGCGGACAGGGACATATGAAGACGCTGATGGGGGAATGGATCAGGGAAATGAGCGGGACGTGCGATTTCGCCGTCCTGAGCGGCCAGCGCCAGAGATACGGATATTTTGGTTTTACCCGAGGCGGCGTGCAGGCCTTCTATACGGTAAACGGCGCGAATGTGCGCCATGCCCTGGGAGAAATCCGGGAAAAGGGGCTTTCCATCCGTCCGCTGTTTGAGACGGAAGGCGCGGCGCGCCTTGCCGCGAATCTCAATGAAAAGCGCCCGGCGTACGTCCGGCGCAGCCCGGAGCGGATGCCCGCCATTTTCCAGACTTTCGGCCAGAATGCACTGGGCGTACTGGAAAACGGAAAGCTCATCGGCTATCTCCTGACGGATCGGGAAGGCGGTTCGGTTTCGGAACTGGCAATGGAAAAACCGGGCGACATCGCGCGTGTCGTCAAGGCGTATTTTCTCGCTTCCGGCCGCCGGGAAATCACGGTTGCTTCCCCTGTCTGGGACAGAGAATTAAACGCCTGCCTTTCCGGGTTTGCCGAGTCCTGGTGTCTGGAGCCGTCCGGAATGTATCGGATTTTCAACTTCGCGAAGGTATTAAGGGCATATCTGACTCTCCGGTATCGGTCGACTGGCCTCGCCCCGGGGAAATTTTCCGCCGTGATGGACGGCCAGCCGGTGACGGCGCGCGTCGGGAAAGACGGCGTCGAGGTGACTTCAGCTGCCGCGGCGGATGCCATCCGCCTGAATGGACAACAGGCGCAGGAACTCCTGCTTACGCCGTTCGGGCATCTCAAACCTTTTTCCGTTCCGTACGGGTGGTTTCCGCTCCCGCTTTCTTTTTATGCCGTAGACACATTCTAGAATAAGCGGGACGTTTCCCCGCCCGGCAGGACGAGAAATAAAATCCCGCGCCTTTCCCCCCTCTCCGGGGGCTAAAGTAAATAGCATGCGGGGGGCAACGGGCAAATAGCCTTTGCATCCAGAACAGAAACCAGAGAGAAAGCGGTGGGACCTGCCTTACAGAAGGTCTGGGGGGCGTTCCAAGGCAGAGAGAAGGGACAAAACCAAATCCTGCCTTTTTAAGATCAAGATTTGGCGCTGTCTCTGAAAAACCCAGGGCGCAGAACGGGGGTAAATCCGCATTGTAAGGCCAAAGTTTGGATTACAATTCTTTGATGGTTTTTACTTTCTTTTTCACCTTCTATCTGTTATAATTATAGTATCCTAAGCGAATGATATAGCAAATAACCAATAAAAGAAACGGGTGAAAAGATGCGCAGATAATCTATTTTCCGATCAGGACGGAACTCAGCTTTCGGAAAGAAAGCGGGGATCTCCGTTTTGCTGCCGGGAAGTAGACTGCTGCGCGGAAAGCGGCGGATCCTGTCGCCGCGGCATGGTTCCGACGGTTTTGTCTGCTTTTCGGGGTGAAACGAAAGGCAGATTTTTATTTTTGGAGGAATATCATGCTGCAGATTCAGGATCTGACGATTACGCATCGAAAGGACGGCAGGGTCCTGTTAAAGGATTTTTCCTTTTCCCTGAACCCGGGCGACCGCGCCGTTCTGATTGGCGAAGAGGGGGACGGGAAATCCACCCTTTTAAAGTTAATCTATGACGAATCCCTGGTATCGGGATATGTAGAGTATACCGGAAAAATACTAAAAACCGGACTGCGCCTTTCCTATCTGGCGCAGGAACTTCCGAAATCGGAATCCCGGAAGAGCGTGTTCGGGTTTTGTTCGGAGAGTCCGCCCTTTTCCTTCCTTTCGGAGACCGAAATTTCCGGCTATGCGGGGGAACTCGGTGTGAGCCCCGGCCTTTTTTACTCCGATCAGCCCGTGGGGACGCTTTCAGGAGGGGAAAAGGTCAAGCTTCAGCTTTTCCGGATTTTCCTGGAACACCCGGACGTCCTGCTTCTCGACGAACCGTCGAACGACCTGGATATCGAAACGCTCGAATGGCTGGAATCTTTTCTTGTTTCCTGCGGCCTGCCCGTCCTCTTTGTCTCTCACGACGAAACGCTGATAGAGCGGACCGCAAATGTGGTGGTCCATCTGGAGCAGGTGCGCCGGAAAACGGTGCCGCGCTGGACCGTCGCCCGGATGCCCTACCGGCAGTATGTGAGGGAACGTCTGGAAAATTTCGAACATCAGGGGCAGGTGGCGCGCGAGGAGAAAAGGCACCGGGAAAAGCAGCAGGAGAAATTCCGGCGGATCGAGTCCGCCGTGGATCGCGCGCAGGCATCCGTGCCGCGGAGTGATCCGCACGGGGGCCGGCTGCTCAAAAAGAAAATGAAGGCGGTCAAGTCCATGGGCCGGCGCATGGAGCGGGAGAGCGAAAAAAGCGTCAGGGTGCCGGAGGAGGAAGAAGCCGTCCGAATCCGGTTCGCGGACGGCATCACGATGCCGAACGGAAAAACTGTTCTGGATTTTTCTCTGGAAAGACTCTCAGCCGGTGGCCGGGTACTTGCGAGGGACGTACGTCTGAAAATAACCGGTCCGGAAAAAATCTGCATCATCGGTCGGAACGGAACGGGGAAGACCACGCTTTTAAGGCAGATTGCCCGGGAACTCCTCGGCCGGAAAGATATCCGGACCGCCTATATGCCCCAGGACTACGGAGAACTGCTGGGCGGCGGGGAAACCCCGGTCGATTTTCTCTCTTCCGAGGGAGGAAAGGCGGAGGAAACGAGAATCCGGACTTTTCTTGGAAGCATGAACTATACGGCGGCCGAAATGGAACACCCCGTATCCGGACTCTCCGGCGGGCAGAAAGCAAAACTGCTGTTTCTGAAGATGATCTTCGGCAGGTTTAACGTGCTGGTTCTGGATGAACCGACCCGGAACCTGTCCCCGCTGTCCGGCCCGGTGATCCGGAAAGCACTGAGTTCGTTCGGCGGCGCTCTGCTAAGCGTTTCCCATGACCGGAAATATATCTCGGAAGTTTGCGGCAGGGTCCTGCGCCTTACGGAAAAAGGACTTGTCCCCGCCGACAGTTCCGGTTGGAAATCAGACGGAAGGATCTCCTGAAAAAAAAGATGCCCTCTTCCCAATCCGAAAGGGAAGAGGGCATCTTTCTTTACCCATATGCGGGAAAAAGATCACTGCTTTTTTCTGCACTTGGGGCAGAGGCCGTGCAGCAGGATTTCGCAGGACGTTACCTCGAAGCCCATCCGGCGCGCGGAACGGATGACTTCGTCGCTGCGGAAGACGCCGGGTACATCGATGACCGCGCCGCACTTCGAGCACACAAAATGCGTGTGCGGCGTGACGTTCGCGTCGAACCGCTCCTGCCCGTTTATGACGCCGATGCTTGCGACAAGCCCCTCATCCTTAAACTGCGCGAGGTTCCGATAGACCGTGCCAAGCGACAGGTCCGGGTAAGCAGACTTTAAATTCTGATACAGCCATTCCGCCGTCGGATGGCATTTTGTCGAACGAAGCTTATTGAGAATAGCTTCCCGTTTTTTGCTGTAATTTCTTTTTTTATCCATGGTAAACCGCCTAAATAAGAATAATTATCTTTATTTTAAGATAGCATATTTTTTCATCCTTGTAAAGTGCTTTCCTCTGTAAAGAATTATTTTCGCTCTAAGCAAAACGTTTGCAGGGGGACCATTTAGAGAGGT
>DAITAP010000126.1:0-5761 GCA_036824225.1 Caproicibacter sp. | reverse complement strand
CCCCGGAGCCGTAACCGCGGACGCGATTTTCCCCGCGAGCTTCCAGTCCCCCGACGGGGTCTCTCCCCCCGCCTCGAAGCGCTGCACGCGGGAAAGCACCGTAGGCAGAAGCGCGCCCGCGCTTTCCGCCGTCAGGAGAAACAAAACGCCCTCCGGCGGCTCTTCGAGGATCTTTAAAAGGGCGTTCTGCGAAATCTCCGACATATTCTGCGCCCCGAGCAGGACAAAAACCCTCCCGGGAGCCTCGTTCGGCTTCACCCACGCTTCCGACCGGATCCGCCGGACGGCGTCCACCGGAAACGCGCGGGGATCCGCCCCGCCGTCCAGCACCTCGATATCCGGATGGGATCCGGCTTTCGCCTTGACGCATCCGGAGCAGACGCCGCAGGGCCTTCCCTCCTCCGAAAGACAGACCCAGGCCGCCGCTAAAAAGCGCGCGAGGCGCGACGTCTCCTCCGGGGCCCCTTCCAGAAGAACGGCGTGCGGCGGCCTTTGTCCCCCGAAAGCGAAGGACAGGCTGCGGCGTATTTTCTCATTTCCGACCGATCCGCCGAACCGAAGGTTCATATCTTTTCAAACCGCTCCACATTCAGCACGAAGATGGTAGCTCCCCCCACCGTCACTTCCACCGGATAGGCGGAGTACATCCCGAGATCCATGGTCGTGGCGTTCGGCACCAGCTGGGTCCTTCTCCGACTCTGTTTGGAAATGATGTCGATCACCTGATCGATCTTGTCATCATCCGTGCCGACAATAAAGGTCGTATTGCCCGCCCGGAGAAATCCGCCCGTTGTCGCCAGCTTTGTCACGGAAAAACCGTTTTTTGTCAGAGCCGACGCCACCATCCCGCTGTCGTCTTTTCCAACAACAGCCATGACCAGTTTCATAGGGAACCCTCCTTCTGCCGACTGTCCGGAACTTCGAATTTTTTCTAGGCTTTTCAAACCGGGATTCCCGGTCTTCTTTTATTTTAACACTTTCATCCGTAAAATTCCATACCCGCTCAAAAAGTCGGCCGCTTCCCGCGAAATCCTTTCCCCCGGCATCACGACGGGGACTCCGGGCGGGCAGGGGCAGGCCGTTTCCGCCGCGATACGCCCCTTTGCGCAGGAAATCTCGACCGATTCCGATTCTCCCAGAATCGCTTCGCGCAGCCCCGCGGCAGCCGGCTCTATCGGCGGCAGTTCCGCCGGTTTCCGTTCCGCCTTTCCGGGGCTGAGGGGCAGGGACAGCACGGCGGACTTTAAGCGCCTGAAATCCTCTTGCGTATTAAACGGCGTGGCAATCAGCACGACAAAGCCGGCATCCGCGTATTCCGGCTCAATCCCTCCCGAACGGAAAAAGTCGGCGGCGCGTCTGCCGTCTACCCCGGCGGACGCGGTATCGAGGGTGATCCGGGTAGGGTCCAGGGTTCCTTCCGGAATCCGGATTCCCCTCCCGAGGGCAGCGGACCGTATCTCCCTTACTTTTTCCTCCAGAAGACGGAACGCGCCCGGGTGTTCCTCCAGCCAGGCGCGCGCAAGATCCAGCGACGCCAGAACAGGATAGGACGGGCTCGTGGATCCGAAAAGCGCCATCGTCTGTTTGGCATCTGCCGAATAGCGCCGGTCGGCGATATTGAGCCACGCTCCGCCCGTAAGGACCCCGAGTGTCTTGTGCGCCGAATCGGCCGTCATCGAAGCGCCGGACCGGAGCGGGTGCAGGACGGGATCCGTAAACATCAGGTGCGCTCCGTGCGCGCAGTCGACCAACAGCGGAATCCCTCTCGCCCGGCAGGCGGCGGCTGCCGGCCCAAGGTCCAGAAGGCGGCCGTAATAATCCGGACTGGTCACGTAAACGGCCTGAATGCCGGGGCTGGACGCCGAAGCCCGGGCGATATCCCGCGGCATGGCCCATACGGGCTCGATGCCCAGAAGGGCCATCGCGTTTACGGCGCTGCGGTGGATCACCCGGGAACAGAGAATCTTCCCTCCCCTCGGGGCGGCCAGGCGGAGCATCGCCTGGATGCAGAGCGTGCATCCGTCCGCCGAAAAGCAGGTCCGCGCCGTCTGAAAAAGCGCCGACGCCTTCCGCTCCGCTTCCCGGATCGGCCCGGAATCCTCATAAAGGCTGTCCGTATCGGGAAGCTCGGTAAAATCGAGGGAAAAAAGATCTCCCGGCAGAGCTTCCGGATTGTTCTTATGCCCCGGAGTATGAAAGGAAGAGCGCCCGAGGGCCGCGTGGCGCCTGAGCGCAGAATATAACGGCGCGTCCAACTTTCTCTTCCTCTTTCCCGATTAGAATTTCCCGATTTAGAAAAAGTCCGGATCCTCTTTTTTGGAAGGGGCAGGCCCGTCAGCCCCCCGGATTCCCCGGCAGATCCCCCTCAAAGATAAATTCCGCGAGGCTCTTTCTGCAAAGTTCCAGATCCGGCACCAGAACCGATCCGATATTATGGTTGGAGATTCTCCCCGGCTTGTATTCGCCCTCGGCCGGCACGCGGTTCTGGGCAACCGGGTAGTTGAGATAGGTGAGGGAATTGGAGGCCATCGACAGAACTTCCTCCTTCGTCATATTGGTGGTCACAAGGTTCAGGGTATCGGAAAGAGCCCCGTAGATATTCTGAAGGCTCGATTTCTTCATTTTTCCGACCAGTCCCTCAAAGACTTTGCGCTGCCGCAGGGTCCGCTCCTGGTCGTCCCCGATGTCGCGGATGCGCGAATAATATCTCGCCTGTTTTCCGTCCAGGTTGTTAAGGCCGGTGCGGGCCCTTTTCTCGGAACTCGAATAGAGGTTGATGAGATCGGCCTCGGTGCGGCCGTAGCCGTCCTTTTTGGCGGTAAGGGTGACGGGGACCCCTCCCAGACGGTCGATGATTTTTATAAACGCGTCAAAATCGATGATCACAAACCGGTTGATGTCGACGCCGAAGTTGGCCTCGAGGGTGGAAACCACCTTTTTGGACCCGTCCACCATTCCGCCCCCCAGACTGTACGCGGCGTTGAGTTTATTGCTTCCGATGCCGGGGATGGCGACATACATGTCCCGCATAAACGAAGTGACCTTGAGCTTCTGATGCCGGGTGTCCACCGAGACCAGCATCATGCTGTCGCTGCGGCCGGAATCATTTTTCTGATAGTTGTCCACACCGAGCAGCAGAACGTTGGTAATGGCGTCGTCATGGTATAATCCGCCCTTAAGATCCGGTTCCGCCTTCGCGGGTTCGCTGTCGCCGTCCTGCGGGAAAAGGGGATCCTCGGAATCTTCCGATTCCTCATTCCCGGGATCCGCGATATAATTGATCTTTCCCAAAAGACGATCGGTATAGATGCAGCCGATTCCCGCAACCACAAGCAGAAGACCAAGAACCAGAACGCACAGGTTGCGGATAAGCTTTCCCTTCTTGCCTTTCACAATATCATTCCTCAGCGTTTTATCCTGTCTTCCGCCTATGGCAAAGACATTTCGTTCGGGACCTCATATTCCTAGTGTAGTATTATATACTGGAAGTTCCAGAAAGTAAACTGGAAATCCTTTTTTCGATAAATTTTTGTGCAATATTTTCTGAAATTCCGCGGACGCCTTTGGAAAAAAACGGCAGGCATCAAAAAGGCCGGATATCCAGATATGGAGGACAGAGGCCGGCGGCAGCACCATATGTTGAAAATCCGGTGGAATCTGTGGAAAACAGGCTTCCCGGAAGCCGGGGTATGATTTTTCCTCCGCCTGCGGATACTATACTGGCGAGGTGAAAAACATGATTCGGGATCTGCATGAGCTGCTGATGGGAAGCGACCGCGTCCGGCAGTATTTTATGAAACTTCCTGTCCGGGTGCAGCTGACGGTCCACAGGCAGAACGGGGAAATCCGGACGGAGGAAGAACTCCGCCGATACGTCGACCATATGACAAAAGTCGGGAAATAGGGCCGCCCGGAACGTCCGCGGAAGGAATTCCCCCTCTCCGGCTTTTGCGGGGGCCGCCGGAGAGGGGGACCGGACGGCATTGACGCAAAGAGGAAAAGAAAATATAATAGTCCTTAACCATTCTGAATCTTTAAGAAAGTCCCGAAAGACGGAACAGCCTTAAAAAGGAGCATATACTTATGAATTTTGAACCGGCAGAGATCCGGAATCTCTATGATCTTTCCCATACTTTGGCGGCCCCCCTGCTCGAAAAGCTTGTCTACCCGTGGGAAGCGCTCCCGAAAATCGGCACCTTTATCCTGACGCTGGGCGCTTCCCTGCCGGCCGAAGAATATGAGCGCCGGGGGGAGGACATCTGGGTGGCAAAATCCGCCCGGATTTTCGAATCCGCCTATCTGCACGGCCCGTGCATCATCGGTCCGGATACGGAAATCCGTCAGTGCGCCTTTCTCCGCGGAAACGCGCTGGTCGGCGCGGGATGCGTGGTCGGGAACTCCACGGAGCTGAAAAATTCGATCCTGTTCGACTGCGTGCAGGTTCCGCACTTTAACTACGTCGGCGACTCCATTCTGGGGTATCATGCCCATATGGGCGCGGGATCCATCACCTCGAATGTCAAATCCGACAAGACCCTCGTCACGGTGGGCACCCCGGAGGGCCGCATCGAAACGGGCTTGAAAAAAATGGGCGCCATGCTGGGCGACCACGTGGAAGTCGGCTGCAACACGGTTTTAAATCCGGGCACGGTGATCGGCAGGGAGACCACGGTCTACCCGCTGTCCATGGTCCGGGGATTTCTCGCGGGGAAAAGCATATTCAAGCGCGCGGGGGAAGTCGTCAAAAAGCGCTGACCGGAAAAGGCTTTCCGACCGTCTTGCAGCAAACCGGGGACGCGGGAGGAAGCGGTCCCCGGTTTACTTTATATCGGGTTCTTAGTATAATGGAAAACGGACGGGAAGGGGGATCTGCGCTTGGCTTTGCCTTCTAGAATACCTTCTGAAATTATTTCCGTTCTGCTTTTTTCGCTGCGCGTCATCGTACCGTTTTTAAGCATTCTCGTCGCCCACCGCTGCTTTCGGTCTCTGCGGCTGGGGAAGAGGAAGGAAGACCCCGTCGTGGTCCTGGAAAACACGGAAACCCATAAGATCTTTCCCGTCCTCTTCTGGGAAAACTCGATCGGAAGGAGCCGCAGCTGCGACGTGGTTCTCCGCGATCCGACTGTCAGCCGGGCCCACGCCGTCCTGATGCGCCGCGAAAACGGGTGGCTCGTGAAGGATACGAATTCCAAGTCCGGCACCCTCGTCAACGGAAAGCGGGTCAAGGAAGGCGCCCCCGTGTTGCCGGGGGATGTCATCAAAATGGGCGCCACGGGACTAAAGCTCAAGCGCACTGCCGACGTGGGCGGCCTGAAGCTCTCGAGGCCTCCGCGCGGCAAGGCGGCAAACCCGTTCCGCCTGATGCAGTCGGTCACGCTGATCCAGTTTTTCCTCTGCGTGGAAGCCTGCCTCGCCCAGGGGAAGCTGAACCTTAATCCCCTGATTCCGTTCTGCGCCCTGCTCCTTCTCGAATGGAGCCTTTACGTGTACTGGATGAAAATTCTCGGCCGCGTCAGTTTTGAGCTGGAAACCCTCGCGTTCCTGCTGTGCGGGATCGGCATCATGCTCCTCTGCGGCGTCGGGGTCAAAGTGACCTACACGCAGATTCTGGGCATGGCCGCCGGCATCCTCCTCTACTGCCTGCTCATCTGGTTTCTCGGAGACCCGGAGCGCGTGATGCGCTGGCGCGCCGCGGTGGGCATCCTGGCGATCCTCCTGTTCGCCGCCAACCTCCTCCTCGCGAAGGAGCGAAACGGCGCCC
>DAITAP010000125.1:0-5762 GCA_036824225.1 Caproicibacter sp. | reverse complement strand
CGATTGCCGCTTTTCTCGAGTTAATCTCGCGGAAGAGACGGACGTCCATTTTCGGGGTTCTGTCGTAAAAATAAATTCCGTTGCGTTCCTGTTCGACGTCGGTCAGCTGGGTATAGCAGAAGCCGAAAATCCGTGGGTTATCGAGAAGCGCGTCGGCGAGGCCGCGGTATCGTTTGACAAATTCCTCTTTCGTTCTGGGGCCGTTTCCATAGCCCCATCCGCCGCTTTTTTCGCCGGGCGCCCATTTGATGCCTCCGAATTCACTGATGAACACGGGCAGCCCTTCCGTATAATGCTGGCGGCTGGGCTGGGTTTCCTGGAACGGTCCTTCGCCTTTTCCGAATGCCTCGTAATGAGAGCGGAAAACAAGCGGATCCTGCGAATAGTCGTGAAGGTCGTAGATATCGGTTTTTACGTGGAAATTTCCGCTTGTGTCGATGCAGGGCCGCGTCGGATCGAACGCCTTGGTAAACTCCCAGGTCAGCTTCAGGACGCTGTCCCGCTGCTTTCTCCCCTCATAGTCCCATGTTTCGTTAAACGGGCACCAGCCGATGATGGCGGGATGGTTGAAATCGCGCTTTACGACTTCGGCCCATTCCGGAAGGAACGCTTCATAGCCGGCGTCAGAGCTGATATCAAAGCCCCAGCTTGCCATTTCCCCCCAGACGAGATATCCGTGCCGGTCGCAGTAAGACAGAAAACGCGGCTCGAATACTTTCTGGTGCAGGCGGGCTCCGTTAAATCCCGCCGCCATCGAAAGCAGAATGTCATTTTCCAGCGCCTCCGCGCTCGGCGCCGTATAGATCCCGTCGGGATAAAATCCCTGGTCGAGGACCAGCCTCTGAAAGACGGAAGATCCATTGATCAGGAACCGGTATCCGTCCAGACGGATTTCGCGCAGCCCGAAATAGCTTTTCACTTCGTCCTGTCCGAACGTTAAAATCAGGTCGTAGAGGTTTCCGCGGCCGGGCCCCCAGAGGTGCTTTTCCGAAAGGCGCAGGGTCAGAAACGCGGTCCCGTTTTCCACGCGGACGGAACCATCGCCGCAGGCGCGCCCCTCAAAGGAAGCCCGCGCCCGGAAGACGCCTTTTCCCCTGACATCTGCCTCGATGGTCACGCTGCTTTCCGCGGCGTTTGGGTAATATCGGACCGAACGGATATGTTCGGTCGGCAGGAACTCGAGCCAGACTGTCTGCCATATTCCCGTCGTCCTCGTATAATCGCAGTCGTGGGAAAAGTAAAGCCGGCTCTGTTTGCCGACAGGCTGTTTTCCGCTGCGCATGAGGTCCATTGCGCAGACGGTCAGATCGTTTTCCCCCTCTTTTAAAAGACCGGAAATCTCGAACTGAAAAGAAGAATATCCGCCCCGGTGGACTCCGACCTCTTTCCCGTTCAGAAAGACGTGCGCTTCATAGTCTACAGCCCCGAAATGCAGGAGCACGTCGCCCCGAAGGTCTTCCCTCGAAATGGAGAAAGTCCGGTGATACCAGCAGCAGGGGATAAAGTCCGTATGGCGGATCCCGCTGAGACTGCTTTCCGGGCAGAAGGGCACCTGGATTTTTTCCGGGAAATCCGGGTGCTCAAAAACCTTTCGTTCCAGGCCGCTGACGCCGAAATCAAAGGCAAAATCCCATGTCCCGTTCAGGTTTTTCCATTTTTTTCTCTCAAACTGAGGCGTCGGATGTTCCGGACGCGGGATTCCTGTCAAACCGCTGCTTTTCATAGAATTCATCGTTCCTCCCAAGAAGACTTCGTATTTAAAATATCGGCGGGATGGATTTTCGGAAAGCCCCGCCGTGTGCTATCATGCATTATAATCCTGCTTCAGGCCGTTTCCAATCGACTTTATTGCCAAAAAAGTGAGGAATACACGCATGGAGCGTATCGTGAGCTTTCTGCCCCGGACAGCTTCCGGACGAGAGGAGGTATTCCGCCGAGCGGGCGGGGATCCCTTTCCGGGATAAAAACTATCCTGTTGTAAGGACCCGGTCTTCCTTCTACTGTCCCGAGTATGTCATGGGAGGCCGCGGCTTTGGTGCGCTGCGGCGGAAAGGAGTTTCCCCCTCGGACTGCCAGAATGGGAAAGGAAAGACATCGTCCGCTGCCGCTTATTTACAAGGAAACGCCCGGAGAATCGGATTTCCGGGCGAAGACTTTGCTTAAAAAAACAGGAAGATCCGTTATCTGCTGCTTTTCAGCATGGAGAAAATCTCACGCAGTTTGGGAGGCTTTCCATACAGGAGCACGCCGGTTCGATAGATTGCCGCGGCAAGGAAGCCCGCGCCGACGGTACTGGCCGCGAGAATCAGGATGGACAGGGCGATTTCCCATCCTGCGACCTTTCCCATGGCGATCCGCGCAAACATCGCCATCGGCGAAGTAAGCGGAAGATAGGAGCAGACCGTCATCACGGGGTTGTCAACCTGCCCGCTTCCCATGCTCATTGCCACGATTATAAACGCGATGACAAAGAGGAAAGTAATCGGCGTGACGGCCTGGCTTAGTTCTTCCATCCGGCTTACCAGGGATCCCATCGCGCCGAACAGGAAAGCGTAGAGGAAAAAACCGAGAAGGAAGAAAAGGAGCGCGTAGAGCAGGATGGAAGCCGGCATTCCGAAAATGGACTGGACGATCCGATTCCCCTCAAAATAGGAGAGGTTCAGGTTGTAAAACCCATACCCGCTTCCGAGAATCAGGGTAAGCTGAAGCAGCCCGGCCGTACCCGCGCCGAGCACTTTCCCGAACATCAGATTTTCCGGCCTGGTCGAAATAATCAGCAGTTCCATGGCCCGCGTGCTTTTTTCCGAGGCCACACTGGATGCCACAAGCTGTCCGTAGATAAGGATCGCCATATAGAGGAGAAAAATCACAATATAGGTATAGAAAAAGTTTCTTGTCTGATCTTTTCCGCTTTTCGTTTTTACGACGTCCGACGATGCCCTGGCCGAAAGGATTTTCTGGGTTTCGGCGGGGGAGACTCCCAGCTGTTCCAGAGCCTTCAAACGGTAAAGCGCCGTAAGCGCTTCCTCGATCTGTTCCTTCGCCGTGTCGGTAAGGCCGATGTTTTTGACCACGTAGGTATCGTGGAGAAGCGAATCGGCGAAGACTGCCGAATCATATTTTCCGTTTTCCACATTCTCTTTCAGGGTGTCGATTCCTTCGCCGACTGCGAGGATTTTCCTGTCCGGGAATGCCGCCTTAAGGGCGGTAGCGATGTTCCCGCTTTCTGTCCGGTCTGCTACGGCCATGATCTGCTTTTTCTCAGATTCTGCCGGGGGTCCGCCCGGGCCGATCGCCTGCCGGAAACGTGGAATGGAGAGTGCGATGCCTGCGGCAGCAGCTAGAAGAACGGTCAGAATCAGAAAGGATTTGCTTCTGGCGTAATTTCTAAACTCAAAGAGGAAGACCGTCCTCAGCTGTTTCATATCCCGCCCTCCGTATATTGGACAAAGATGTCGTTCAGCGACGGCTCGGACACCCGGAACCCGTCCATGTCGAATCCCTGCCCGGCGAGCGCCGAAAGCAGCCTGTTTTTAAGGTCCGCCGATTTCAGATTGATTTCCACTTCCGCGGGTTTCACCCGGGAAGAAACGACGATATCGCCGAGACGGTTCTTACAGAAAGCGGAAATTTTCTCCGCCTGCTCCGATTCCACCAGAATACGGCTGCGCGGATAGGAACGCTTGATCGTCCGGATTTTCCCGGAGACGACGATCTTTCCCGCGTTGAGGATGGCAATGCTGTCGCAGAATTCCTCGACGTAGTTCATCTGGTGGCTGGAGAAAAGCACCAGTTTACCTTCCGCGATCATTTCCCGGATTACGTCTTTCAGGACGGCGGCGTTCACCGGATCCAGCCCGGAGAAAGGCTCGTCCAGAATGATAAAATCCGGGTCGGTCAGGAGGGCGGCCGCCAGCTGGATTTTCTGCTGGTTGCCCTTGCTGAGCGTTTCAAGCTTTCGGGAGAAAGCTTCTTCCATCCCCAGGCGGCGGAGCCATTTTTTTACTGCCCCGCGCGCTTCCCTCCCGTTTAGTCCGCGGAGTTCGGCAAGGTAAACAAGCTGCTCGGAAACCGTCTTTTTCGGATACAGACCGTGTTCTTCGGGCAGATATCCGAAATTGACGGCGCTGCGGCGGATGGGCTTTCCGTCCAGGAGAATTTTTCCGCCGTCCGGGGGAAAGATCCCCATGAGGATGCGGATGGTGGTGGTCTTTCCCGCTCCGTTCCGGCCCAAAAGCCCGAGCGCGCTGCCGCGGCTCGCTTCCAGGTCGACGCCCCGAAGCACCTGTTTGTCCCCGAAACTTTTTACGATTCCCCTTGCTTCAAAATCCATTCCTTTTCCCTTCTAAAGTTCCGCCCTCTCTCCCTTTCTACCCGGCGTTCCCAAAAGGGAGCGGTGAGGGACTTTTCCCCGCTCCCTTCGTCCTTTTCAAAAAAGCGAGGCCTTCTCTAAAACTTGCAGCCGAACCCGATCCCAATTTCTCTGGCGGTTGTAATCAGGCCGCAGCCGGCGGGGACTTTTTTGAGTTTTCCGGCTACTTCCCCGAGCGGAACGGAGACCATCTGCCCGCCTTTCATGGCGACCATCCTGCCGTATTTTTTCGCTTCAATCAATTCCGCGGCGGCCGTGCCGAACCGTGTGGCAAGCATTCGATCATACGGGCAGGGGGTGCCGCCGCGCTGGATATGTCCCGGAACCGTGACGCGGATTTCCTGACCCGTCATCCTCCCGATTTCATCCGCGAGCCGGTAGGATACGGAAGGGAACTTCATCTTTTTCCGTTCCTCGAGAAATTCCTTTCGATTGAGACGCGACTCATCCTGCGAAATGGATCCTTCCGCCACGGCAAGAATGGAGAAACGCTTTCCCGCGCGGTTGCGGCGGCGGAGCGTTTCCACGATTTCATCGGTGTCATAGGGAATTTCGGGGATCAGGATAACGTCCGCTCCGCCGGCAATGCCGGCGTTCAGGGTCAGCCACCCGACCTTGTGGCCCATGATTTCCACGATGAAGACGCGGCTGTGCGACATCGCCGTTGTGTGGATGCAGTCGATTACGTGGGTCGCGATCTCGACAGCGCTGGAAAACCCGAACGTGATGTCGGTGCCCCAGATATCGTTGTCGATCGTTTTCGGCAGGGTAATGATATGGAGCCCTTCCTTCGACAGCAGGTTCGCCGTCTTGTGAGTCCCGTTTCCCCCCAGGATGACAAGGCATTCCAGATCGAGGGCCGCGTAGTTCTTTTTCATGGCCTCGACGACGTGGGAACCGTTCTTTTCCGCCCGGCAGATGTATTTATACGGCTGCCGCGAGGTCCCCAGAATCGTTCCGCCCAGCGTCAGGATCCCGGAAAAATCGCCGGGCCCCATCCTCTGGAAAATGCCCTTGATAAGGCCGCGGTATCCGTCGTGGATTCCATAGATGGCGACGTCGTTTCCGTATTTTGTATAGAGCGCCTTCCCAATTCCGCGGATGGCGGCGTTCAGCCCCTGACAGTCTCCGCCGCTTGTCAGGATTCCAATGTTCCTCAATTTAAGGTTTCCTCCTTTTTCCGCGCACCGCGCGGGATTCCTGATTTTTATTTCTTCTTTTCCGGGGCGCGCACGGGCTCATACAGTTTGGAGCGTCCTTTCTTTTTAAGGAGGTTGGCAGCCTCCGCCGCCTGAACCAGAAACTCACGCTGACAGTCGCAGGGAGCTTTCCCGCGCCGGTCCGCGTGAACGTAGGTTCCGTCCGGCTTCATCACGCGGGTGTTGATATT
>DAITAP010000124.1:3747-5774 GCA_036824225.1 Caproicibacter sp. | reverse complement strand
GGGAAGTATGGTTTGCTCAACAGCAGCGCCAACAGGCGGGCATTCCAGAAGGATTCCTCGTACTGCCTGCTCTGCTCCCTTGAAGTCATTGACGAGGACGGCAGCCTGGAGCGCAAGGCCGACATGTTCACAAAACGTACCATCCGGCAGCGGACGGCCATTACGTCGGTCAATACCCCGAGCGAAGCGCTGACTGTTTCCCTCGGGGAAAAAGCACGCGTCGATCCCGATTATATGGCTTCCCTTTTAGGCGGGCCGGAGAAAAAGGACGCCGTCATCAAAGACCTTCAGGGGATTATCTTCAAAAATCCTGACGCCGGAGGCGGCCCATATGACGGGTGGCAGACATCGGACGAATATCTCTCCGGCAATGTGCGGCAGAAGCTCCAATCAGCCCGTGAAGCGGCCAAAACCAACCCCTCCTTTTCCATTAATGTGGCCGCGCTCCAGAAAGTACAGCCGAAAGACCTGGACGCTTCGGAAATCGACGTCCGGCTTGGGGCAACATGGGTTGACCCCGCATATATCGACCAGTTTATGTACGCAGCATTTGATACGCCCGCTTTCCTTCAGGGCAATGACGGCATCAGGGTACGGTATTCATCCGTTTCCGGTGTCTGGAATATCAGCGGGAAAGGCCGGGACAGCTTCAACAGCGTACCGGTTTATGTGACCTACGGTACCGGTCGGGCGAACGCTTATAAAATCCTTGAAGATTCCCTGAACCTTAAAACCATCCAAATTTTCGACCAGACAGAAGATGCCGACGGCGCAAAGCACCAGGTGTTAAACCCAAAGGAGACCGCCGTTGCACAGCAGAAACAGGAAGCCGTCAAGCAGGCGTTCCGTGACTGGATTTGGAAGGACCCGCAGCGCCGGGAAGACCTTTGCAGGAAATACAATACCCTGTTCAATTCCACCAGGCCGCGCGAATACGACGGGAGCCATCTCACATTTCCCGGGATGAACCCGGAAATCACGCTGCGTCCCCACCAGCTGAACGCCGTGGCACATGTCCTGTATGGCGGGAATACGCTCCTTGCACATTGTATCGGGGCCGGGAAAACGTATGAGATGGCAGCCGCCGCCATGGAAAGCAAGCGCCTCGGCCTCTGCCATAAGAGCCTGTTCGTAGTGCCGAACCACCTCACGGAACAATGGGGCGGCGATTTCCTGCGCCTGTACCCCGGAGCCAACATCCTTGTTGCAACCAGGAGGGACTTCGAGCCGATGAACCGGAAGAAGTTCTGCGCCCGGATTGCAACGGGGGACTACGATGCGGTCGTCATCGGCCATTCGCAGTTTGAAAAAATCCCGGTATCAAAGGAACGGCAGGCTGCCATGCTCCGGGAACAGATTGATGACATTGAAATGGGGATCAACCAGGCAAAACATGAGAACGGTGAGAATTTCACCGTTAAACAGATGGAAAAAACAAGGAAGTCCCTGGAAGCCCGGCTGGAACGGCTGAACGACGACAGCAGAAAGGATGATGTGGTGACTTTTGAGGAGCTTGGCATTGACCGGCTGTTTGTGGATGAAGCGGACAGCTTCAAAAACCTGTTTCTTTATACAAAAATGCGGAACGTTGCGGGCGTCGGGCAGACCGAGGCGCAGAAATCCACCGATATGTATACAAAGTGCCGGTATATGGACGAGCTGACCGGGGGCCGCGGAATCACGTTTGCCACAGGCACGCCGATCAGCAATTCCATGACCGAGCTCTACACCATGATGCGCTATTTGCAGTATGATACGCTGCAACAGCTTGACCTCGGCTTTTTTGACAGCTGGGCGGCGGCATTCGGGGAAACCGTGACGGCGACGGAGCTGACGCCGGAGGGCACCGGATTCCGTACAAAGACACGGTTTGCCCATTTCTTCAACCTCCCGGAGCTCATGAGCATCTGGAAGGAGGCCGCCGATATCCAGACGGCGGATATGCTGAAGCTTCCGGTGCCGGAAGCGGAATACGTCAACGTGGTGACGCAGCCGACCGATTTCCAAAAAGCAAGCGTTAAGGCGCT
>DAITAP010000124.1:0-3737 GCA_036824225.1 Caproicibacter sp. | reverse complement strand
AAGCGGGCGGAAGATATCCGCAGCCGGCTGGTTAATCCCAGCGAGGACAACATGCTCAAGGTGACCGGCGACGGGCGGACGCTTGCCCTCGACCAGCGCCTCATGAACCCGATGCTGCCGGACGACCCGAACAGCAAGGTGAACGCATGCGTGAAGAATATCCTGGACATGTGGCGTGAATCCGCGACCGGCAAAGGGACGCAGCTCGTTTTCTGCGACCTTTCTACGCCGAAACAGGACGCCGACGCGGAGAAAGGCGGGTTTACGGACGTCTATCACGATATCCGCCGGAAGCTGATTCAGAACGGAGTACCGGAAAGCGAAATCGCGTTCATTCACAGCGCAAAGACGGAAGCCCAGAAATCGGAACTGTTCGCCAAAGTCCGAAAGGGCCAGGTGCGGGTTCTTCTCGGTTCCACCGCTAAGATGGGGGCAGGGACGAACGTCCAGGACAGGCTTATTGCCGAGCATCACCTTGACTGCCCGTGGAAGCCGCGGGACATTGAGCAGCGCGAAGGCCGAATCTTACGCCAGGGGAACAGGAACCCTAAGGTGAAAATATTCCGTTATGTCACGGAAAACACCTTTGACGCGTACAACTGGCAGCTGATTGAAAACAAGGCAAAATTCATTTCTCAAGTTATGACAAGCAAATCCCCGGCACGCTCCTGCGAGGATATTGATGATTCCGTCCTTTCCTACGCGGAAGTCAAGGCCCTTGCGGCCGGGGACCCGCGCATCAAAGAAAAGATGGACCTTGATATCCAGGTGACGAAGCTAAAGATGATCCGCACGAATTTTCAGTCGCAGCACTATCAGTTGGAAGATAAACTCCTGAAATTCTACCCCGCAGAAATCCAAAAAGCAAAGTCCATCCTTGCAGGGCTGCAAACCGACCTGGAATTCTTGCAGGGGCACCCGGCACCAACCGGAGAAAATTATGAGATGCAGGTGAAAGGCATGCTATACGGGAAGAGAAAAGAAGCAGGCGCGGCCCTGATGAAGGTATGCAGGGGGCTGAGCACGCACGAGCCCCGCGCAAATGCAGGGCAGTACCGCGGCTTTACCATCGAGGTATCATTCAATCCGTTAAGCCATGAATTCTGCGCTTCCCTAAAAAACAGCCTCAGTTATCCCTGTGAGCTTGGGACTGATCCAGTAGGCAATACGGAACGGCTGGACAACGCGCTGGACAGCATCCCGCAGAGGCTCGAAGACGAGAAAAGGAATCTTGAAACGCTGAACCGGCAGACAGCGGAAGCAAAAGAGGAACTGAAAAAGACATTCCCGCAGGAACAGGAACTTGCGGGAAAGACCGCGCGGCTCAACGCGTTAACCCTTGAGCTTGATGGCAGCCATCCGGAGGGACCGCCTGAACGGGACGGTGAAAGCAATACTCACGGGGCTCCGCCCCTTAAGGCGGAGCTTTCATCAGTCCAGCCGGGCGGGCGGGCTGATGAGGGACGGCAGCCCGAAATTTAATCAGCAGAGGAGGAACCTGATATGGATGAGGAGAGGACAAAAGCGCTTTCTGATAGGCTGATGACAGGAGCCCGGAAAATTTTTGAGAGCAACCGGCTCGGGCAGTACCTCAGGGCCGCGTCCCTGTTCCGCGGATATTCGCCGAGGAACGCGGCCCTCATTTTTTTCCAGAAGCCGGACGCGACGTATGTCGCCGGATATGACGAATGGAAAAAACTCGGCCGGTATGTACGGCGCGGCGAGACTGGAATTACAATTTTTGCACCGGCCATGGTTTCAACCGAGGTTAGCCGGCCTGTGTTCGACGACGATGGGAACCCAGTACCGGACGAAAAGGGAAGCCCCCAGACCGAAACGACCGTCAGGACAAAAATACAATTTCACACTGCCGCGGTTTTTGACATCTTACAGACGGACGGTGATCCTATCCCGGCGCTTTGCGGGCAGAAGAAAAACGCCGCCCCCGATTATCAGTCGGTTTTCCGGGCGGTGCAAAAGGCCTGCCCGTACAGGATTTTATTTGGAAGTTTGCCGGGTGAAGAAGCGGGGCACTGTTGTCGGGAAGAAAGAAAAATTGTCCTGCGGACCGGGATGGAGGACAGGGAGATTATTGAGACGCTGCTGCGCGGATGTGTTACGGCCATGATGCCGCACCATGCTGGGACAGGGCGGGAGCAGGAAAGGCTCGAGGAGGAAGGCGCTGCCTTCCTCCTTTCCGATTTCTTCGGGGCTGATACTTCAGGGTACCGCTTCGATTCTGTTTCCGTCTGGAGTCATGGTATGGATTCGGGGCAGCTGTGGGAGATGCTGGAGAACATCCAGGGGAGCGCAAACGAAATTATTTTCCGCATTGATGCTGCGATGAAAAGCGTGGAGAAAGTGCAGGCGCGCAAACCGGAAAAGCTTAAAAACCGATTGGAAAAGGCTGCCGCGCTTTCGGAAAAACTCAGCGCCGGAAAGGAAGTGATTCGGAATGGAAAGCTGCCGGTTCAATGACGAAGAGGAGCAAATCATGAAAGACCTTGAAGGGTTGCCGGAGCCGGAACAGATTGGAATCCTCCAGGATTCGCTCGCCGGGGAAACCGAAAAATCCGGGCAGTGCGTCCTGCGGACGCTCATCTCAAAATTAAGGGCAGGCCAAAGGCCGACTTCTGGCTAACCCTACTGGCGAGCATTGCAAGTGTATATACACTTGCCGGTTTTCACAAATTGTTCACAATTACAATTCGGTGAAAACCGATCGTTAGGGGATACCCCTAAAACCTGAAACCAACAAAACAAAACGAAAAGATTCCGCCGGCATTGACAGAATCTTTCAGACAGAAGGGGAAGGGCAAATGAGTGGAAAAAGGAGGAGGCCGGTTCCGCAGCTATTCTATCTTTCTGAGCAGGAGGCCCAATTCCTAACGGAAAAAATGAAGGAGGCCGGTATCCAGAATAAAAGTGCATACCTTCGGAAAATGGCTTTGGATGGATACATTATCCGGCAGGATTATACCGTGCTGAACAAGTTTGCCTATGAACTGATCCGTATCGGGAACAACCTGAACCAGATGACAAAAATTGCAAATACTCATGGAGTTATGGACCAGTCCGAACTGGAAGGAATCAAAAAGGATGTTGACCGGATATGGCGACAACTTTCATTACAGGGATAGCGCTGCGGCCGGGGCGCACGCCTTACAAGACCGCGTGCGATTCCCTAACCTACATCATGAACCCGAAGAAGACGCGGGGCGGGGAACTGGTCACATCATTCCGATGCGCCCCGGAATCCGCCGCGGTGGAAATTATCCATGCGCAAAACCTGTATGAGCAAAAAACCGGACGGGAGGTAATTCAGGAATACAAAGGAAAAAAGAAATCGTACCTGCTGATGACCATGCGCCAATCTTTCGCGCCGGGTGAAGTCACGCCGGAACAGGCCCATAGGATTGGCTGCGAGCTTGCGGAGCGTTTCCTGAAAGGGAAATACCAGTATGTCGTTGCGACGCATATTGACAAGGCCCATATCCACAACCACATCATTTTCAACGTTATCGGAGATGACATGAAGAAGTTCCATTTGACCACAAACACACACCGGCATCTCAGCGAATTAAGCGATAAACTCTGCCGGGAGAACCATCTTTCCGTTGTGATTCCGGCAGAGCACCAGAAGCGCCGGTACACGAACGAAAGGGTGGCGTCCTATCGGACAATTATCAAAAACGACATTGAGAAGAATATCCGCGCGGCCCGGGACTATGAGGATT
>DAITAP010000123.1:2175-5787 GCA_036824225.1 Caproicibacter sp. | reverse complement strand
GTCCCGTCAGGCAGCCAAAAACCTGCCGGCACCAGCGGCCGCTCCTTCTCCCTTTTGAAAAGCGGTTATCAGAGACCCCGTTATTTATAAAACAGAGGCAACGGATTCAGATAGACAATATCCTTGCGGTTTTTCGCGTCCCCTTCGGCCAATACGCAGGCGCGTCCGATAATGTTTCCGCCGTACCGGTTTACAAGTTTCTCCATCGCGGCGAGAGACTCTCCCGTGCTTATCACGTCGTCGACTATCAGCACGCGTTTGCCGCGCAGAATTTTCTCATCCTCTTCCGAAAGGTAGAGACATTGAAGGTGGTCCGTCGTGATGGACTTTACCTGCACATGTATGGGGTTGCGCATATACGCCTTGACGCTTTTGCGCGCGACGACATAATGCCTGCAACCCTGGCGGGCCATTTCATAGCACAGCGGAATTCCCTTGGTCTCCGCCGTGACAACCACGTCGTGCTCCGGACAGATTTTGAGGAGAGCGGCGGCTGTCTTTTCCGTCAGCTCCACATCCCCGAGCATAATGAACCCGGCGATATCAAGATGTTCGATGATCGGGCAGATGGGAAGCTCCCGCCTGCATCCCGCAATGGTCATTTTGTAGTATTTGCCGCTCATATGGTAATACAACCGACCTTTCCGTTAACTGAGCGCCCCCACTTCAGCCCGGAGGCCATTTCATCGGACGCCCGCCGAGCAGATGAAAATGCAGGTGCGGCACCGACTGACCGCCATCTTTTCCGGCGTTGCAGACGATGCGGAACCCGGAAGTCAGGTGCTTTTCCGCCGCAAGCTTCGCAGCCACTTCATAAATATGAGCTACAATCGCGCTGTTTTTCGGAGTGATGTCCGCGGCGGATCCAATGTGCTTCTTGGGAATAATCAGAATATGAACCGGCGCCTGCGGTTTTAAATCATAAAACGCAAGGACGCTGTCATCTTCGTATGCTTTTTTGGCTGGGATTTCCCCTTTTGCTATTTTGCAGAATACACAGTCCATTCCTTCAATCCCTCCTTTCCAAAAAGAGAGAGGACTTACCAACAGCCGCTTTTATTATAAACTTATTTCACCATATTGGCAACGATTTTTCCTACGGCGGAAAGCGCCGTGTCAATCCGGGAGAGATCTTTCGCCCCCGCCATGGCGCTGTCCGGTCTTCCGCCTCCGCCGCCGCCGGCGAGCGACGCCGCTTCCCGTACAATCCGACCGGCGTGGGCGCCCTTCTCCCGCGCGTCCTTCCCAGCGCAGGCCGCAAAGCTGGCTTTTCCCCCGGAAATGCCAGCCAGCACGGCCACGCAGTCCGGCCCGCGGTCCCGGATCCCGTCGCATATCACACGCAGGGCAGCCGGATCCACTCCGTCGAATTTTGCCGTAATGACCCGGACGCCGTTTACTTCCTTCGCTTTCGAAATCAGACCATCCACCTTGGAAGATGCAAGTTTTGCTTCCAGAGATTCAGTTTCCCGGTTCTTTTCCTTAAGCTCTCCCATCACCTGCTCCGCGCGCCGAACAAGATCCGAGGGGCTTCCGGCCTTGAGAACTTCGGCCGCCCGGCTGTTCTCCTCCAGCGACCGGTTCAGCAGGTTCAGGACGTTCGCCCCCGTGACCGCTTCAATCCGGCGGACTCCCGCCGAAGCGGAGCTTTCGGAGACAATTTTGAAAAGCCCGATCTGCGACGTGTTGGAAACATGCGTTCCCCCGCAGAATTCCCTGGAAAATCCTTCTGCCGAAACGACGCGGACAATCTTCCCGTATTTTTCGCCGAACAAGGCCATCGCGCCGAGCTTTTTTGCTTCCTCAATCGGCATCTCCCGGCATTCTACCGGCAGCGCGTCCAAAATTGCCCCGTTGACCAGATCCTCAACCTTTTTCAGCTCGTCCCGCGTAAGTGCCGCAAAGTGGGTAAAATCAAACCGCACGGTCTTTTCGTTGACAAACTGCCCTGCCTGCGCGACGTGATTTCCCAGCACGCGGCGCAGGGCCGCCTGAAGCAGGTGTGCCGCCGTATGGTTCCGCATAATGGCTTTCCTGCGTTTTTCGTCCACACTGACCCGGACGGTGTCCCCGACCCGGACGGTGCCGGCCCGGACCTCGCAGCGGTGCAGAAAATTCTTCGCATGGTTTTTCGTCGTGTCCTTGACTTCAAGAACGGCGTCATCCGATTCGATTTCTCCGGTATCCCCCACCTGTCCGCCGCTTTCGCCGTAAAAAGTCGTCTGATCCAGAACCAGGACAGCCTCTTCGCCCGCCGTGGCGGAATCCGCGCGCCGGCCGTCTTTTAAAACCGCCAGGACCTTTGCGGGGGTTTTCAGCGCGTCATACCCCAGAAACTTTGTTTCCGGCACGCCGCCAAGCAGAGAACCCGCGCCTTTCCAGGCGTCCGCCCCGGCGTTCTGACGCGCGGCGCGGGCGCGGGTACGCTGCGCGTCCATCAGTTTCCGAAACGTCTTTTCATCGACGGACAGTCCGCGCTCCGCGACGATTTCCTTTGTAAGATCAATCGGGAATCCATAGGTGTCGCTGAGTCGGAAGGCATCGGCTCCGGAAAACATTTTGACGCCTTCCTTGACGGTACGGTCCACATATCCGTTCAGCAGCTGGAGGCCCTGATCGATCGTCCGCGCAAAACTTTCTTCTTCCACGCGGATGACCTTGACAATCCGGTCCCGCTGCTCGGCAAGTTCGGGATAGGCGCCCTTGTTTTCGTGGATCACTGTATCCGCAACCTGATAGAGAAAGGTATCGCGGATGCCGAGAAGCCTCCCGTGGCGTGCCGCGCGCCTTAAAAGCCTCCGCAGCACGTAGCCGCGGCCCTCGTTGGACGGCATGACGCCGTCGGCAATCAAAAAAGTCGTGCTGCGGATGTGATCGGTAATCACGCGAAGGGAAATATCCTTTTTGGGATCTTCCCCGTATTTTACGCCCGCAATACGGCAGATATGCTTCATGATGTTCTGGATGGTATCGACAAGGAAGAGGTTGTCGACTCCCTGCATAATACAGGCAAGGCGCTCAAGGCCCATCCCGGTGTCGATATTCGGGTGCTTCATTGGCGGGTAATGGCCTCTGCCGTCGCTGTCAAACTGCGAGAAAACGACGTTCCAGAACTCCACATAGCGATCGCAGTCGCACCCGACGCCGCAGGTCGGCTTGCCGCATCCGTATTTTTCACCGCGGTCAAAGTAAATCTCCGAGCAGGGTCCGCAGGGTCCGGAACCGTGCTCCCAGAAATTATCTTCCCGCCCCATTCGGACAACGCGCTTCGGATCTATGCCGACTTCGTTCGTCCAGATGTCAAACGCCTCGTCATCATCCTGATAAATAGTCACCCACAGCCGATCAACCGGCAGCTCGAGAACTTTTGTGCAAAGTTCCCACGCCCAGGCGATCGCCTCATGCTTAAAATAATCGCCGAACGAAAAGTTGCCGAGCATTTCAAAAAACGTCCCGTGCCGTGCCGTGATTCCCACCCGCTCAATATCAGGCGTGCGGATGCATTTCTGGCAGGTCGTCACTCTCCTGCGGGGAGGGGTTACTTCCCCGGTAAAATACTTTTTCATCGGCGCCATGCCGGAGTTAATCAGCAGCAGGCTGTTGTCGTCCTTT
>DAITAP010000123.1:0-2165 GCA_036824225.1 Caproicibacter sp. | reverse complement strand
GAAGATGCCCTTTCGACTCAAAAAACGAAAGATACGTTTCGCGCAGATCGTTTAGCCCCGTCCATTTCATTTTTTAAATTTCTCCATTCCGCCATACATTTTAAAACAGTCCACGGAAAAAAATAAGACTTTCCCGCCCTTCATAAAATATGGGGCGAAAAAGTCTCCGCGGTACCACCCAAATTGCGCCGTTTCCGGCGCCTCTTAGATTCCCTGTAACGCGGGAAAACGCCGCGCCTTTTCCGCGCGGAGCTCCGGGCTGGCTCTGCGTGCCGCGGCCGCGGGAATCTTCCACCCGATAATCCCCTTCTCTGGAGCGGTGCGGCGGCGCATCATGCCCATCTCTGCCTTATCTTATCCGATTTTCGCGCGGTCTTCCGGACCCTGATTCTCTCTTTTCCAGGAGGCCGCGGCAACAGGTTTTATTATAAAGCGCATTCCCGGAAAAGTCAACCAAGGAGGGCAGAGGCGTTATCCCTGAAACTTCCCTGTAACCGGCCTTTCTGCGCAAAACACGAATCAATAAACAGAACTGCCATGCTCCAGGGACCCTATTTTGAGAAGGTGGATGACTTTCCAGCAAAAAAATACTTTCCGTACTTGATGAACCTAGCAGAACTCTGCCAATAGAAAAATCAGCTCTTATGCAAATGTTTGCACATCAGAACATCGTGGGTTCTTTCAAGGCAGGTTTTGATCTTTTTGTAGTCCATGCTCGCCACACCGGCAAACAGGATATCGACGATATCGAGCATGGCAATCCGTGAACCCATGGCGCCGCTGCGAATCGTAATCTCCGGCGTAGAGATACTCAGCACAATATCCGCCCCAGTTGCAAGTTCACTCTTAACATATCGCGTAATGGCGATAATGGAGGCTCCAGACTGTTTCGCTACATCCAGCGTTTCAAGTATATCAAGCGTATCCCCAGAGTTTGAAATCAGCACCGCTACATCTCCTTGTTTCAGAAGACTTGCGGCCGTAAGCTGGTTGTGCCCATCCGTATAGGCAAAGCATGTCTTGCCTATACGGGTAAATTTCTGCTGGGCATCCAAACAGACCAGCCCCGACGCTCCAACACCGTAAAAATCAATGCGTGTCGCATGCCGCAGCAGTTCGACAGCTTTTGCAATCGCATCTCTGTCGATCACATTCATCGTGTCTTCAATGGATTTACAGTTATTTAAGGAAATATTGGTGATGATCGTCTGTAAATCATCCCCAGGCTGAATATCAGTGTATTCGCTGTCGGTTTTGTCTGCAGCACCAAGTGCGGCGGTAACACCGACGATAAAATCCCGATAGCTGCCGAATCCCAGTGTCTTGCAGAAGCGAAGAACAGAAGCATCGCTTGTATGACTTTTTCTTGCCAATTCCCTAATTGACAGACGCGGGATCATTTCTTTGTTCTGCAAAACATATTCTCCAATTGCTTTTTCAACCGGTGTCAGGGAAGGCCTCAGTTCCCGAAGCCTTAGAAAAAGATTGTTATCCAAAGATATCATTATTCTCCCCCTTTCAGGCGCTGAAAGAATTCTATCACATCTTTTCCACGTTATGCAAGATCAGGGAAGTAAGCATTTGTGCCATCTTTCTCCTAAGTTTACAGTTAAATCTTAAATTTCACATAAAATTAGCGTATACAGAAAGGAGAAAAATTTATGACAATTTTTTTCTCCTACGCTGGTTGATATTCCTAATGATAAAGGCGTTCATATAAAGTCTGCAGGCGCAAAAAGAAAAGAATATGTCTATAAATATGTCCGCTATTTCCGTAATGCAGCCGGGAAACCACGCAGCGCGGCAAAGGCAATTGGAAAAGCAGCTTCTATTCCTGGTAAGATGATTCCTAATGAACATTACTTTGAACTGTACCACTTGAGTCCTTCCTTTCCGGATATTACTATCCTGGACAGTTCGAAGTTCTGTAGCATCAATTCTACCGGCATCCCTCCCTGAAAAAAGTCGCAATCTTGGGGTAATTTTCCTTGATTAAGCATAAAGACGAATCCTGTAAGGCGGGAAGCATGGATTCAAAGTAAAAAAATCCCGGCTACTGTGTTTTCAGAATTAATTTCGATGCAGTAGGCCTTAGGTAGGACAAGGGTTACTGGGAGGAAGCGAAAAAGAGATCGACAGAGAAAGGAGCGCTGGAAATCAGTTTT
>DAITAP010000122.1:0-5830 GCA_036824225.1 Caproicibacter sp. | reverse complement strand
CACGCCGATTACTGGTCGCATGACGAGGTGGTCGCGGCGGTCAGAGACTTTATACGATAAATAAAGACTTTGTTGCAACTAATGACCGATAAGGTGAATAAATATTCGCCTTGGCCGTTTTGTATGTTGTAGTATCAATACATATAGTCGGGAGAAAACATGAAAAACAGTAGGGAAAATATTATAGCAATCTTAATTGCAGGAATTGTTGCGTTTTTGTATATATCAGGAATACCGAGTGTGTTTTTTATAAATATCAAGCTGGCGGATGTAGAACCTGTTTGCATAACATTATTTATCAATAGTATCCTTGCAATTGGAATAGGAGTAAGTTTAGTCAAGGTAATGATTCCAATGTTTGAATTGGGTTTTCAATTGAAAAACTTTAAAATAGGGATAATGAATTACGGCGTTTCATGTTTTGTGGCATTCTTGATTCCGTGTATAGCCTTTTGGGTGGGTTTATTTCCGTTTGATTATCGTCCAACCGTATGGAAAGTGCTTATAGAGGGAGTTGTTTATTATATAAGTGTTGGAATTATTGAAGAATTCTTCTGCAGGGGATTGTTGCAGAATGCCATAGAAAAGTTGCTTTGTAAAAGAAAGAATTCGGAAATCAATGCAGTGGTAATCACTGCATTGATTTTCGGAATGGGACACATCTTTGGAATGATCGGTATGCCGGTGATGCTTGTCTTATGCAAAGTGATTTGGGCAGTCGGATTAGGTATATATTTAGGTGCGATTTATGTGCGCACGAAAAATCTATGGCTGGTTGCATTGTTTCATACCGTGATCGATTTGTGCGGACTGCCATTTTGCTTTTCGACCCAACACGTATATCCTATGATATCTGCGATCATTGTATTAATTGCTTTCTTATGCTTTGGAATATATGGTATTTTTATATTAAAACATAGAAATAATTTTAATCATATGTTATGACAGAGCCTAAATCAATTTCAGTTTGCGCGTCAAAATAATGCAAAATAATTTGAGTACTCAGGGGCAACCGAAAGGCTGCTCCTTTTTCATGCCGTTTTGAAGGAGGTGAGCGTACATGGCGGACAATTTCGGCCTGAAAATCGGCGTCGAGGGCGAGAAGGATTCCAAAAAAGCCCTTTCCGATATCAATCAGAGCTTCAAGGTGCTGGGCAGCGAGATGACGCTCGTCACCAGCCAGTTTGATAAAAACGATAAGTCGGTCGAGGCCATCACTTTCTGAACAAGGAAATTGACGCGCAGAAGGGCAAAATTGAGACCCTGCGCTCCGCGCTGGACAACGCCGCCTCCTCCTTCGGCGAGAACGACCGCCGCACCCAGAACTGGCAGGTTCAGCTCAACAAGGCAGAAGCGGAGCTCAACGGCATGGAGCGCGAGCTGTCCGGGAACGAAAAAGCCCTTGCGGAAACGGGCAGCGAGTTTCAGGAGGGCGCGAAGGATGCCGACAATATCCTGACGATGTCCTCCGTCACTGGCATGAGCACCGATAGCCTACAGGCGTATCAATACGCCGCCGAACTGGTGGACACCTCGCTCAATACCCTCACCGGCTCCATGGCGAAAAACGTGCGCTCCATGTCCTCCGCGCAGAGTGGCACCGGAAAAATGGCGGACGCATACAAGGCGCTGGGCATTTCGGTGACCGATTCCAACGGCAACTTGCGCGATTCCGAAACGGTCTACTGGGAAGCCATTGACGCATTGGGTAACGTGTCCAACGAAACCGAGCGGGACGCCCTCGCCATGCAGCTTTTCGGCAAAAGCGCCCAAGAGTTGAATCCTCTGATTGAGAAAGGCTCGGCGGGTATCGCCGCGCTGACCGACGAGGCCAAACGCATGGGGGCGGTCATGAGCACGGGATCGCTGGAAACCCTCGGAAAGTTCGATGACTCCATGCAGCGGCTCAAATCCGGCGGCACGGCGGCAAAGAACGTCCTCGGCATGGTGCTTTTGCCCCAGCTGCAGACACTTGCCGACAGCGGCGTCTCCCTGCTCGGGACTTTTACCAGCGGGCTGATCGAGGCGAACGGCGACTGGACAAAGATCAGCGCGGTCATCGGAACCACCGTGGGCAGCCTTGTTTCCATGCTGATGGCGCAGCTTCCGCAAATCATCCAAGCTGGCATACAGCTTCTGGTATCGCTGATTCAGGCTCTGCCTGAGATCATCACGGCGATTGTGGCGGCGATTCCACAGATTATAAACGGGCTGGTTACGGCGATTGTCGGCTCGATCCCGCAACTAATTGACGCGGGGGTAAAGCTGTTGATTGCCCTTGTCCAGAACCTTCCGCTTATCATCACGGCTGTGATCAAGGCGATACCGCAGAATATCTCGGCCGTCACACCGAAAGCGCTTTCCGAGAAGGAACTGGCGCGGGAATTCAAGAATCTGTCGCGCAAGCTGGCGCTGGAGCTTTAAAGGAGGGAGGCCAAGATGGAGCTTACCTATATCAACGAATCCGGGGAGCGGCTCACTCTCCGGCAGGCGAGGCCGTTTTTCCTGACCAAAATCGACAGCGCGGGAGAAACCAAACAGACCGTCAATATCTTCAAAGCGCCGGAGCAGGACGGCGCTTTTTATATCTCCTCTACGCTGGATATGCGCAACATCACGCTGGAGGGCACGGTGTCCGCCCGCACAACCGAGGAGGCCTACGAGCAGCGGAAACGCTTTTTGCGCGTTTTCACGCCCAAGCTTCAAGGGACGCTCGTTTACCGGGAGCGGCAGATCTCCTGCGTGGTGGAGGAAGCCGGATTTACCGCCTCCGCCCGGGAGTGCGCGCCTAACTTTTCCGTCAGCCTGTACGCCCGCAGTTTTTGGGGGTATAGCGTGAAAATAGATTTTCACGCCCCAAAAAGGACATGGAAACCGTATCGGATGGCCTCCATGTCCTTTTTATGAGAGGTGAAATTAATGCAGCTTTATGTCTTTAACGAAAACCGCATGCTTTCCGGCGTGGTGGAGTCCTTTGAGTACCTCCGCTGGACGCGCCGGTATTCCCAGTGCGGTGCCTTTGAACTGAAGGCCGTCGCGACCGCCGAAAACCTCGCGCTGCTGATGCTGACCATCCTCGCCTCCTATGCACAGGAGGAAAGCCGTTCGGCCAGCGAAAACCAGAAATGGCGGATACGCAAAAACTTCAGGGAAGGCAAACCGTGGAACGGCACCATGTACGGCTATCGGTATGAGGACGGCCGGCTCGTCCCCGTTCCGGGGGAGGCGGAGATTGTCCGAACCATATTCGGCCGCTATCTTTCCGGGGAAGGCGCGAGCGCCATTGCGAAAGCGCTGAATACCGGTGGGGTGCCGACACGTCTGGACTGCCGGTGGCATCCGTCCGCCGTTATGAAAATTCTCAGGAATTACGCCTACACAGGCAATTTGATTCTGCAGAAAACCTACCGGGAAAACCATCTGACCAAGCGCACGATGGTCAATCGCGGCGAACTGCCGCGTTATCACGCGACCGAAACGCACGAGGCGATTGTTCCACCCGAGACCTTCGAAGCCGTTCAGGCCGAGATTGCCCGGCGGGCGGCAAAATTTGCGCGCCCCTCCGGCGGAAAAGAGACATATCCGTTCACGGGGCTGCTCGTCTGCGGCATCTGCGGCAAGCACTACCGAAGGAAAGTTACGGCTGCTCAGCCCGTCTGGATATGCGCCACCTACAACACGCTCGGCAAAACTGCCTGCGCTTCCAGACAGATACCCGAATCCACGCTGACCGAAGTCACGGCGGAGGTGTTGGGATGGGATACCGCCGATAAAAATGCCCCCCGCGCCGCGCTCACCGAAATCCGCGCGGAGGACGGGAACCGGCTGGTCTTTTTGTTCAAGGACGGGCGAACGGCCGAACGCGTCTGGAAAAGCCGCTCCCAGAGCGAAAGCTGGACGGACGAGATGCGAAAAGCGGCCGGTGAAAAGAGGAGAGAAAAACGATGCCAAAAGCCGTAACCGTGATACCCGCCACGAAGAACCTGTTCACAGCGGCTCCCATCAACGGGGTCACGAAGCGCCGCGTGGCGGCATACGCCCGCGTGTCCACCGACAGCGAGGAACAGTTTACCAGCTACGAGGCGCAAATTGATTATTATACCAAGTACATCAAGTCCCGCGAGGACTGGGAATTCGTGAAGGTTACACCGACGAGGGCATCTCGGCCACCAACACAAAGCACCGCGACGGTTTTAACCGGATGATACGAGACGCGCTGGGCGGGAAGATTGACCTCATCGTCACAAAATCAGTCAGCCGCTTTGCGCGAAATACAGTGGACAGCCTGACGACTGTCCGGAAGCTCAAGGAAAAGGGCGTCGAGGTTTTCTTCGAAAAGGAAGGTATTTACACGCTGGATTCCAAGGGCGAGCTGCTGATCACCATTATGTCCTCGCTCGCGCAGGAGGAAAGCCGCTCTATTTCCGAGAATATCACCTGGGGCCAGCGCAAACGGTTCTCCGACGGCAAGGTCAACATGCCGTATAAGCGCTTCCTCGGGTATGAAAAAGGCGAGGACGGTCAGCCGCGGGTTGTTGAAAAGGAAGCGGAGGTCGTCCGACTCATCTACCGGCTGTATCTGGAAGGCAGGACGCCGGCCGGCATCTGCCGGTACCTGGACGACTCGGATATCCCCACGCCGGGCGGCAAGCCGAATTGGAGCCAGTCCACGGTGAACAGCATTCTGCGGAACGAAAAGTATAAGGGCGACGCGCTTCTGCAAAAGACCTTTACTGTGGATTTCCTCACCAAAAAGAAGAAGGAAAACGAAGGCGAGGTGCCGCAGTATTACGTGGAGGGCAGTCATCCTCCGATTATCGACCCTTTGGAATTTGACCTGGCGCAGGCCGAAATCACTCGGCGGAAAGCCCTCGGCAGCTATTACAGCGGCAACAGCATCTTCTCATCGAAACTGTTCTGCGGCGGCTGCGGCGGCCTTTACGGGCAGAAGGTCTGGCACTCCACGGACGCTTACCGCCGCGTCGTCTGGCAGTGCAACAAGAAGTTCCAGGGCAAGAAAAAATGCGCCACGCCGCACTTGGATGCGGAGACCATCCAGCGGATGTGTCTGAAAGCCTATAACCAGATGATGGGTGACCGGGAAAACGTCATCGCGGACTGCGAGACCATGCGGATGACCCTCTGCGACTGCTCAAAGCTGGACGCCGACATTGACGCCCTGCGGGAGAAAATCCAAGTGGTGGCCGAGATGGTGAAAAACTGTGTGAAGGAAAACGCGTGTGTCCCCCAGTCCCAAAAGGAATTCGCCAGGCAGTATGACAGCCTCGTCAAGCGCTACGAAAAAGCGGTGGCCAGGCACGAAGCGCTGACCGCGGAGCGGACGCAGCGGGCGGAGCGCGGCAAACAGCTTCGCCTTTTCATCGAGTCCCTGCGGGAGCAGCCGATGGTGCTGAAGGAATGGGACGAGCGGCTTTGGATTATGCTCATCGGAAAGGGTACGGTGCGCCGGGACGGCGGCATCGCCTTTACCTTCAAAAACGGTGCGGTGGTTGAAGTCGGGTCTGAAAAATGACCCGGCTTTTTTCATACGCCGTGCCGCCCCGCTCCGTATTTGCACCCTATCGTTAAAAGGTGCACCCGTCCGCAAGGCATCGTTAAAAAGTATCAGAGGCGGCCGCGCCCGGGACATTTCCGGACACAAAAAACGGCTTCCGGCGGGGATACGCACCCGGCCGAAAGCCTGTAAAGCCCAGAAAACAAGCGGTTTTTTGCAAAGAGAAAGACCACAGCTTTGTATCAAAGTTGTGGTCTATTTTTGGTGCGCGAGGCGGGAGTTGAACCCGCAAAACTACGACCCTGAATCGTATAC
>DAITAP010000121.1:3510-5933 GCA_036824225.1 Caproicibacter sp. | reverse complement strand
GTCTGTTTCCAGGGCATACCTGAACCCGATATCCGTTCAAACGTTACTCAAGCATGCCGCCTGATTCATTCTACAGAATCCGAAATTGCGAACTTCTCTTGACACCATCAAAAATACATTCTGAACCTTTGTGTTTGACAGACCCGCGCCTGTTGTGTTTGCGTTCCGGCGCCGCAGAAAAACAGCACATGAAGACAGGCGCGCAGCCGGGGGTGGCCGTTCAGCCTTTGAGGCCCATTTTTTCATCCCGGAAAATCCGCTCGTCCATCTGCTTAAAGTCGGGTGCGAGAGGCGGCTTTTCCGGCATGTGCGCGAAGATGTCTTTTTCCAAGTCAACTCCGGGCGCCGCCTCGCAGAGCATCAGGCCTTTCTCCGTCAGACGAAAGACGGCACGTTCAGTGATATACAGGATAGTCTGCCGGTTTTTTACGGCCGTATCGGCACTAAACGTTATCTGCTGGATTTTATCGCAGAATTTATTGATTTTCCCTTCCTTCCGGATGTGGAGCCTGCCGTCGCCTGCACACGCGTCGAGGCCTCCCGCGGTGAAAGTCCCGCAGAAATAAACCTGTCTGGTATTCTGTGTGATGTCGATAAACCCCCCGCAGCCTGCCAGGCGTCCCGCAAACTGGGAGACATTTACGTTCCCTTTCTGATCCCCTTCCGCGAAACCGACGAAAGCCTGATCGAGGCCTCCTCCGTCATAGAAATCGAAAATATCTCCCATCGTCACCATACAGGAAGGGTTCAGGCTGACGCCGAAATCCAGGCCGCTCTGCGGGCTTCCGCCAAAAAGGCCGTCTTCCACCGTCAGCGTGTAGCGGTCGGAGATGCCCTCTTCCGCCGCGACGGACGCGATATATTCCGGAATTCCGACCCCGAGGTTTACAACGCTTCCGGCCTTCAGTTCCATGGCGGCCCGCCGCCCGATGATCTTTTTCGCGTTTAAGGGGATGGGTTTGGAAACCGCTATTTTCATACGGTGTTCGCCGGAAAAGCCCGGGTTATATTGAGTCCCGAAATTCTGCATGCAGTATTTCAGATCGCTGGCTGTCACTACCCCGTCTACAAGGACGCCGGGGATTTCAACCTTGCGGGGGTCGAGCGATCCAGATTTTACTACCTTCTGGACCTGCACGAACACCTTCCCGCCCGAGTTTTTGCACGCCATCGCAAGATCCAGCGATTCAGCCTTCACCCCTTCGCGCTCAAAGGATATGTTTCCGTCCTCGTCGGCATAGGTACCGGCGATCAGGGCATAGTGAATCGGGATCGTTTTATAGAACAGAAAATCCTCGCCGTTCAGAGAGACATACTGAACGAGATTTTCGCACTCCCGGGTCTTCGCGTTCATTTTTCCTCCCCCGAAACGCGGATCGACAAACGTCCCGAGCCCCACGCGTGTCAGGACGCCCGGACGGTGCGCAGCCGCGGCTCGCAGCATATTGGCGAGTACGCCCTGCGGGAGATCATAGGTCTCGATTCTGTTCTGCGCTGTCAGGGATCCGATTTTGCGCGCCATTCCGTAGTGCCCTCCGATGGTCCGGCGCAGAAGTCCCTCATGCGCCATATGCTGGAGACCTTTCGTCTTGTTGTCGCCCTGGGCTGCGCAGAAAAACAGGGTCAGCCCTTTTGGCTTTCCAGTTTCCAAAAACCGGTTTTCAATTTCCTGTACGATTTCTTCCGGGAAAGCGGTTCCCATGAAACCGTTTGTTCCTACCGTTGCGCCGTCCGGTATCAGCCGAGCGGCTTCCTTCGCCGTGATAAACTGAACCGCCATGCTGGTCCCCCTCCGATTTGAAAACGCCATGTTTCACATTGTTAAAAATATATCAGTTAATCTATTATATCATAAAAAAGCAAAAAACACAGGGTTCGTACGAAATTTTTTCATCTATCTTCCAGTCAAAACACGGCGGAAAGGGATCTGTTCATGAAATTCCGTGAAAAGTACTGCCCCATCCCGCCGCCCATTCCTCTCCATCTAACCGTTACTGCGGCGCAGACCCGTTCCGCGGTTCTTTTCTAGAGCGGGGAGTGGAATCCAGGAAACCGATCCCTTGAAATCAGCCGGAAATGCCTTAGGATCCCACCGATTTTTAGCCGGATTCCACGAATCGTAAGGATCATGTTCTGGAAAGCTTGACACGGCGGGGAAAACAGTGTATTCTACAGAAGATATATATTTAGTATATAATTAGAAATTCAGGAGGAAATCCCAATGATGTCAGTAGAGATTTATTACAGGACATTCACATTAAAAATGTGCTGCTGCCTTGTACCCGTGCCAGGGCCTGCAGAGTGGATTTCTTCTGCGCTAAAACGCGCTGTATCCGGCTCCTTTTAGACAGTGCGTCGTTAAGCGGTAACAATCGAGTAGGAGGTCACCCATTTGAGTGACCGACCTCTCACACCACCGTGCG
>DAITAP010000121.1:0-3500 GCA_036824225.1 Caproicibacter sp. | reverse complement strand
GTTTTCTTTCCTTATGTGCGGGCAGTTCCCCCGGACGGCGGAAGTCCTGAAGAGATAGGGAAGCATGGACGGAAAAGCGTGGAGACAGAGGCGCCATAAAATGAAATCCGGGGAAATTGAGTTATCGCGAAAGGGCCGGAGAGATGAGATTCAGAACGGGATAGATGCCATGAAAACGCCGTGCGCCGAACAACGCGCGCCATGGAGGAAAGGGTCAGGGCCTTAGTCTTTCCCGGCCGATTTTAGGAAGGAAGGGAGTTATCGATGTATCAGGCAATCCTCAAGTATTTTCAGCAGGACTCTCAAGATTACATAGCCCTGGTGCTGCAGCATCTGAGAGTCAGTGGATTATCCGTGCTGATCGCCCTTGCAATCGGATTACCGCTTGGTATTTACGCTTCATTCCATGAAAAGCTTTATAACACTTTTTCCAGCTTTTTTGGGATTTTAAGTGTCATTCCGAGTCTTGCGGTTCTGTTTGTCTGCATCCCGATTTTCGGAGTCGGCATGGTTCCGGCGATCATCGCCCTGACCCTTCTGGCACTGCCCCCTGTTTTTATCAATACGACCGTCGGCTTTCGGAGCATTCCCGGATCTGTCCTGGAAACGGCTGTCGGGATGGGCATGGATGGCGGTGATATCTTTTGGAAGATAAGACTGCCGCTGGCGGCGCCGATGATGCTTACCGGCATACGGACGGCAGCGGTGGAAGTGATTGCAAGCGCAACGCTTGCGTCCTATATCGGCGCCGGCGGTTTGGGCGACTTAATTTTTACGGGACTTGGGCTGTATCGAATAGATTATCTTTTGATTGGAGGTATTTCCGTTGCTGTTCTTTCCCTTCTCGTCGATCTGATTCTTTCCGTGGCCGAGTTCTGGATGACCAGATACGAACATGCGTAAAACATAACATTAAAGGAGAATCCCCATTATGAAAAAACTGACAGCAGCATTTATTTTGTCCTTTGTCCTGATTCTATCGGGTCTGTTTTCCGGATGCGCAGGAAACGCTTCTTCTTCGGAAAGTTCCGCTGCGGATTCCTCCGCAGGTTCTGCCGCAGGTTCCTCCGCAGATTCTGCCGCCTCGGCCGTTTCCACGGCTCCGGTGTCCGTCACGATAGGCTCCAAAGATTTCACGGAAAACCTGATTGTAGCTGAAATATACGCAGAAGCTCTGGAAGGCCAGGGAATTCAGGTCAACCGGAAACTCAACCTCGGCAGTTCGGTGATTCACAGCGCGCTGACCAGCGGGCAGATAGATCTGTATCCGGAGTATACCGGCACGGGCCTGCTCACAATTTTAAAGCATTCCCTGGTCACCGATCCCAAAGAAGTCTATGACATTGTAAAGAAAGAATACAAGACAAAATTCAATGCGGTATGGCTTGACTATTCGCCTGCAAACGATTCCCAGGGCCTTGTGATCCTGAAATCGGTTGCCGACCAGTACCATATCAAGACCATTTCAGATTTGCAAAAAAACGCCGATAAGATCCGCTTTGCCTCCCAGGGCGAGTTTGACAAGCGCGACGACGGCCTTCCGGCTCTTGAAAAAGTTTACGGAAAATTTAAATTTAAATCCGACGCAATCTATAGCAACAGCCTGAAGTATCAGATTCTGAGTCAGAATAAGGCCGATCTTGCGGTTGCGTATACCACGGAAGGACAGCTGGTGGATCCCAAATTTCTGGTTTTGGAAGATGACAAGCATGTCTGGCCGCCGTACAACCTCGCACCGGTTGTCCGCCAGAGTGCGCTGGACAAAAACCCGAAAATCGAGGAAATCCTCAATCAGGTTTCCGCGACGCTCGATACCAAGACAATTACTGCTCTCAATGCCAAAGTTGATGTCGACAAACAGGAATACGAAGAAGTTGCGAAGAATTTCTATGATTCCATCCAGGATAAGATCAAGAGCTGAAGGAAATGAAACGTTTTTTAACAATTTTTAAGGTTCCCGGCGTGGCAAGGGATATCGTGGATCGTATCGTGAGCAAAGAGGAAATCGAACTGCTGGAGGCCGTCGGAAGCGGAAGCTTTACGGTGAGGGACGCTTCGGAAGCGCTGAAGAAGGCCGGAAAGGAAATGTCCGCCGACAAGCTGAACCGGCTTCTGAGAAGCGCTTATCGGCGCGGGGTGATTCAACTCGAGGATGAAAGTTTCACAAAATTTCGGACCGGCAGCTTTTATGGCCGTCTGGATGTTTTTGCCACCACCGAAAACGAGGCCTATCGATCACTTCCTCCGGACATTCGAAAAGCTTTGGACAGATGGTATTTTAATGCCTATCTGGAAAGTCTCGGCGAGGAACCGAGACCAACCGTCGACCGGATCCTCACTTTAAAGGAAGCTTTGGAAAAAATTGATCAAGCAGACCGTCAGATCTGGCTGAATCAATGCGACTGCCGATCCCTTACGGGAGACTGCGGGAAACCGCTCGGCACCTGCCTGACTTTAAGAAGTGGAATCAACACGCTGGCGCATCGGGGATGGTCCAGACCCCTGACGAAAGAGCAGGCCAAACAGGTCGTCAGGATGGCGAACCGGGCCGGGTTGGTACAGACTGCCAATTTAAACGGAATGTGTAACTGCTGCGGCGACTGCTGCTATCTGTTCCGCGCTCAGAGGGCAAGGCATAGCGAAGGCGTCTGGCCGCGGACGGATTTCATCGCGTCGTTCCGGAAAAGCAGATGCATCGCCTGCGGACGGTGTGTGAAGCGGTGTAATTTCGGGGCGTTTACGATGGGAAAAGACGGCATTTCCTATGATCCGGGACTTTGCAGAGGCTGCGGCCTCTGTGTGGAAACGTGTCCGAAAGCGGCAATTACTTTAAAAAGGAGAATTCAGGATGGCAACGGCGGTTGAATTCCGGTCGGTTTTCAAAAGATTCCCGAAGGCAAGTTATGACGCCGTGTCGGATGTCTCGCTGAAAATCAACGAAGGTGAGATCGTCACCATTCTGGGAACGTCCGGATGCGGCAAAACGACGCTTCTGAAAATGGTCAACCGGCTTTACGAGCCCGATTCCGGCGAGATTTTATTTTTCGGGCAGCCGATCAGGCAGATGAACCCTATTGAGCTGCGCCGCAAAATCGGATATGTGATCCAGCAGGTCGGATTGTTTCCCCACATGAACGTCGGTGAAAATATTGCGACAGTTCCTAAAATTTTAGGATGGCCGAAACAAAAAATCGAAAAAAGAGTGGATGAGCTTCTTGATCTGGTGCAGCTCCCCGCGCAGGAATTTAAAAAGCGCTATCCGCACCAGCTTTCCGGCGGCCAGCAGCAGCGGGTCGGACTTGCCCGCGCTCTTGCCGCCGATCCCGCCATTATGCTGCTGGACGAACCATTTGGAGCGATTGACGCCATTACCCGCCGGAGCTTACAGGATGAACTTCTTTCCATCCATCGAAGGTTCCGGAAAACATTTCTTTTTGTGACTCACGATATTCACGAGGCGTTCCGGCTTGCCGATCGTATTCTGATTCTGGATGCCGGTA
>DAITAP010000120.1:0-5945 GCA_036824225.1 Caproicibacter sp. | reverse complement strand
GTGCCGAGGCGCTGGTGCAGCTTGGAGATTTCGGTCCTCATCTGCGCGCGCAGCTTCGCGTCCAGGTTGGAAAGAGGCTCGTCGAGCAGGAAGACTTTCGGGTTGCGCACGATAGCGCGCCCCAGCGCGACACGCTGTCTCTGGCCGCCGGAAAGCGCCTTTGGCTTCCGGTCGAGAAGGTGGGCGATATCAAGGGTTTTGGCAGCTTCGCCGACGCGCCGCTTGATTTCATCCTTGGGGACCTTGCGGAGCTTGAGGCCGAACGCCATGTTGTCGTAAACCGTCATATGTGGATACAGAGCGTAGTTCTGGAACACCATTGCGATATCGCGGTCTTTCGGCGCGACGTCGTTTGCAAGGGTGTCCCCGATGTACAGCTCACCGGACGTGATTTCCTCGAGCCCTGCAATCATCCGAAGAGTCGTCGACTTTCCGCATCCGGAAGGTCCGACCAGAATGACAAATTCCTTATCCTTGACTTCCAGATTGAAGTCGGTTACGGCTTTCACTCCGCCGTTGTAAACCTTGCTGACATTTTTTAATGTCACACTCGCCATAAATAAACCTCCTGAAGACTCATTTCAATCAATTGTTTTCCCGAAAAGATTTCTGCTTCAAGGACTTTTACAAGTTTGAAAGCCCTTTTCCATGTAAGTTAATCATACCAGATGCCGCATCCATTTTACAGACTCTTTTTACCCAAAATTTAAATGTTTACTTTAGGTAATTCGAATAAAACACAAAAGTAATTGATATTTTTCGTTTATTCTGGCGCACTTGATTCCATAAAAACCGCCTGCCGTTCTCTTTCGGTCATCTCCCGGGCCTGTCCGGGGGCGAGGGCGGAATCCAGTTCCAGATTCCCGATGCGGACACGCCTTAAGCGAAGCACTCGGTTTCCCCTCGCGAGAAACATCCGCTTTACCTGATGGAATTTTCCTTCGCGGATTTCCACCCCCGCAAGCGGATGGGGTCCCGGGGAAATCACTTCCAGTCTCGCGGGAAGGCACGTCCGATCCTGAAACCGGATGCCGGCCTGAAACGCCGCGGTGTCTTCCGGGGAGACCGGAAAAGCCAGTTCGGCCTCATACCGTTTCCACACATGGTTTTTCGGTGAAAGCATCCGGTGCGCGAAATCTCCGTCGTCGGTGATAATCAGCAGGCCCTGGGTGTCGCGGTCCAGGCGGCCCGCCGGGAAAACGCCGCGCCTTTTCCATTTCCGGGGCAGCAAATCCACCACCGTCCGGGACGCGGGGTCGCGGGACGCGGAAAGGACTCCGGCGGGTTTATTCATCATCAGGTAAAGGTGAAGACGCAGCACCGCGGGGACTCCGTCCACCAGAACCGAGGCCTCATCCGGGGAAATCTTGAAATCCGGTTTCCGGACGATCCGGCCGTCTACCGAAACGCGGCCCCGGCGTACGGCGTCGCCTACCTCGCGCCTGCTGCCAAAATTATTCAGCGCCAGAATTTTATCAAGCCTCTCCTTTTTCAACCTCTCCACCACCTCGGGATTCCAGTATACCCGGGCGGAGAAAAAAGGTCAATCCGTCGGCCAGGCGTTCGCCGGAACCGCGGAGGAGACCGCTTTTCCCTTCCCGCCGGCAGAAGAGGAAACTCCCTTTCCGGAAGACGGCGAAGCAGAAGACGGTGAAGTAAGCGTCCCCGTGGAATCCCTGGCAAGCGCGGGCTGATTCACCGTGTAGTCGCTGCTTTCGGTCCGTCCGCTGAAGCCCGTCATAAAGCCGTCCAGAGCGGGGGTGCTCAGATCTCCGCCGATGACTCTTCCGTCATATACGAGAATCGTTCCCCGCATGGTTTTCTGCTGGGGAAAATTCGTAATCTCGTAAACCCACTGCCGGCATGTTTTCCCCGCATAGGGCTTGAGGTCCAGTCCCTGTTCCTTTTGAAGGTTGTTATACACCGTGTAAACGTCATTAAACTTTTCAGGAATTGCCACGTCCCCTTCGCTGGCCGGTTCGGCCTTCACCTGCCAGCCAAACTGACGGAAAAAAGCGATCCGCTCCTCATTGTCGGAGGCAGAAAGAGAATATTTTTTGCCTCCGCTCACGGCCGTAGGGCCGGCTCCCCTTACCGCAGCCAGGGCGGCTACAACCGTCACGGCCACGAGAAGCACGGCCAGAACAAGAATAACTTTTTTCCGGCTGTGCCGGAAAGATAATACAAACATCGATGATCCGCCCCCTCTTTGGCAATAAATATGCCGCGGAGGCGGTAAAAATTCACAGTCAGGAAACTTCCCGGTTTCGGGACTCCTCGACGATCTTCCGGGACACCGGTTCGGGAACCTCCTCATACTTTGAAAACCTGTACGTAAACGTGCCGCGGCCCTGCGTCGCCTGGCGGAGAAACGTGGTGAAATTATACATTTCTGCTTCGGGGACCTCCGCCTCAATGGTCTGCTTTCCCCGGCCCGCCTGCTCCATTCCGAGCACGCGGCCGCGGCGCCTGTTGATTTCGCCCATGATGTCGCCCATGCCGGCGTCCGGAGTCGTGCACTTTAAAATGCCGATCGGTTCCAGCAGAACGGGGGATGCCCTGGGAAGCCCGTCCCGGTACGCGAGGGCGGCCGCCATTTTAAACGACATTTCGGAGGAATCCACCGGATGATAGGATCCGTCATACAGAGTGGCACGAAGCCCGACAACGGGATACCCTGCAAGGGGGCCCCTCCCCACACAGTCGCGGAGTCCCTTTTCCACGGCCGGGAAAAAGTTTTTCGGCACCGCGCCGCCTACTACGCGCTCGCAGAATTCCAGGTCCTCGCTTTCCGAGGGCTCAAACTCGATCCACACATCGCCGTACTGCCCGTGTCCCCCGGTCTGTTTTTTATACTTGCCCTGAACCCGGACTTTTTTGCGGATCGTTTCGCGGTACGCAACCCGCGGGCGTTCCAGCAGAATTTCGACGCCGAATTTCTTTTTCAGTTTCGCGGCAATGACGCCAAGGTGCTGTTCCCCGAGACCTGTGAGGATCATCTGATGCGTCTCGCTGCTGGTGTGGAACCGAATGGTTGGATCTTCTTCCTGCAGGCGGAGAAGTCCCTGCGCGGCCTTGTCTTCCTCCCCCTTGTTTTTCGGATGGACGGCCATCGAGAGCGTCGGAGCCGGATACTTCACTTCTTCCAGCCGGACGAGGCGGCCAGGCGAGCAGAGCGTGTCTCCCGTGCGGACCCCCTGCATCCTCGGAACAGCGCCGATGTCCCCGGCTGTAAGCCGCGGTGCGTCTTCCTGCTTTTTCCCGCGGAGAAACAGCGTTTTCCCGATCCGCACGGTTCCGCCCGTGCGCACGTTGGTAAGCTGCGAATCCCCCGTCAAAGTTCCGGAAACCACCCGCAGGTAGGAAAGACGCCCGATAAAGGGATCCGCAACGGTGCGGAACACAACGGCCGCCGGCTCCGCCGAATCGTCCGAAGAAATCTCGACCGGGTTGCCGTCCGCGTCCTCCCCCGTTTCCTCCCGGGAAGACGCGGGAGGGGCGAGCCACACGAGGCCGTTCAGGAGCTGATCCACGCCGTTCAGCAACAGGGCGTCGCCGCAGAACACGGGAAGGACCGATCCGGCTTTCACTCCTCGGCTGATCCCGACGATGACTTCCTCCGGTGTAAACTGCTCGCCGGAAAAATATTTCTCAAACATCGCGTCGTCCGACTCGGCGACCGCTTCGTAGATCGCCGTTCTCAGCCCTTCAAGGCGCTCTCCCATGTCCGGCATTCTGACTTCCACCGCTCTTCCCCCGCGGTACTCGTAGGCCTTGAATTCGAGCATATTGACGTAGACATTGGCCTTTCCATCCCGGATATACGGCACAACGACGGGGCAGACAGACGGGCCGAAGTCCTCCTTCAGATTCTCGAATACCTTATAGAAATCCGATCCGGCCTCGCACAGGCCGTTCACAAAGAAGATTTTTGAAAGTCCGCGCGCGTCCGCGGCGTCCGCGGCTTTTTCCGTTCCCACGGCAATTCCATCCCGTCCGGAGACCACGATCAGCGCGGAATCTGCCGCGCGCATGGCTTCGCACACGCCTCCCTCAAAATCAAACAAGCCGGGCGAATCCAGGAGGTTTATCTTGTGGTTCTTCCACTCCAAAGGGGCCGTCGACATCGCTACGGAAGTCTTTCGTCGAATTTCCTCCGGATCAAAATCGCAGACCGTCGTCCCGTCGGCGACTTTCCCGAGTCTTGAGGTTGTGCCGGAAAGATAAAGCATCGCTTCCGCAAGACTGGTTTTTCCGGCTCCGCTGTGGCCCGCAAGAGCAATGTTCAAAATCCGGTCCGCATGGTATTCTTTCATCTCTGACCAGCTCCTTCTAGGACTGGATCTACAAAAAATCACAATTATCCAGCCGTATTTTATTTAATTATATCCTACTTTTCCATCAAATGCAATTCGCCTCTGGTTTCCGCTTTCGGTTATCCGGCGGCCAATTCTAACTTCCAATTTCTATGAAAACTGACGGGGAAGAAGAACTTTTCCTTTGAAAAAAAGAAAAGATTGTTCTTCGGAATAAAACCGGTCTTTTCTTCCCGCGCGTAAAGTGGTAGAATCAGCAACGGAGTTTCCGGTGCCAGAGCTTCCGGATCGGCAAGCAACCCGGCGAGGACAGGCCTGAAAATGGTTTGAAACGGCCGGCTGCAGAAAGAAAAAGCCCGATCGTTAAAAAGCAGGGAATCCTGAAAAACGGCCGACAGGACAAAGTCCATTGAACGGATCATTTTTAATCGAGGAGGAATCAGAATGTCGGTTTTTGAAATGCCGATGGAACAGCTCAAAAAATACATGGGGACCAACCCCCGACCAAAGGATTTCGACCGATACTGGAACGACGCACTGCGGGAAATGCGCGAGGTCAAACCGGATGTGGAGCTGAGGCCCGCCGTTTTTTCCTGCCCGTTCGCCGAATGTTTCGATCTGTTTTTCACCGGGGTGCGGGGAGCCCGCATCTACGCAAAATTTGCAAGACCCAGGCATATTTCCGGAAAGATCCCAGCCGTCCTGATGTTTCACGGATACTCGGGCAGCAGCGGTGACTGGACAGGCCTTCTGCCCTATGCTGCCGCCGGGTTTGCCGTGGCAGCGCTCGACTGCCGCGGACAGGGCGGCCGCTCGCAGGATGTCGGCGGCGTAAAAGGGAATACCCTTTCAGGCCACATTATCCGCGGTCTGGACGACCGGCCTGAAAATCTTCTGATGCGCCATATTTTTCTCGATACGGCGGAGCTTGCCCGAATTGTAATGGACATGCGGGAAGTGGATCCCGGCCGCGTCGGCGCATTCGGAGGATCCCAGGGCGGCGGGCTGACGCTTGCCTGCGCGGCGCTGGAGCCCCGCATCTGCAGACTTTCTCCTCAGATGCCGTTCCTGTCGGATTACCAGCGGGTGTGGGAAATGGACCTCGCGAAGAACGCCTATGATGAGATTACCCAGTATTTCCGCCGGTTTGATCCGCTTCACAGGCGGGATAAGGAGATTTTCACGAAGCTCGGGTATATCGACGTCCACAACCTGGCCCCGCGGATCCGCGGCCGGGTTCTGATGCTGACTGGAATGATGGACACGGTCTGCCCCCCTTCCACGCAGTTTGCGGCTTACAACAATATCACGGCTCCCAAGCAGATGCTGATTTACCCGGATTTCGCACACGAAGGGTATCCGGACGCAAGCGACTATGTATACCAGTTCATGATGGGTCTTCTGTCTTAAATCTTCCGGCGAAAATCCGGAAGGACAGTCTTCCCTTTCTCGTCATCCGGCTCTGCCGGACGCAGTCGGGCAGACCCCCCGGTCTTCCCTCACCGCCGTGTGCGTATCGTCCGGTGCACGGCGGTTCCCTTTTGCATCCGTGCAGGGAGAGAGAGCGCAAGGAAGCAATCGAGTAGGAGGTCACCCATTTGAGTGACCGACCTCTCACACCACCGTGCG
>DAITAP010000119.1:0-5961 GCA_036824225.1 Caproicibacter sp. | reverse complement strand
GGCAGAATCGTTCAAATCGAAAAAAATGAGAAAGTACGTTTTATCTGACAGACACGTGGAAACGATCGAAAAATCATGAACGACTGACCGGAAAACCGGAGGCCGGACTGGGTTTGAGAATACCCAGTCCGGCCATTTTTTATTTCTCGCGCGCAGCTTTTTGAAAGGTGGAATCACGATGATGGAGTGCAAATTTCTAGAAAACGAGGAACTCCTGCGTATTGCGAAGTCGCACCCTTGCCTCAGCCGGGAAGCCAACATGAATTGCGGCAGACTGCACCTGCCGGTAAGTCCGGCGTGCAACATTCAGTGCCGGTTCTGCCGGCGCAGTCTCAATAAAACGGAACAGCGCCCAGGCGTCACCGCCCAGATTCTGCAGCCGGAAGACGCTGTAGAAAAGGTGCGGGAGGCACTGAAGCTGTGCCCGCAGATCACCGTGGTAGGCATTGCGGGGCCGGGCGATACGCTCGCGACCGATTCGGCGCTGCGCACGTTTCGCCTGGTGCACAAAGCGTATCCGAATCTTATCCTGTGCCTTTCGACGAACGGCCTGATGCTTCCGGATTACGCGCAGAAACTTTATGACGTGGGTGTCCGGTCGCTGACCGTCACGGTAAATGCCGTCGATCCGGAAATTCAGGCAAAAATCATTTCCTACATTGTCTTCCGGGGGATCCGCTATGTCGGGACGAAGGCAGCCTCCATCCTGATCCAGCGGCAGCTCGAGGGAATCCGGAAGATGAGCGCGCTGGGCGTGATCATCAAGATCAACACGGTGCTGATTCCGGGCATAAACGACCGGCACATCGAGGCCGTGGCCAGGACGGTGCGGGAGGCAGGCGCGGATATATACAATATCATCCCGCTGATCCCGCAGCATGATTTTGCAGATTATCCCGCGCCCTCCTGTCTTCAGATTGAGGCGGCAAGGGCCGCAGCGGGAAAATACATTCCGATCTTTCGGCACTGTCAGCACTGCCGCGCCGATGCCTGCGGTATTCCGGGGAGGGGGGACCTTTCCCCGAAGCTTTACCGGCAGACGTGCGCGGAGACATTCTCCCACGGCTGAAAGAAACTCCGCCCGAGAATAAAATTTAAAGATGGAACAAGGAGATAGAGAGATCATGGCAAAAAAACTCAAGCAAATTGCGATTTACGGGAAGGGCGGTATCGGAAAATCTACCACCACATCCAACATCAGCGCCGCACTCTCCAAGATGGGATATAAGGTAATGCAGTTTGGCTGCGACCCGAAAAGTGATTCCACCAACACGCTGCGCAAAGGGGAGTACATTCCCACTGTTCTGGATACTCTGCGGGAAAAGGGTTCCGTCAAGGCGAATGAAGTGATTTTTGAGGGCTTTAACGGCGTCTACTGCGTGGAGGCGGGAGGTCCGGCCCCCGGAGTCGGGTGCGCGGGACGCGGAATTATTACCGCGGTGCAGCTTTTCCGGCAGCAGAAGGTGTTCGAGGACCTCGACCTCGACTTTATAATTTATGACGTTTTGGGCGACGTTGTCTGCGGCGGCTTCGCCATGCCGATCCGGGAAGGAATCGCGGAACACGTCTTCACCGTATCGTCCTCGGACTTCATGTCCGTCTATGCGGCGAACAACCTTTTTAAGGGTATCCAGAGGTATTCGGATTCCGGCGGGGCGCTGCTGGGCGGCATTATCGCAAATTCCATCAATCACCAGTATTCCAAAGACATCATCGACGACTTTGCGGATCTGACAAAGACAAAGGTGCTGGAATACGTCCCTCGTTCCGTCACCGTCACGCAGTGCGAACTGCAGGGGGAAACGACCATTGAGGGCGCGCCGGATTCGGAGCAGGCAAAAATCTACACCCGGCTGGCAGAAAAGATCGCGGCCCACGAGATTTCCCATACGCCGTCCCCTCTGAGCACGGCGGAACTGCGGCAGTGGGCTTCCAAATGGAGCAAGAAAATTCTCGCGGTGGAGTCGCAGTCCATCTCTACGCAGTCCATCGGCGGCGCGTGCTGACGGGAAGGGAGGCAGAAACGTGAAAGTCCGGGTTGCCGTCACCAGCAGCGACGGAAAGGTAATTGATCTGCATTTTGGGCGCTGCTCCGATTTCCTGATTGCGGAATTCGACGGTGATTCCGGGGAATGGCGGATCCTCGGACATCGGAAAACGGAACAGACCTGCCACAGATTTTCCCATGAGGAAGAACATGTCCGGGAAGTAGTAAAGCTCCTGTCCGACTGTCCGTACCTTTTTACGTACCGCATCGGATTCTATCCGTACAGTATTTTCCGCGAGCGGGGAATCCGCTGCTTTGAGACACCTTCGGAAGAGCCGCAGACCATTGACGCCACATTTCGCAGTTTTCAAAAATATTTTGAGGCTCATCTGTTTTCCTCCGGGAAAAGTCCGGAGGCCGTAAGGCAGCCAGCCGGGAAAGGGAGAGATTAAAGAATGAGTACGGTCAATCTGGAATCGCCGGAAGTTGTAATCCGCGAAGTCCGCCTCGGATCCATAACGGGTTATCAGGGTGACGCGGAAAAGCTGGTAAAAAAGTCCCACGGCGGAACTCTGGAAGAAGTCCCGCGCCGGTTCAGTCAGTGCACCGGCTGCAGCTCCGGTCAGGCATTCTGCCAGCTCTGCATGATCCCGGACGCGGCAGTCATCAATCACGCGCCCATCGGCTGTATGGGAGACGCGGCGGGATTTAATTTCGTATACCGCGAGGGCCAGGTGGAGAGGGGCCTGCCCCGCTCCAGCGGTCGCTATTTCAGCACAAATCTCGATGAGCGCGACACCATATTCGGCGGAACAAAAAAACTTCGTGACGCAATTGAGACCGTCTTCGAGCGGGTCCATCCCCATGCTATTTTTGTTACGACTTCCTGCGCCTCCGGCATCACGGGAGACGATGTGGAAAGCGTGACCAGGGAGATGACCGGGAAACTTCACATTCCAGTGGTCGCCTGCTTTTGTGAGGGCTTTAAATCAAGGATCTGGACGACAGGGTTTGATTCCGCCTATCACGCGATTGTCCGCGGCATAGTCAAACCGCCCCGGAAAAAAACCAATCAGGTGAATATCATCAATTTCTGGGGTAGTCATATCTTTGACGGCCTTCTTCACCGGCTCGGCTATGAACCGCGGTATATCGTCGCATTTTCCACCATCCGCGAGCTTGAGCATATTTCCGAAGCGGCAGCAACCATCCAGGTGTGCCAGACCCTCGGAACATATCTCGGGGCGGCGCTGGAACAGGTGTACGGAGTCCCTGAAATCAAGACTTCGCCCGGATATGGAGTGGAAGGGACAGACGAGTGGCTGCGTGAGCTCGGCCGCGTCCTGAACCGCCGGGATGAAGTGGAAAAGATCATTGCGGAAGGCCACGCGCGCGTGCTTCCAACGCTTACGGAGGTCCGTAAGCAGTTCCGCGGCAAAACGGCATTTGTCACTGCAGGGGCAGCCCACGGCCATGCCCTGATCGCCGTGCTCCGGGAACTCGGGTTTAAAGTGATAGGCGCCGCGATTTTCCACCACGACCCGGTCTATGACAACGGCTGTGCATGCGCCGACATGCTGGCCCGCGACGTGAAGGATTATGGAAACATTCAGAATTTTGACATCTGCAACAAGCAGGCGTTCGAGCTTGTGAATCTGCTTCGGCGAACAAAGCCGGATATCTTCATCGCCCGTCACGGAGGCATGACGGTCTGGGGAGCAAAACTCGGCATTCCGACCCTGCTGATCGGCGACGAGCAACTCAGTTTCGGCTATGATGGGATTCTTCGGTATGCGGAGCGGATTGCCGAAACGCTCGACAATACGGAATTCGTAAAGAACCTGGCAAAACACAGCACCATGCCTTATACAAAATGGTGGCTGGATCAGGATCCTTACGCGTTTCAGGGAGGCGACATGGTTGTCGAAAGTTATTGAGCAGCCTCGGTATTCCTGCGCCCTCGGCGCAGAACAGACCATCGTTGCCATCCGGCGGGCGGTTCCCATCCTCCATTCCGGCCCCGGATGCTGCAACAAAATTACAAGCCTCATCGGGCAAGGGGAAGCTTACGCGGGCGGCAGCACGATACCCTGCACGAATACCACCGAACGCGAGGTGGTATTCGGCGGGGTTGACAAGCTCCGCAGTGTCGTCAAAGGAGCACTGCAGGTGATTGACGCCGACCTGTACGTCATTCTGACGGGCTGCACCGCTTCCATCGTGGGGGATGATATCGACAGTGTGTCAAAGGAATTCAGAAAAGCGGGAAAGCCTGTGGTCTGCGTGGAAACGGGTGGATTTAAAACCAATAATTACTGCAGCCACGAAACCGTAGTCAACGCGGTTATCGACCAGTATGTTGATGCACACCGCATAAAAAGCGGCGTGCAGAAGGGCCTCGTCAATGTTTTTGCGACGGTTCCCTATCAGGATCCCTACTGGAACGGAAATCTGAAAGAGCTTAAGAGGGTGCTGGAAGGGATCGGCCTAAAAGCAAACATCCTCTTTGGGCAGGAATCCGGCGGTCTCGAAGAGTGGAGAAACATTCCAAACGCGGAATTTAACATTGTCGCGAGCTCGTGGGTCGGTCTCGGCATCGCGGAACACCTGAAAAAGAAATACGGCACGCCTTATTTTCATTTTCCGTATCTTCCGATCGGCGGTATCGAAACGAGCCGGTTTCTGCGGCAGGTGGCGGAATTCGGACACCTCGACAAAACGCGTGTGGAAAATTTTATCTGCCGCGAAGAGCGGATATTCTATTCCTTTGTCGAACGCGTGGCAGACTTTCTTCTGGAGTTCCGGTATGGACTTCCAAGGCGGTTTTATACCATTCTGGACGCGTCCTACGCGGTCGGGTTCGCAAAATACCTCCTCAACGAGCTTGGAATCCTGCCCGCCCGGCAGTTTGTGGTCGACAATACTCCCGAGAGGTTCCGGGACGAAATACGCGGGGAGTTCGCGCACCTCTCCGATCGCCGGTCCGTCCCTGTGGAATTTGAGACGGACGGCGGAGTGATTCAGCAGAAAATACGGGAAGATGAAAACAGAACGCGGGCGCTGATCCTCGGCAGCGGCTGGGACCGGGACCTGGCAAAAGATCTGAACGCGGACCTGCTCATTTTGGGCGTCCCGGTGGAGTACCGGCTGGTGCTCAACTGCGGATACGCCGGATATAATGGCGGTCTGCGCGCCATTGAAGACATTTACGACCGGGTTCTCGGCACCTACCGCTGATGAGGAAAGATAGAATCCCTGGAAGAATCGCTGTGGCGAGCAGCGACGGCGTAACGGTCAATCTGCATTTCGGGCAGGCTCAGGTATTTTATCTTTACGATATCCGCCCGGACGGCTGGAAGTTTTTTGAGCGGCGCGACATCCGGAGGACGCTGGGGCACGATACCGCGGAGTTTGACAAAGTCCGGCTGATGCTGTGGGACTGCGAGGCGGTTCTGGTCAGCCGGATCGGTCCAGCGGCGGCAGAGTACCTTTTAGGGAAAGGCCTGAGGGTATTGGAAGCGCCGTACCGGATAGACACAGTGCTGAACCGGATAGTGCAGCTGAATTTGCTGGGAAAGGATAAAAGATGATGAAAAGCACCGTACTGTGCAGAATGAATTCCATGCAGTCGGCAGGAAACTTTCAGTTCCTAATGTGCATGTGCATGTGCCGCCGTCGCTTTCTGCGATGTTGAAAGGCCGAAAAGGCCCGGAATCACACGGAAGGCGTACCTGAAGTTGGGCCGCCTTCCGCTTTTTTTTACCCGGAAAACAGAGAGAAGAGGAAAAAATCCGCGGCTGAATAAGCAGCAGAAAGTCGGTCATCCGGAATTTCATCCCGGAACGGGAGGATAAAAGCGGCGGTGTTTCGCAGAAAACGCGGACCGGATTTTCCCAGAATTCCATTCCCGAGATGAAAACCGGGATCCCGGACTCCAGACTGTAAAATCAGAATCAGGCCCAAAATTTTCATCT